>NZ_AHMM02000006.1:300000-457512 GCF_000243675.2 Leptospira inadai serovar Lyme str. 10 | reverse complement strand
TCAATCTCTCTCAAGATCAATCGCGGGTCACGCTACTCTATTCGTTTTCAAAGAACTTCTACTTCCCTCAAGATCTCTCCACTACTGGAAAACTCTCTCAGGTGCGTTATCCACAATAATTACGTCTCCACACCCGTCAATACCTTTTTGTATTTTTTAACCGAATTCCCCCATCCTTTTCCGTTTAGTCCCAATAGTAATTATCCCGCCAAATTAAACTCCCGATAAAACCTCCTTTTCCATGAGCGCACCCTTCGGAGCTTCTCGAACCCCGGAGCGTCCGAAAGAATTAGAATAATATAAAATAATAATGTATCACCGGCCTCTTCTCATGGCCTTGCCTACAGGCCTAAAGCGAAGCAATATTTAATACCTGACACCTATTTACGAGAGCCCTTCAGGGGACTGAGGACAGACGTGTTCGCTTTTTCAGAAGACAGAGGTCAGAGGACGGAAGACAGTAGCTGCTAGATGTTGGAAAGGCAGCGGGGTTAGACGAAAAATCCACTGATAACTGAGGAATCTTCCTGTAGAACATAGAAACCTGGCTCATCAATGTTCTGTCTTCAGTCCTCCGTCTTCCGTCCTCTGCACGGAAACTATAGATACTTAGTGTAGCCGATCGAGAAATAATAGATTGCTCTAACGATGGCCTGGCTTTGGTAGGAATCGATGATCGCCTTCTGGACGATCGGATCAGGAACGTTATTAACGACGGCTTGCTTAAAGGCGTTATTGTAAATTCCATACTGCTTTGAAGGATCCACAGTGAGCCCGTCCTCATTTTGATACCGGCCCCTGATATTGTCGAAGTAGTAACTATTATCGTAAATCTCCATATCGGGCCGGTAGGCGACGTTTGCGGATAGGAAGAATGATCCGATCGAATATTTGGCCGTTGTGGTTATATCCGAAAATCCGGATCGATTATCGGCGGGATTATTTCTGATGATATATCCGATCGATGTCGAAAGGGAAAGCTTCATCGATTCGCGAAGCTTAAATTCATGACTTATTTCGAAGGGAATATACCCCCAACCTTTGTTAATTCCTGTCGTCGCCGAAAGATTATCGGGATCGGTCGTCTTGTAAAAGGAAAGTTTCGGATTTAAAAATTTAGCGGCCGGAATTTCCCAATTAACGAAGAATTGAGTCCAGGAAAATCGATCTTTTGCAAGAAACGTATTGTAGGAAAAAAAGCCCACATTCACGTTTCCGAATTTCGATCTGCTTAGTTCGTAAGTGACCTCTATTTCTCCCCCGTTGTCCCATTTTAATCCGTTATCTTCCTTATAAGGGTGAACATATCTAGGATCAAAAGGAAGCTGCCCTTGCATTAGCGCAGGTTGATAATAGCCTAACAGCTCAGGTCCTCCGGGACCGTTTTGTAAAAATCGTTGATCCGAATCGCGATTTCCGAGATGACTCATAAACAAGTTAAACCAAAATTCCACAGTGAGACGGTCCGTTACGGGAATTTCGATCGAAGGCTGAAACGTATAAGCCGGGAGGAACGATTTGTAGGCGATATTATCCCTTTGGCTGATCGTTTCACTCCCGAAGGAATTCCCTCTAAATATAAAGTCCGTCGCGAACTCGACATTGACTTCGATTTTATCCTCTTCTTCGTCGTCTTCTTCCTTTTCCGGTGTTTTCGCAAGGAGAGGAGGATGATTTTCTTCTTCTTCATCCTTATCGTTATCGTCTTCCGCATCTTGTACGCCAAGCTTCGTCTGCTTCTTTACGTCTTTTCCATTCGAACTAGCGTTCTCATTTCCATCTTGAACCTTTTTAACGAGGCCCGGTTTTTCCTGTTTCGATTTTTTTTGATTTTTGGGGCCGAAAGGAGAGGAGGAATTTTGTGCGGTCAGCACATATAAGGCGGAAGTTCCACAAAAAAAAAGAAATACGAATGCAACGCTTGCCCTTGACTTATATGAACAGAGTTGCATTCGATACCTTATTTAAGTATGTATGTAGTCCATTATCCCTATCACTAGTTCCAGAAGGATGAGAACTACGATCATATATTCGGCGAGCATTTCCCAAAATAAAAACTTCTTTTCGGAAACTCTTTCCATAAGAAGCTCTAACGCTTCCTGAATGGATTCCCAAGAGCTCATCAAGGATTCCAACTGCTCTAAAGTCGGTCCTTGCTTACCTGCTCCAAATTCTCGTAACTCTTTCCAGTTTGTGTTGAATGGGTCCGCGAGTAAAGAACAAGTTGATTCTAATCGAACTCGTAACATTAGACTACGGTCATGTTTTTCCCGAACTTCATCCGCAGTTAGTAATTGTAACGTGGTCACTTTAGAGTATTTCGAATAGCTTCGAACCACCCATTCTTTGGATTGCTCCAAGAAAGAACCCGCAGTTTCAAAAAAAGCGATCAGCGCCGCCCTTGCTGCAAAGAGAGAAGGCGCTTCCTTTTGTCGTGAATTTCCTTTTTCTTTATCCAATCGAATCGAACGAGACGTCTCGGCTATCGAATATCCGTATCCGTTCTTTTTAAGCCAATCCTCGATAAAAAGAGGATCGCCTTCCTCGCCCGAGCCACTCCCTTCGATGACGATGCAATCAAAAGGAAAGCCTAGAGTCCATGCCCGTTTTGTTGGAGATGAAATGGAACCGATTCCGGCAGGTAGCCCAGATTCGGTTTTGCTTTGAGATAAGAAATACACCCTAAAGAGCATTTGGCTCTGGGTCACTTTTTACCCCCTCTTCTAAATTCTTTGTCTCTCGGAAAGAATTTTAACGGCTGCCCGTCTTCCAAGATCGAGCCGTCCAAGGTCAGATATTTGCGGAGATCCTTTGGTAAGGAAAAAATTCCCTTATACGTAATTTCGTCGAACGCAAAGAGTTTGGAGGATAAATTTCTTTTTTCCAATTTCTCCGCGAGAACTTCGGTGGAAAGAATCGGACTTCCCGAATTAGAAGCGATGATAAATCCCCAAGTCGAAGTGAACGAGGGAACAAAAATGCTATAACTTTCCACCGATGCGAAAGATTTGCGAATCGTTCTCCTCAGCGTCGCGTGCTGTTCCCAAACTGACGGAGATAGTTCCAGCGCTTGGAGAGCCAGATACCCGTCCTTATTTAATTTCCGGGCGCAGAGGGCGTAAAATTCCTGAGTGTACAAACGGATCGCCGGCCCATCCAAAAGAATGTCCGTAATGTCCGTGATGATGACATCGAAGGTTTCGTTCGTATCTTCCAGATACTTTCGCCCGTCCATATGCAGTAATTTTGTACGGGAATCGGAAAACGCCTCCGAATTCCAATCCGGCAATTTATCTTTGCAAAAATCCACGAATTGCCCGTCGATATCCACCATCACGGCCAATTCTACACTCGGGTGCTTCAGAACTTCTCGCAGGGTCGCGCCTTCTCCGCCTCCCAGAATCAAAACTTTCTTAGGTTCAGGATGGGCTAGCATCGCCGGCTGAACCAAGCATTCGTGAAACAAATGCTCGTCAGCCTCGGCAGATTGCACAGCGCCATCTAGCACCATCGTTCTTCCAAAAGCTGTAAGATTGTGCAACTCGACTTGCTGGAATTCTGTCCGGAAGCTAGTTGAGTTCTTCTCTTTTAAGAACTGGTGCATCTCGCGATAGTCTACCTGCTCGGTAAACCACGACTTTGTAGTCGGATCCATTTTACTTTCCTTTAGCGTCTGTGTCTTAGGCAGATCGCTCCTCATAACGATTGATTACCCTAGTAGGTTTCCATAAATTTTGCAGGTAAGCACCGAAAGGGATAACATCGATCGTTTTACCGCAAGTAAATATGTCCAAAAAGCAGGAATTAAACTCGGGATACGTGTGAATGCTTGCATGCGACTCCGAAAGCAAGAATAGAATCGTGACTCCGTGCGGATCAAATCGATGTTCTACCTTATTCAGGATCGTAGCTCCGATCGAAACGATCGCTTCTTCCATATCCTTCGCAATTTGCTCGGCGTCGTCTAAATCGATTTGGCATCCGACAAAATCGGTCATCAAATGCCTTCCGTAAAATTCGTACCCGAGCTCCTTTTGTAATTCCATTGTACCGTTTTCAACTGGCTTTACCAGATCTTTCGTGTGAATAATTGACATAAAAATAATATTTCCTCTTTTTCTAACAAGGAGGCGAAGCGGCCTAAAGCGACCCCCACCCTTCCATCCGTAGAACCCGGGTCATAGTTTTTCCCAAATTCTAAAATGATCTCTAACATTAGAATATTGTAGGAGGCGGCAGAGAGAGGAAAAAATAGAGTAGTAGAGGGAAGACCGTTAGTCCTCCCGAGATATCCATAAAAAAGCTGTCGGAATTGGGCTCGATTAATTGAAAACCGAGTAGAGGAAGAGGCTCATCACCCGATTCTTCCTTGGTCTGGGACTCAAAATAGGACCCGGTATACAAGCCTTCTCGTTCGTGAATATTATACCTGGGGTTTTTGAGGATCAAAAACTCCCGGCTAATACCGGACCAATCGCCGTTCCAGATATCGATGGTATCGATTACGGCGTCCATCGCGAGGGAGTAGAGAAGGACGCTCAAAATCGCGCCTTGGAAAATTTTGAATCTTTTCCCGATTCTCTCCCTAGTATTTACGACGGCAAATTGCATGTGCTTCTTAGACGATTGATAGGAAGAATTCCTAAGTCAATTCTTTAACGAGTAAATTCTCACTTTTTGCGCATAAATTATGCCATTTGTATCACTTATGGGCAAGAAAATTGGTAATTTTAGGTTGCAAAAAAGGGGGAAAATCGCCGAAAAATCGAACCGAGTTTTTAAACTGAGCACTTGCATCCTGCTTGCGAAACCTCCCGTTCTACAAATCCTAGAATCTAATGAGTTCTTATTTTTCTCCGGGAGAATTTGATAAATCCCCGAGTTCAAACTCCCTTCCCCACGCAAAAAAACAATCGAGAGCCTTGGTCGTAGCAGGAGGAGGTATGAAAGGATCCTTCGCAGGAGGAGCTTTATACGCCCTAAATCAATATGTGCCTTCTACATTCTTTGATTTAATCGTAGGAGTTTCGTCCGGATCCTGCGCCGCGGCATATTATACGACCGGCTACGAGGTCAACCAAGAAGAAAGTCTTCGAATTCTGGACATTTGGAGGAAAGAATTAGTAGGGAATAAGCTTATCAACCTGCTAAACCCGTTTAAAGGAAAAACGATTCTAGACCAGGAGTATCTGATCGATTATTTATTCGGTGCCAAGTATCGTCTCCCTTCGGAATATCTGGAAAAAAAAGAAACGGCTCCTTTCTATGTCGTCGTAACTAATTTAGCCAAAATCAGGGCCGAATACGTCCGTGCAACGGCGTCGAACGTATTCCATTTATTGAAAGCAGCCACCTCTTTACCCATCGCCACTCGGGGAAAATGGAAATTGGAGGAGGAATACTTTGGGGACGGAGGGATTTCCGATCCGATTCCGTTGGAAAAAGTAATCGAGGCCGGCTACAAGGATATCACCGTCGTATTGAACTCTCCGAAGGAAGATCTTTCGGACCCGATTCCGAATATCCAGGGATGGTTGTCCTATCCATCGGATAAAAAACTCTATCATATGATTACGAAAGTTCATCACACGATGTACAATCGCGCGGTAAAAATCATGCAATCGCCGCCTAAAGGAATCAAGATTCGAGTCATATCTCCCAAGATTTCCGAGTTAAGTATGGTAAGTACGAGTGCGAGATTATTAAATCGGTCCGTTACCCGAGGTATGGAGGCCGGTCATCGTGCCGTTACGAATCTGCTCGCCGAACTTTCGTCCTTGCGAAATAAATCCAAAATTTTCCGGAAACTTTGGATACCGACCGTCAAACCGGATCCATAACCGGTCGTTAAGCGACCTTGGACATTCCGATCTCCTTCCAATAGCTACGGTCCCGAATCGTTCGAATCGCATCGTAATAAATTCTGCGAACGCTATGTTCGCTAAAACTTAAATAGGCGCTAATTCGACGAAAACTCTTTTCTTCATTGATACGGTCCATTTTACGGAGCCAATCGCGCTTTCTTTGTCTCCATTTATTTACTGCAGCCCGATCGGCGGTGTGAATTCGCCCGAAGAATACCAATAATTGGTCCGAAATCGCTTTCCTTCTCAGTCTATGAGTTCTGACTTCCTCTTCGTCCTCGGTAAGATAAGTCCTAAATCTCATGTCGATCAATTTCAGCCTGGACCGCAATAACCGGATATCCCGCAGGTCCAATCGAATCTGATGCTTCATTTTCACGATCAGGCAGGCCAACGGAGAGAGTTCGGACAAAGTTTTCCGGACCAAAACGCTTACGCTTTCTTCCTCTAAAACGATCTTTCTCTCGAAGCTAGCGCTTTCATCATACCCGCGTTCTTCCGATAGGAGGATCAATTTTTCCCTCCTTCCTTTTGAAATTTCCTTTTTCCTTTGATTTAAAATTAAGTTCTTAATAAAAACCGTTAGATACGCCGGAAAGTTACTGTAATTTCTTGTTCGGAAAATCTCCAAACATCGATCCGCATTTTGGATCAGATGTAAAGTCACTTCCGAACTTGCATCCTCGTCCAATTGAAATCGGCCTATGCAGATTTCTCGAACCCATACCCAGGCTTCCCTCAGAAACGCTTCCTTTCTGCCGGTTTTAAAATACTCTTGAACTGATACGTTTAATTTTTGATCTCGATTCAGCATGAGTTCATTCGATAGAACCGAAGATTTTTATCCAGCAATTCCGGTACGAAGGGCATACACGTTATCCGCTCATTCCTCAGATATGGCGTAATTTTCGATTTTTTTCTTGGAGAAAACGGACTCTGAAGAAGTAAATCCGATCCGGAATCGGTTGATTTAGGAAAAAATCTTATGCGGGAAGAATTCCCGGATCAAAATCTTCCGAAGGAATCGGAGTGCAACCGGGCAATTTCGTCCAATCAGGATGATCTCCTATATGACGATATGTATGTTTCCAAAGAATCCGATCTTTTAAAACCAAAAAGGCGCCGGGCATTTGCAGCAGGTGAGGGCCCTGGACTCCGTAAAAATTTCCTTTCGTAACCGCGCGCAACGCACTCACCCAAACTTCGGGTCCGGCTAGCTCCAGAAATCCGCCATCTTGAAGATCGGCCAATCGAAAAAGGATCGTTTTCGGATCTCCGATCGCGCTCGCTTCGGGCCAAAATCTCTGAAAAAATTCCTCCCCATCCCGAACCGTGTCGGGATATATGAATAGCACGGGTGGAAAAGCGGGAATCGATTCCGCCATTAATCTCAGATCCGCGACGGTTTCCCTACAAAAAATACAGCCTAGATGTCGTAGAAAGATTAATAAGCTGGGTTTTGCCGGAAGAATTTCTCCCAGCGCGCTCCCGATCAACCGCCTACCTTCTACAGGATGAGATAAAAACTCTTTCGGCAGGAATTTCATTTTGCACGCCCAAAATCGGTTCTTTCCGCTCCGCCGGAAATCGATTGCCCTTCTAGATTTCTATACAAATTTTCCGCTCGAAATGGAATCACAAATATTAGACTCTCTCTTGACCCGGTTTTCTCTCGCCGCTCCGGAAGTTCGTCCTCGGAATCGACAATCTCCACTCCTGATTCATCATGGTCGGCAACCCTCCCAAAATCGATTCCGCAGAGGCGGATCATCGGATGAATGGCCGCGCTCGGTTTAAGAATCGTTCTATGATTCGCGGTTAGTTGGTCGACAAATCGTATGAATGAATCGATAGCCATCTGCGATTTTAACGTTTCCGGAAGAGAATCAATCATGTTATCCGGAGGCCTTTTCTGAAACGCCAAACGCGCAAGCGAGATCCACCATAAGATCGAACCGGGAGAAAAAAGTTCCCTGTCTGAAACGAAAAAAAAATCTTTTGCCTGCGCGGTGCTGTACTAGGAATGATTGAACTAGATACCATCGTTTTGGTCGACTCCATTATCAAAGCAGTCGGTCTATCCTGCGATTTTTATAGAATGGAAATCGAAGTAATACTTTCATTCGTGATCCTGTCGGTCTTATCGGGATCGGTCGACGATTTTATAAACAATCATCCTACTATGAAAATTTTCGTAGTATCATTTCCGATAATTATAGCAGTCATGTTAGTCGCCGACGGACTTCCGTTTCTTTTCCCAAGGGCAATCTCTATTTCGCAAGATCCCTCTCGCTTTCGGTGGAATTCATAAATATGCGGGCTCGAAAGGTAGATCCTTTCCTGTCAGTACGGAATCCGTAATTCTAGCCTTTCTGTTCCATATAAACCAACTAGCTCTGTAAAGAGGAGCGAGCCAAGGGCGGGTGAAGAGCCTTCCCTTAACCGCTAATTCCGCGACCTGCATCCTCCATTTTTGATAGGATCGTACGGCTTCGGCTATCGCTTCTTCCGATAAAGTATCCAACGTTACGACGCTCTTCCCTTTTTTTAAGAGAATGCTCTGGCTTTTTTTCAAAAGCGATTCCTGCACGTCTTTTAATTCCGCACTAAAAACCGAAATAGCGTCCGAGTAATTTCTGAGGCAAAGCCTGTACAGGGTTTCGTGACTCCACCAAAGCGAGGTATCCGGACTAGCCCCAGGCTGAACGATCGTACCTTCGGATGCGGCGGTTCCGGGAAGGGAGAAAGGGAGAAAAATGGAAATCGCCGGAATGGAAGCGCCGGTCGCCCAAAACTGAGAACGCTTTGCGTCCGTGTCGATTTCCGCGACAAACGATCCGTTCGTTTGATTTGGAGCCGTAAACCCCGTCGCGTGCAGGCACACCGAACCCATTCCCGAGCCTGCTGGGGAAAATCCGGAATCCCTGGGGGGAAAACCGCCGGGTCCTCCTCCTACCTTCGATTTTGGTCCACCCTGACCCTCCAATCGCAGAATTTCCATCGCTTTGCGAACGTTCATTTTTTCGCCGGCGGAATTCCCTACCCGCATCGTCACGTCTCTTCGTACTTTACATTTACTGAATGTAGTGTAAAAGGAATCGGAAAAGGATTCCCTAAAAGAAAACGTCGCACCTTTTGCAAGCCAACCTTGACTGCGCGCATAATCGATGGCGTCAGGATGCAGATCATCGTAATCGGATTCCAACGTTAATCCGTTGGAAATGGAATAGAACCCTCTTATTTTTTTCCAGGCCCAAAAACGACCCGCCGTTTCCAGAACGTACGCATCTTTGGCATCGGCGACTATAAAACTATTATGATAAAAGAATTTCTTATTTAAGTATCCTCCGCCTGCGTCTTGGCCGAACTTTTCGACAAGATCGACGATTAATTCGAGGGCTTCTATGGAATTCCGGGATCGCTCAAGCGCGACCCGAATCATATCCATTCCGGTAAGACCGTTATTTTTTCCTTCTATGCGGATTTTCGTAAAAACGGCTTCGTTGCCGATGACGACTCCTTTCGAATTCGCACCCATTTCGGCGCCCCACATATGAAACGGTTTGGAAACCAGGATTTCATGGGTCTCTTTAACTTGGGGAATATCACGATATGTGACTCTGGTCGTAGGTGAAGAATGCTTTCCCGAGGGATAGCGAACCAGGCATTGCGCCTCGTTCGGTTCCCTGTCCGAATTCTTTCCAAAAATCATTTTCCCTGAAGCCGTACTATCCGGAGTGGCAACGAATGTATCACACATAGGCCGGAATCTTACTCGGTATCGGGGTTAGGGCAAGCGGTTTTTAATTCTAAGTCCCCGATGATGATCGTTCTAAACCACTTCGATCAGAAGCATGGTCATATCGTCCAGCATGGCGGACCGATGAAGGGAAGCGATATTCTCGCCTAACACGTCCAATAATTGCTTCCCTCGTAATGAGGAATTCTGTTCGACCAAGGAGACGAACGCGTCGTATCCGAAAAATTCCCGTTCTTCTCCGAAGAATTCGAATAAACCGTCCGAAAAAAGGAGAATACGATCCCCCGACTTTAAGATTTTACGATAATCTTGATTTCGAAGTTGAGGTAAGGCGAGCAGAACCGTTCCCCGACCTTCCAGTTGGGAGACGTTTCCGTCATCTTCGATCAACACTGCAGGATGATGCCCCGCATACGCGTAAACTAACTCTTTCGTTTTCGGATCCAATCTCAGATACACTGCAGTGATAAAGAAACCGCCGATCATGGTCATTAGAGATTCGTGAATTAAGGATAGGGCCCGTGCCGGCGAATCCGTTCGGGGAGCGGTCATCTTGAAGGCCATGACCGCCATAGCCGAAACCATCGCCGCGGAAATTCCGTGCCCTGCCGCGTCCGCAAAGAAGAAATTCAATTTTCCGTCCGAACCCGCTTCCAATTTTATCAAGTCACCGCCCACGCTCACCAAAGGCCGAAAATACGAATGAATTCTAAAGGCGCCCGTTTCGGGAAATTCCAGATCCACCAAACTCTTCTGAGTCGATTGTGCGAGCTGGAGTTCCTCCTCTATATTCGCTTGGAATTTCTCCAATTGCGCATCGGCTTGCACCAGTGTATCGAACGTCTTGAGGCGAAATCCCAATATAAGAACGGCCAATATGGAAGAAGAGACGATTCCGAAATAATACATTCCGACTTCGATCCGGGGATTCACGCAGTTGATCCCCACAAAAATGGCGACGGAAAGAAAAACCAATAGATACGGTATGAGTAACTTTCTGTTATTAAACGAAACCCCGGCGCTTAGGCTCACTAAAATCATTCCGAATAGATAACCTAAATAGAGACCGTTCGAATATAAAAGGTAGTAGGAATGGATACTCATCAATCCGAAATGAAAGAGCAAAATATATTCGCTGATATTTCGAAACGTACGCATCCAGTAGCTGCAAAAAAAGGAAAGTCCGATCAGTGAAACATGAAGGATTCTAATCCAGCGAGGGTCCTGCAATCCGTTCTGCGACGGATCGCCGAACAGCAATCCGAACCCCGCAAAAAAAGCGAATAAAGAAAGTGCGAAACGAAATCTAGAAAGAGATTCTTGATATAGAAATCCCTTTAAACCGCTTAACGCGAGTTCATCCTCCCGCTTGTTGAAAAAAATGCTCCTTGTAGACATCTGGAATCGCTGTAGGCCTTCCGGTTAAGAAGTTAAACCATAGAAAATCCGCATGCCCCGTCAAGACGCATTCCCCTTCGGCATTCCACATAGTACAGAGCATGGAAAAGGATCGATTCCCTGCGGATTCCACTTTTATAGTGATTTCAATCGTTTCGGGAAAACGAACCTGCTTGCGATAATCCATCTCGATATGAGTAATCACCGGCCCTCCCTCGTTCGGTTTCTGAGGAGATTCCCAGAGCTTCCTTTCTTCGAAAAAAGAGGCCCGCGCAGTCTCGAAATACTTCGCATAAACCACGTTATTTACATGTCCGAAGGCATCCATATCCCCCCAGGCCACTTTTTGAAATAAGCTATACGGATATTTTTCGGGTTTAGGCATATAAGACCAGAAAACTTAGATTCCACTTTAGGGAAAAGTGAATAATTCCCGAATTAGAAGAGTTACATCGGTTTGAAATCAAAATCATTCCATCGTGTCGGAAGGGAATGATTGCGAACGTATTTTAGTATTATTTAAATCTTTGATACGCGTTCACTATAAGAAAAATAAAAAAGGGGCCTGCCTGTAAGCCGGATTCTGTATCGGAAGGCCTCTCTCGAAGCTTTCCGACGATGATCATTTATCTTGGTTCGAAAGTTACCGATCGAACTCTTTGCTCCCTACCCACGACCTTGCGGAATCCGCAACTGACGGTCGCCTATTCGGGATTGCACCGGGGAGGGTTTACCTTGCCCATTCTTTCACAAGAATGGCGGTGGGCTCTTACCCCGCCGTTTCACCCTTACCTCGAACGAATTCGAGGCGGTTTATTTTCTGCTGCACTTTCCATACCCTTCCCTTCTTTTGAAAGAGAAGAATTCCGGGGATTACCCGGTCCCGCGATTCCATGGTGTCCGGACTTTCCTCACACTCTACCCTGGGAAGGCAAATAGCCATTCCATAGAGTTAGAGAAGCGCGATCATCCGGCAGGGCCCCTTAAAATCGATTCTCCAGGACGCCCTTGAGACAGCGAACCGTTTCCCGCTCGGTTTCGGCGAATTCCCCGATTTTTAACGCTTTCTTAACTGGCCACCCTGAATCCCTAACGGCCCTGCCAATTGCGCAATTTAACGGACGTGCTACGCTTTCCTTCAGTTATGAAACCTACTCAATTCTCTTACGAAAGCGAAATCGATAGCCGAGCGACCGAGATTACCGGGATTCTTAGGAGAAACTTATTTTTTTCCCAATCCTTCAAAATTAATGGCACAGGAATTGCATTAATAGTAGCGAACCCTCGGAAAAGGAGATAAAAAGATGAACAAAATTATTAAAATTGCCCTGGTTTTAAGCATCTCCACTGCTCTTTATGCAGATCCCGAGACCTCAACAGTCGAGGCTTCGCTCAAAAACTATACTCCTGAGTCAGATATTCAGCTTGCAAACAAGCTAACTGCCCTGGGGAGCCTGAGACAGAAGACTCGAGACTATGAATCCGCAATCGCATTTTACAACCAATCTTTAGCTGTTCGGACAAAAATCGGGGACACCGAAAGCCAAGGATTTGCCCTAGTTCTCTATCTGAAGTCGATCTCAGAATTTCGCTTAGGCCGTTCTTGCCAAGCCTTGGAGAATATTAAAGAAGTAATCCAAATCTACCAGAAAATGGGAGACCTAGATTCCGCCCTCCAAGCAGAAGAAGAGGGCCTTAAAAAATACCAGGAGGCGTGTAGCCTGGCTTTTAAACAGCCAAGCCTAACGTTGAACAAGGAACTAGCTGCTTCCAAAGATTAAATCATCCCATCTCTAGTTCTAACTTCCCTGGTCCGCCCCTTCCGGGGCGGGCGCTTTTTTTGATTTGACGACGGGCTTTTGTCCCGTACTTTTACTCCGAGTTTTCCGGGTGAGGCAAATCCTCCCCGTTTTCCCGTCCAGATAAACCCACTCCCAAACGAATCCCGACTTGGCGGATCTTTGCATGCGTTTGGAAGTTTGCAAGACCACGGAGGAATACTAGTATGAAAATCGTTTTTACTTGGAAGAATTTAGATCGTTCGGCAGCGGCAGAGGACTATGCAAGCAAGAAGCTGGAGCGAATCGGAAAGTATGTCCAGAAAGTCGTCTCCTTAGAAATATCGTTCGAACAAATCCACGGCGTTATAAATGCCAATTTGAACCTGGCTGCGGACGGAAATAAATTCAATGCCCATAAAGAAGACAAGGATATATACGCTTGCATCGACGGACTGGAAGATAAAATCGTAAAACAGGCAAGCAAGCACCACGACAAAAAAGCCGCTCATTGATGGATTCCGACAGGAAATACGAAGAAGCAATCAGACATTTATCAGAGGGGGAATTCGATCACGCCAGAAAGGCGTTTGATCTTCTCCTAGAATCGGATCCGGAAAATCCCGATTTCGCGGCAGGATTTTACGTATCATCGTACTGGGATCACCGAATCGATCGTATCCATCATTCTCGGGAAGGCCGGGACCGTGCCGGCCTTCTATTAGAATTCCTGAAAGAATTCGAACTCATATACGCAAAAAAAGCTCTCCCAAAATCCCTGGCCTACCTTTCCGCCAAAGATTCCGTTCTAAAAGAATCGACGGACCAGTTGAGAATCGCGCTGCGCAAAGAAGGAATCCAATCTTTACCCGCATCCACCATCTCGGAATTAGCCTATCGTTTATTATTAGCGGGAGAAACGGAACTCGCTTCGGAGGTTTTACGCGACTCCTCCGGACTGGAACGATTTTCCCCCGAGCTACTTTTCTTTCGCGCCGAATGTACTTACTTATCCGGAAACGAATCTTTGGGCTTACTTTTGTATAGGGAAGCTTTTTTAAAAGATCCCAGCGCGGTCCGATTGGATTGCGTAAAAGCCGAGCCTATCCGGAGAGCCATCGAAACCTTGAACGACGATTTTTCGGATAAAAACGACCTAAAGGAAGCTATACCCGTTTTCTGTCTGGAAACCGGAATTTTTAGGGAAATCCGCAAGCTGGGAGAAAAGGAGATCGAACAATATCGTTCTGAATTGAATCGACTCAAGGATTCCCTCGCACTTCGAAAGGGAAGCTACGAACTAAAAATTAAATGTAGAATGATCCAGCTATGCTGCGCCCTGCTGGACTCTCGCGCCTCGGTTTACTATGCCGAGACCGCTCAGGAAGCGAAACGAATTCTGGACTCTCTGGATCCTAATTTTTACCAGAAGCGCCTTGGAAGAACCAGGTAAAGTCTCCGAATCTACAATAAAAAAGCCCGAGTTTCCTCAGGCCTTTCGTGGTTCGCACCTTCTTCAAAGAGAAACTTGCATCTATTATTTTGCGGCGGTGAATTCCATAATCGCCCGAATTTCTTCCGCAGTCCGGGAATCGCCTTTTTCGATAAAATACAGATGCAGGGACTCTAGAATCTTACGACTCTCCGGATTTTTAGCGACTTCTAATAAGCGTTCAGAATTCTCATTTTGGCCTATTTTTGCCGAGGAAGGTAAATCTATAAATTCTCGATCGTTACCCAAGGAGAGGGTTCCCGATCTTTCTGCGGAAAGAGTATTGGAAGGGGAAGAGAATCGGCCCACTGCAACGGCAAGGACCAATACGGCTAAACTGGCAGTTAAAGAGTACTGGAACGAACGATTCCAAATCAGATTGCGGGTGATTTTATCCCAAAGGCTCTCTTCGTCGACTTTTACGTCCTTGAGCATATTCTGGAGACGAACCTCAAAATGATCCGGCAACCGAATTTGGTTCAATTCCTTATCCCTGAGTTCGGAGATCGCCCTTACCAGGGAATTTTCTAAGCGAATCAGTTCCTCATCTTCGTTTCCAAAAATACCGGACAATATGCGCGCGGAACGCGTCCTTACGCGTATACCTTGAACTTCTTTTTCCATACCCTTCTACCTGAAATAACCCTCACCCTTTCCATCTTGCTGGATCAGGTGTTTAAGGAATTCTTTTGCCTTAAATAGACGACTCTTAACCGTTCCGATATTACAGCCGAGGACCTCCGCAATTTGCGAATAGGACATTTCCTCGAAATACCGGAGCTCGATTACTTCTTTGTATATATCTTCGAGCTCGTTTATCTTTTTAATTAGATAGTTAGACTCATCCGAAAGTTCTATTTTTTTTTCGAAGCCCAATCGGTTGTCGGTAACTTGAAACTCGGAATCGTCCATCGAGTTTTCTCGAGCTCTTTTTCTTTTTGCGAGCAGGTCCTTGGACTTATTTACGACGATACGATACAGCCAAGTGTAAACGCCGGATTCGGCCCGAAAATTCTTTATGGAACGATATCCTGAAATTAAGGCATCTTGAACTATGTCCTCCGCATCGTCCCCGTCTTTGACCATCGAAACCGCCTTTCGGTATAGACGTTCTCGATACGGTCCGGTCAGCTCGATGTAGGCCTTGTCGTCGCCTTCCCGAATGAGTTTTAGGAGTTGGATTTCTTTTTCTCGGACGGTGAGCTTGCGATGGGGCGTTTCCTTTTCGACCATGAGAATCCTTTCCCGACATCGAAACCTTTTCCCTCAGGTCTTGCAATAAAAATAACCTGGAAAGGAACAGAGGTAAATCGAAGCGAAAGGCAAGAATGGAACGGGATTTTTTAGCCTTCCAAGGAGAGGTTGATTAAGATTAGAGATTCGGTAAGTTCCATAGGAAATCGGAATCGAATTCCGTATAAGAATTTCTCCCTCGTCCCGATCCGTTTGCTGATACACCAAACTACGTCGCCTAAAAACTCGAGTCGCTTCCCGGTCTTCCTTTCGATCACTGAGCCTTCGATGGCGACGGTTGTCGGCAAATCTTCACCGGGCATAAGAATGCATATTCCGGATTCGGAAATATTTCCCAGCTTGCCCTCTAGGGTGATCAACCCGGATTCCACATGAACAATGTATTCATTAAAATCTTTCGGATAAAATCGCGGACTTCTCGGCTTTTGACCCGGGTCATTCATGAATTAGGAAATCAAAATACGACCAAAGCAAGCATCTGTCCAGCGTTTTACTCGCTTAAAACTGGAAGTAGATAAAGGGCACTTCCGCGTCCGGGCTGAGCAAGGCAAAGAGCACGGCCCCGAAAGGATAGAGCGAAAATTCAAGCCATACCGGAATTTGAACTTTTTTCCCTTTTTCGAATATTAGCCAACCTAGATAATGTCCGACAATCACGCATAAGATGGCGGGTATTCCGAACTTGAACATATACGGCCGAAGTTCGCCGGTCCGATAGGAATACATTCCCGATATCATAATAAACGCCTTGCTCAGAGTTTCCGAACGGAAGATGACCCCGAATGTTACGGCGACGAGGCTCGTATAAACGATTCGGATCGGAACCAAGGCGTTATCCCAAGTAGGATGAAGCGATAAATTCGGAAATAGGCGGGATTTCAAATCCTTTAATAACGACTCGATCAGTAAGAAACCGCCTTGGATGGAACCCCAAAGGACAAAAGTCCAGTTGGCCCCGTGCCAAAATCCGGCAACAAACATCGTAAACCAAATATTAAATCGATGACGAAAAGCCCCCGTCCTGCTTCCGCCTAGAGAAATGTATACGTAATCTCGGAGCCAGCTGGATAAGGTGATATGCCATCTCCTCCAATGTTCGGTCACACTCCGAGAGAGGTAGGGCATTCGAAAGTTTTCCGGCAATTCATATCCGAGCAATAGAGCACAGCTGTAAGCCATATCCGTATAGCCGCTGAAATCGCAATAAACCTGAACCCAAAAGAGGAAGGCCGCTAGCCAAAGCGCTTCCGTGGAATACGACTCCGGATTCTTAAAGATTAGATCACCGATCGGAGACACATTGTCCGAAAGAATTACCTTTTTAAAATATCCCAAAAAGAAATAGCGTATGGCCTTTCTAAACGGAATAGACTCTAACTTTTTTTCCGTCTCCAGCTGAGGCAGGAAGGTTTTAGCCGTAACGATCGGTCCGGCCACCAACTGAGGGAAAAAGGATACGAATAAGGCAAATCTTAAAAAGCTTTTTTCGGACGGGATTGTGCCTCGATAAACATCGATCGTATAACTCAGGGATTGGAATGTATAAAACGAAACACCGACAGGCAGAACGATTTTTAGAATCGGGAAGATACCGGGAAGGCCGAGAACTGATAGCAGGTCATTCAAACTTCCGCATAAAAAATTGTAGTATTTAAAGAAGCCTAGAATGAACACCAAGTTCAACACTAAACTCAGAGTGATCATCGATTTGCGGAAGGCGGGGTCCTTCGATTCATGAATCTTATCCGCGAGGACGAAATCGATCACGGTGGAAAGCAGGATCAGTCCGCCGAATCTCCAATCCCAGCTCATATAGAAGGCATAGCTTGTGATTAAAAGAAATACATGGACGAAGAATTTTCGAATATGGTGATTCGGAAATAGGAGCGGGAGAACATACCAGTGAACTAGGAATACGAAGGAAAAAAAGAGGAAAAATTCGAGCGTGGGAAAAAGCAAAATCCGTGCTCCCTTTGAGTCAAAAACCCGATCTCAAATCGAGCTTCCTACTGGCCGGTAAGACCAACCGTAGATCCAGAAATACCGAAGCCGTAAGACGGTCAAGGGATTCTCGCACCTCCTCGAGTACCGATTCGAATGCAGGAAAAAACAAAACGGAATAAATTTCGACGTAGATCCTATATACGATTGGAATTATCTTGCAAGATTTTTACTTTCAAAGAGAACTCTGCTAATAAATCCCAAGAAACGGAGTCCAATTCGATATGGTAAAAAAAATCTTAAAAAAAACCCTCCTGCTACTCGTAGTTGCGATGGTCTCGCTTGGTTCCCTTGCAAATTGTTTCGGCAGGTTCGCGGTAACTCATAAATTCTTCAGCGCGCATGACGGAATCAATATAGGGAGCGGATTCTTTAATAAGTTCGTAAAAACCTTACTATTGTATTTTCCCTTCGCAATTTTGTACGGTATAGGAATTTTCGTAGACGTTGTATTGTTTAATCTAATCGAATTCTGGAGCGGCAGCAATCCGGTCGGCTTAAACGAATTCGATAAAGAAGGTAAATTTGCAAAAACATTCCTGCAGGACGGGACACAAATTACTCTCACATTTACGAGATTCGGCTCTCGATTGGATCTCAGTGTGGAAAAGGACGGTAAGTTCGAAACTTTGACGGCGTTACGAAATCAACCGGGCAAATTCTTTAAGTCGGAAGGAAATAAACTAGTAGAAGTGGAGGTAACTTCCGAAACGGTTGGATCTCAGGTAATCCTGAAACTAGTGGAGCAAGGAAAGTTAAAATCCTCTAAAGTAATCGAAGCCAAGACCTTGGCCGATTTACAGTCCCAGGTCGTCGAAGCGCTTTAATTCCGACTTCGCTTAAAAAAAGGATTCTCGTTCGAGAATCCTTTTTCGTTCGAATTTTTTCGGCAAATTTCAGCGAACTTACTTACCGATAAAGCGGGATTCCATCTTTAGGACCGCAAATCGCCCCAGTCCTTTCTTTGCAAACCATCCCTTGTTCGCCTCCAACGCATACAGTACTTTCTCGGAGGAATGGTATAGAGTCTTCGTTTGATTCGGCTCCATCTCGTACGTATCCACCATTCTTTTATCCTTATTAAAGTAAGCGATACTTAACGGAATCAAGGTATTCTTCATCCAAAAGGTCAGATAATCTTCGGAAGGAAAAATGAATAGCATTCCTTCATTTTCGGGCAACTTCTTTCTGAACATCAGACCTCTTTGTCTCGAAGGCTCCGTATTCGCGATCTCGACCACCAAGGGGTGTTCGTTTACGTAAATAACGGCCTTTTCCAGATAAATGGGAGATTGGTATTCTCCCCGACCCGCGGCGGGAAAAAGAAGTAGAAAGAAAATAACTGCGAATACGCTCGGCTTCATCTTACGTCCAAGTCTTAAAAGTTAGGTTGTCGTTTCTCCAAAAACGCGCCCATTCCTTCCTTAGATTCTTTTCCTGCAAACAGGCCCCCGAAGGCTTTGCATTCCGCTTCCATGCCTTTGGATTGAGGGCCGTCCAATCCTTCCCGAACGATTTTTTTGGCCGTCTTGACCGCAAGAGGACCTTTTTTCAAAAGAGACTGAGCGATTTGCTTTGCAACCGACATCAGGTCCTCGCCGTCCTTTACAAATTTATTAAGTAATCCGATCCTATACGCTTCTTCGGCCGAAATCATATCCCCGGTAAGGACGAGTTCGATGGCTCTACCATAACCGATCAATCGCGCAAGTCTTTGCGTTCCTCCGAATCCGGGAATCAAACCCAGGGAAACTTCGGGAAGACCCAACTTGGCTTTCTCCGCTCCTACACGGATATCGCAGGCCAGAGCCAATTCCAATCCGCCACCCAACGCAAAACCGTTCACTGCGGCGACGGAAACGATTTCGCTGTTCTGAATCGCGTCGAATGCTTCCTGTCCGATTCTTGAAAAACTTTCCGCTTCTTTTGCCTCAAGTTCCCGCATTTTTGCGATGTCCGCTCCCGCTACGAAGGCTTTCCCTTGGCCGGTAATAATTGCAACCCTAGTAGCTCCGTCCTTTTCCAGAGACTGAAACGACTCTTTAATCTGAATTAGCAATTCTTCATTCAAGGCGTTTAACGCAGAAGGTCGATTTATTTCTAAAACCGCAATCCCGCCTTCTTTCGTTATATTGATCAAAATTTCGCTCATAGTATTTGATTCCTATTCCATTTCTATTATCAAAAAAAGAGTATCGTCTTCGAATTCGACATCGCCGAAAAACTTAGCGAGATCCGATTGGATCGCTTCCTTAAATGCTTTTAGATTCTCGGCGATCCTATTGCTATTCAATATTTCCAAAAGCCCTTCCGTACCAAGCTGTTTTCCTTCCTCATTTCGATTCTCGATCAACCCGTCGGTGTACAGAAAAAGGCGTTCTCCCGAACGAATCGGTAAAGTTACGAGTTCCGCGATCGGTCGCTTGATTCCGAAGCCTAAAATACTTCCTGTCGTCTCGATTTCCCTAAATTCGCTGCCGTTTTGGGAATGGATTAGATAGGGATGTCCTCCGTTTGCGAAATGGATCTCTTTCGAGATAAAATCGAAGAAAATGTAAACGCCCGATGCGTGATGAGACTTGAACTGCCTTAGTAACGTATCGTCTATGTATTCCAAAAGGCGGACCGGGTGAAGCTTCAATCGATACGGCATCGTTGCGACCATAATCTTGATAAACGAAGCCACGAGTGCCGATGCGATTCCGTGACCCGCGATATCTGTCAAAAAAACGCCGGTATTTCCCTCCCTTAATTGCACAAAATCGTAGAAATCCCCGCCGATTTCATTGGGCATGGATCGGTACACTTCGTATCTAAATCCTTTAACACTGATTTCTTCGGGAAATAACGTTTCCTGTACTTTCCTCGCGATCTGAAGTTCGTGTTGCAGAAACCGATAATCCGAATCCAATTCCGAAGATATTCTCACAAGCCTCCTTACGATAATCACGATTGCGGTTCCGATGATGCTAAGGATGATATAAACGACGTCGGGGATCAGCAGCACCAAAGGCGCAAGACTCAAATTCATCCCTTTAACTTTCACGTATACGAAACCGAGATGAAGGACGATCGAATATGCTCCGGTAACCAAACAACCTTCCGCCCTAAGTCTAAACATCTGAAATAGGACAAGAAACCCAACCAATAGAAAATAATTATTATATAATTGAAGGCTGTGTAGATCGTGAAAAATATAAAACGACTCGTTTAAAATCAGCATCACGAGGAAAACGATCGAAAAATTCGTTCCGTGGATGATCGCCGATAAATAACGTCTCTGAAACGAGAGAACGAAACTAAGCAGGTTTAAACTTAATATGATTCCGAAATAGACGGTCCCTCTCTCGGATTGACGAACGTCCGGAATAAGCAATAGAAAATATACGAGAAAATGGAGCAGGAAAGCGATCCGGATAAACGATTGATCGATCCGTATTAGATCTCGCCAAGCACCGATTTCTTTATAATCGAACTCCCGTTCTAGGAAACTCCAAGGATTTAAAATGCCGCCGGCTTTACTATTTAATAGATTCATCAAGTTCGTATTCAATGATCTCGGAGCCGTTCAAAAGAACTCGAAGGTTATAACCTCGATCCAAATATTTATCCAATTTCTCGGCCAATTCTAAACCGGCCTTAGCATCCCTGACCCGGACAAAAAAGGGAGCGGATTTGGACTTATAGTTATAAGGAAACCTTTCGTTTATCAAAAGTGTGACCCTATATTCTCCCGGTCTTGTTTCGAGAATGATATGTAAAATATGTTTGCGATTTAAGATCCTCTCCGTAATCGGAAGATTCCAAGGATTCGTAACCTCCGCAAATTGCGAAGTGTTCGAAACTAATAGACCGGCTAACAAGAATGCCCCTGACCATGACCGGCGATCGACAAAGATTCTAGAAGAATACGAAACGGCTCCGAACTTCATAACGAATAGGCACAAATCTCGCATTCGGTCGATTGATTGCAAACCTTAAACCCGAGAAAGATGCCCTTCATTTTTTGCAATGCAAAGAAAAATACTTTCCTATCTAACTAAAGTTTCCATAATCCGAGATTCGGCATTACGATGAGTTCGATAAAACATGCGGTAGAAGTGTGTCGATTCTTAGTCTTGCTTGTCTCGGTAGTTTTCGGCTCCGCTTGCAGACAAGAATCGGAAGAGACCAACCCGTACATGGATCTCTTTAATACTAGCCCCCTGACCGAGAGCGGATTTTATAAGGATCGGGCTCCGTCCTGGGAATTTAGAGTCTTTCCATTGGACGTCGAAGCCAAGAATTTCGTCACGGCCTTAAATCGAATCGACGGATTCGAAGAAGTTCCTTCCTCTTCGGGATCCTGGCGAATCATTGCCGAGGAAGTCAAGTCGCTAAAAAAAGAACTCCCGAATTCGATTAACAAGTTGTTAACCGAATTTTTATTTAGAATATACGTTTGCGAAAATTTAGGAGGCAGTGCCGTTAGCGGTTTCGTTTATCGGAATGGGCACGCAATCGGAGGGTTCGTGATCTTGGATTCGCAGATTTTAAATAAAAACGCCAATGACTGGATCAGCTATAAGGAAAACTCCGCTTTTAAGCCGGGCAATACCGCGATCAAAATCAAAATCGAAGAGGAAAATTCGAATACCAAAGTCAACGCATTGAGATACATACTTCTCCACGAATTCGGACATATACTTTCCGTCGCCACGGGAATCGGCCCGGATCTTAGGGGAAAAACGAGGAAATTCGAGAGCCTTCCGTTCTACCATGGGATTTGGAAATCCGAAAAGAAATCCGTTTACGACGATTCGCAGTTTAAGTTCAGATCCCGGATAAAATTCTACTCCTCGTCTCTTGCATTGCAAGAAAACTGGAATAACATCTATCCTATTTTAGAAAAAACTCCTTTTCCAACCTTATATTCGGCGACGAACGCGGACGACTTCTTTGCGGAATCGTTCGTTTCTTACGTTCACGTAATTATGCAAAAACGCCCCTGGCAACTAATCATATATGAGAAAGGAAAACCGATCTATCAAACAAAGAATGGAATCGAAAAAGAATCTCTGGAAAAACAAAGAAGAATGATCGAGACGATTATTAACCGCGCCGATCCTTAATGCAGAGGACAGAAGACTGAGGACTGAAGACAGTAGCTGCCTAGATGTTGGAAAAGTAATAGAGGCAGAGGAAAGATCTATTGCAACATAGGAATCTTTCTATAGAACACGGAAACTCCGCTTACACATCGAAAATCCAGTGACACTTCGCTCCAACATAATTCGTTTTTAAAAAAATTGTTGTCAGGGTAATAGGAATAATTTTCTGTCCTCTGTCCTCTGTCCTCTGTCCTCTGTCCTCTGTCCTCTGTCCTCTGTCCTCTGTCCTCTGTCCTCTGTCCTCTGTCCTCTGTCCTCTGTCCTCTGTCCTCTGTCCTCTGTCCTCTGTCCTCTGTCCTCTGTTAGCGCCAGGGATGCGTAGGGCTTTCGTCCAACACCCGATTAAAACGCGGGCTGCATTAACAAAACTAGAGGTGTTGGATGAGCGTGACTACGCGAACCCGGAGCAGCCCGGTCCTCACAAAGTGAGGAGGCGCCCAAGAAACACGATTAGGTTTCTCGCGAGTTTTTTCTGGAAAGCCGGGAAAATGCATTATAGAGCATTCCGCTTTGTCACTTGTCTTGCAAAGCAAGCCTCACTCTAAGTAATTGTGCACAACTAATTATAAAATAATAATATCAAAATTTCAGGGGCCGATACTTCTCCCGTGGCTCGGAGATCGGCAGTAATGCGCCATGCTTAAAACTTATTTTAAATATGAAAAACTACAAAATTTGCTTCAAACCATTATTAATGGTGCTTGACACCAATGGTGAATGGCGCCATTATGAGTTGTGATCCTTTCTTTTTCTGATAAAGAATGCGAAACCATATGGCTGGGTAAGTTTTCGAAGAAATTTCCGAAGGATATACAAAGAACAGTTAGACGGAAGCTTATACATTTAGATAGCGCGAAGACTTTAGAAGATTTAAAAATTCCTCCCGGTAACAGATTGCATGCTCTATCTGGAGATAGGCGAGGACAACATAGTATTTCCATTAATATGCAGTATAGGATCTGCTTTATTTGGGAAAATGGTAACGTAACAAATGTTGAGATTGTCGATTATCATTAGACGGCGGTAATTATGAATAAAGAATTAATGAATATTCACCCTGGTGAAATCTTAATAGAAGATTTTCTAAAGCCGATGGAAATTACGGCTTATAAATTAGCTCAAGCTACTCATATCGATCAAAAACGTATAAGTGAAATAATTCACGGTCGTCGTTCTATTACTGCTGATACTGCGTTAAGGTTTTCTCGGTTTTTTGGAAATTCGCCCGAGTTCTGGCTATCAATACAAGCTCATTATGATTTAGAAGTTAAACAATATGAGCTCAAAAACGAATTAAAAACGATCAAAAAATTTCAAGAACTCAAGCTAGTTAATTAAGCAAGGCGTATAACTAAAAATTGTCGAGGCGCTTCGGGATCGCCACGCGAACCTTGCTTTGGCTTTTCCAAATTCCGCTTTGTAACTCGGACAGTGTCATTATCGCAGGGCTTGGCTTGCCACCCGCCCGGGATTTCGGCAAGCCCTCTTCCTTAGTCGCATGGCGCCCTAAAATCGGACTTTAAAAGAATATTTGATTTGACCAGTATACAAAGATTGTATATGATTAAATCATGAACCAGACTGTCAATATTTCATTCGAACAGGGCCTCTTAAAGGAAATAGATAAAATAGCCAAAAGAGAACATAGGTCTCGATCCGAATTAATAAGAGAGGCTGCACGCGCATATATTGAAAAGAAATCTAAGTGGGAGAAAATTTTCGAGATTGGTTCAGCTATTTCTAAAACATCGAATATAACGGAAAGTTCTCTGATAGATGAAATAAAACGTATCAGGAAGCAAAAGAAAACTTCCTAATGCAAAAGGTTTTATTAGATACCAATGTTTATATATCGGCAATATTATTCGGTGGAAAGCCTAGAATAATATTAGAAGAACTTATCTCCGGCAAAGTAATTGGCTATATTTCTAACTCTATACTGAAAGAGATAGAATTGACTTTGAAGAAACCAAAATTCAAATTAAATGAAGAATTTATTTCAATTATCTTATCCGAGATTGAATTAATTACTAAAAAGACGGCAAACATTTCATTATCGGATTACTCAGGACTTAGAGATAGAGACGATTATCATATACTGGAAAGCGCTCTTGCTGCGAAAGTCGATTATTTGATAACGGGCGATCAAGATTTACTTGTCTTATATAATTTGAAATCTCTGAAAATTGTTTCTCCTGAACAATATTTAAACTTAGACAGTGAAGGGGAGACGAGCGACTAACTGCGCAGCGACTCTTTTGGAAGGCACCGTAACGCATGGGATGTAGGACATCCAAATCCAACTTGATTTTGATAACGTCCTAAATATTTCGCATATTTAATAACCGAAGAGAGGGTTCTCCTAACCGACCTAAGTTTGTCGGGCATAGATCAGAATCGATTCCTTGTAAAACACCGAACGGGCAATCTCGACTCCCGAGTCGATCCGATTCATTGGGCAATTTAAGAATATTATTATTGGAAGGCGTTCCAACCGGGGGGCGAATCTATAAACGTTTCGATTTTCGGAATTTTTTTAGAAGTATTACAAAAAGTAACGATTCTCTCGGACACTCATCGTTTGAAATCGGCCGATTCCAGTGCGCGAAACGGTTTGCGGCATTCGGGTAAATCGTATATTCATTCCGGATTTCAAGCCCCTCCCGGCACTTTCGCCAACGATCCAAGACGGCTGCCTGCAGCCCCCGCCTTCCTAGCATCTTTCCGGTTTCAAACGGTTTTTTTGATTTTCAAGGTTATCTTTGTCCGGTTTAGTTAGTGAAAATCTGTGAATCGTTCACCCAAAAAAGAAAAAGCCGAAGACATGTCCGGTGAGCTACGCAAAGCGAAGCGACGCATTAAAGCCCTGGAGGCACAATTAAAGAATCGCACCGGAAACGGATTCTTCTTCGAAGAGCTTCTAGATTGTTCGCCCACTCCTACCGCAATTTTAGATTTCTCGTCCGGAAAATTCAGGGAAGTAAACGCGGCGATCCTTCCGCTATTCGGGCATTCCAGAAACGAATTGTTGAAAAGAAAGATGATAAACCTTTCTCCGGAACTGCAGCCGGACGGGCAAAAATCGCGTGAATTACTTAGTTCTAAACTTGAAGTCTGCCGACAAAACGGAGAGGTATCCTTTTGCTGGGAGTATTTAAACTCGAACAATTTCTCTTTTCCGTGCAAAGTCCGATTTTCTAAATTAAAAAATTCTGAATCGCTGCTCAGCGTCCAAATAGAAGACCTTCGCAAACGAAAAGCGATCGACTCTCTCCTTAGCGGAACTCACGAAAGATTCGACCTACTGATTAAGGACCTATCGGAAGACCTCTGGGTTTGGGATATAGCCTCGAATCCGATTCTTCCCGGAGAGGAACTCGACGATATACTGGGATATTCTCGGAAAGAGTTAATTAGAAATCTCGAATTCTGGAAGGCACTAATACATCCGAAAGATGCTCGCCGGACCCTGACTCTTTTGCAGCAGACATTGGGCGGAAAGAAAGACCTTTTCGACGCGGACTATAGAATGAGAGGAAAAGACGGAACTTATAAATGGATTTTAACGAGAGGAAAGGTAATCGAAAGGGCGGAGACCGGCCAAGCCACAAAGATGCTGGGTTTTCACGCGGATATTTCCAAACAAAAAAAAGCGGAAGAATCCGATCGGATAAAAAGAAATTTGGAAGCTCTGACCACGTCCATTTCTACGGAACTGATTAATCTACCCAGTCACGAAATCGGCGAAGCGATCCATAATACCATCGATAAGATTTGCAAATTCTTTCAGATGGATAGGGCGAATTTGGTTTTGTACGACCGGGAACGACTAAAAAGAACCTTGTTACACGAATATATAAATCCGAAAGCGAAAAACAAATCCCCTTCTTGGCCGGAGATTTCCGATATCAACCCGGATAGTTTTTTAACTAAAAATCTTTTATTAAACAAAATCATAACGTTGGACATACGGGAAATTCCGGATAGTTCCGTCGATTTAAAGACGCTATTGAATACGGTAGGAATCAAATTTTTAGTCGGAATCCCTCTCACTCTTGCGGGTAGGGTCGTGGGCGCGATCGGATTGAACGCCGAACGACACAGAAACGAAGTACGACATAAATTCGAAGAGTTCGAGATTTTCCATTTGCGAACGATCGGAGAGGTGATTTCAAACGCATTAGAAAGAAAGAAAAAGGAGGAAGAGCTTCATGCGGAACGAGACCTTCTTGCGGGAATCATGGATACGTCCGTCGCTGCGATCACGGTTCTAACTCCCGATGGACGAATTTCGTACGCAAACTCTTCGGCGGAAAGGATTCTAGGCCTTAGCGCGGAAAATTTAAAAGAAAGAACTTATAATTCCGTCGAGTGGAAATCGACTTCCATCGATGGAGGTCCCTGGCAACCGGAGGACCAACCCTTCCTTCGCGTAATCAATTCTGGAGAACCGGTCTTCGACGTGCGTCACGCCATCGAGGACGGCAAAGGAGTTAGGAAATATCTTTCCATCAACGGTTCTCCGATAAAAAATGATTTAGGGGAAGTAACCAGCCTTGTCTTTTTAGTCACGGACATTACCGATTCCCTTTTAGCCGAACGCGCCTTGAAAGAAAGCGAAGAACGACTCCGACTCGCCCTTAATGCAGCCAATATGGGAACATGGAGTTGGAACTTAAAAGAGGATTCCATTCATTGGTCCGCGAATACAGGGCATCTGTTCGGCATTTCCCTAGATGAGTTCGGCGGAAAGTCGGAGCATTTTTTCGATTTAATACATCCCGACGATCTGGAAAAAGTCCGCGCCACGGTTGAACTATCCCTTTCCGGCAAGAACGACGATTTCCATATCGAACATAGAATCTTTCATAGGGACGGAACGGTCCATTGGATGGAAGGGAAAGGAAGAGTGTACAGGGAAATCGACGGAGATCCGATTCGAATGGCCGGAACATTCACCGATATTACGGATCGCAAAAATGCCGAAAACGAATTGAAGGCGAGTCAACTTAGATTCCAAGCGTTCTATCGGTTCGCGAACGAAGCGATCTTATTTTTGAATCCTCGTACCGAGAGAATCCTGGATACCAATCCCGCTTTTTTGAATATTTTCGGATTCGCAAGCGAGAAGGAAGTACAGGGCGTTCCGGCAAAATCGCTGTTTACAGTCGAATCTTGGGCCACCGTGCATACTCGCTTACGATCCTTCGAAAGCGCGGATAATCTGGAGTTAAGAACCGTTCGAGTTGACGGAACGATCTTCCCTGCAATCGGAAGTATCCATTTTTATAATGAAAAGGATTCTTATATAGCTGCGGTCAGCCTGCTGGACACTTCCGCAATCCAGGAAGTCGAAGAGCTAAAAATGATCAATAACGAGATTTCCGTCAGAAATAAATTGATAGAAATGCAAAAAAATGAATTGGAGGAAACGATAGAGGATTTGAAACGAACGCAAGCGCAACTGATCCAATCCGAAAAAATGGCTGCCTTAGGGCAACTAATCGCCGGCATTGCGCATGAAATCAATAATCCGATCGGGGCAATTCAGGCATCCAATCAAAATCTACAGGAATGCCTAGTGCGTTTTCAAACCTTGCTTCCCGAAGTACAGTCTATTATCAGCCGGATGCCTTATGAGGAAATGGAATCATTCCGCAATTTCTTGAATCAAGTGAGACAAATACGGGAACACTTGGCAGGAATCGAAGAGCGTCGCGTAAAAAAGGAATTAATCCAGGAATTCGAAGCGCTCGGTTTTCAATCTCCGTATATGTTTGCCGACAGTTTGGCCGATATGGGATTTCGAACGATTCCCAAAGAGGCGGTTCCCTTCCTTAAAAGCGAGAGAGCGACCACTTTATTGGAATATTCTTCCATAGAATCCTTCTTTTTTACGAATACGAATACGATTCAAATCGCGGTGGATCGGGTGTCCAAAATTCTCTACGCTTTAAAGAATTTTTCCCATTTCGACACGGGTTCCACGAAAATACCCGCCTCACTGCAGGAAAGTATCGAAACCGTACTTACGATATACCAAAATCAATTAAAGAAAGGCATCCAAGTTACGAAGGAATACGATGATATTCCGAAGATTTTATGTTATCCGGACGACTTATTGCACGTTTGGACGAACTTAATTTATAATTCTCTGCAAGCCATGGATTTCAGAGGAAGAATACGCATTCGAACGTACACTCAGAACGAAGAAGTGGCGGTGGAAATAAACGACAGCGGTCCTGGGATTCCCGAAAATATACGGGAAAAAATCTTTCAACCCTTCTTTACCACCAAGCCTCCCGGAGAAGGTAGCGGGCTTGGACTGGATATCGTCCATAAAATCATTACCAAGCATAGCGGAAGAATCGAGGTAGAGAGCGTTCCCGGATCCACTACGTTTAGAGTGTTTCTTCCGCTTTTACCGGCGGAATAAACCCGTGAATTAGAAAACGGATCGCAGTTGGAAAGATTCTTGATTCGGGTTCGGTTTGTTATTTCAACGCAGAGGTAATCGTTGTGACGAGTTCTTTTTCGTCCCAAGGTTTTTTTAGGTAACTATAGAGGTTGATTTCCTTCTTAAGAGCTTCTACCGAGGCGATGTCGGCATGTCCGGTTATGATAATCTTCTGTATCTCGGGATATCTTTGATGAACGTTGCGTAGAAATTCGTCTCCTTTTATATTCGGCATCAACCAATCCGAAATAACTATCAATATTTTCACGCCTTCGGTCACTAGCTCTTCGATAATTTGCATTGCCTCGGAAGCGTCCAAAGCGGTTTCGTAACGGTAGGTATCTCCCAAGTGTCTTTTCACCTGAGATTTCATGCTCATTAGAATGAGTGCCTCGTCGTCGACGAAGAGTATCGCTTTCTCCACCGTTCCCCCGAAATAAACCTTATTAATTAGACGAATAAAAAAACGTCTCCACCCGGGAAAAAAAACCGAGTCGAGAAAAGAGATCCTATGATTTTCCCCCCACCTTGCAACTCATTTTCAAGAAAATATCAACCATCCGAGCGAGGATGAGACAGGACGACCGCGGTACATGAGGTTCGTATCGGCAGCGACGGCATTTCCTCTCTATTCTATAAATTGAGGTATTGGATGATAAGCGTATCGATCGAACTAGTCAATAAATTTTGTTGTAATCTGCGGGAGCTCCGGACTGGGCTCCATAATAAAGTATCCTTGAGAATATTCGATACCTAGAGATTTGACGGCCTCGAATTCTTCCCGCGTGCCTACAAATTCAGCAATCACTTCGGCTCCGATTCTATGGGCAAGTTCCGTAATCGCAGACGTTAAAATATAGGCGGTGTGATTTCTCTCAAGCGACTGGATAAATTTTCCGTCGATTTTGATGTAATCAGGTTGAATTTCCAGCAACCGCGAGAAATTAGAATGTTCGACACCGAAATCATCGATCGCAATCGAGCAACCGATTTCCTTTAGCCCGGTGATTACCTTAAAGTGATTCGGATTTCCTTTCAAGCTCGCAGTTTCTAAGATTTCGAAAGCGATTCGAGAAGGGTGAATTTTATAATGATCTAAACGACTCGCAACCCACTTCGGAAAACTCCCGCTTTCGAGTTCCGTTTCGGAAAGATTAATGGAAAAGGAAAACTCGGAACCTACGAAAGTTTTCAAGGCTTTTTCGAATAAGATGGGAGTAATCATTCTGAGAAGCCCGGTCGACTTTGCCAAATAGATAAAGGAAGCGGGCGTATATACCTTTCCATCTTCCACGATTCTCGCAAGACATTCGAATTTCTCGATATTCCCGGTACTGTTATTCAAAACGCCTTGGAAATAGGGCACGATATTTCCGGTTCGGATCGCATTATTGAGTCTCTTTCCCAAATTTATATTGATTTGATAAAGGTCCTGGTCGTCCATTTTTTCGGAATATTGTAATATTCCTGCGCCTAGAGTTTCCTCCGAATCTTGACTGGCTCTAACCAAGGCAAGTCTTGCTTTATAATAAAGATCCCTAAAACCCTTAGCCGTCGCAATGGTGGCATTGATCCGAAAAGCGATTCCTTCGGTAGTCAAATAATCCGAACGAAGTAAAATTTTAAACGCGATCAAATGCGGAAGAAATCGTTCCTCCGAAACTTTGGATAGAATCGCAACCTCGTCTTCGTAAACGTGGAATATTTCGCCGTAATTTCCTAAAATCGAATTCATAGAATCCAGAAACTTCTTTAAAAGATTCTTATATAAAGAAACACCGAAATGCTTCGTCGTCAAAGATGTGGACTCTATACGCACTAAGGCTAGAATCGATTCTTCCGGATGGCTTTCCTTCTCTTCCAATCTTCTTCGAAGATATTCCAAATTCGGTAATCCTGAATCCCGATTATAAAGTAATGCGTGCTCCAACTTTCTATTCAATTCCAGGAGGGAAAGCCCCGCTTCGAAGGACCGGATCGCCTCCTTTACGGTCAGAATCAAATCCCTGGAGTCCCAAGGTTTCGAAAGATAGCGATATAATTTTGCATGGTTCAAAGCGTTCCCGACCGAATCGGCGGTTGCCTGCCCTGTTAACATGATTTTGCGGGTATTAGGATTGGATTTTTGAATATGGATTAAAAATTCATCACCCCGAATTCCCGGCATCACCTGATCGCTGATGACGACCGGAACATGTATGCCGGCATTATTGGCTTCTTCAATGATACTTAAGGCCAATTCCGCCGTATCGGCGGCTTCGACTTGGTATTCCTTGCCAAACGCGAGTTTCAATTGTTCCTTCAATCCCCGGAGAATGATCAATTCATCATCGACGCATAAAATTATCGACTTGGGCACCTCTGGAGTATCGGGGATTAAACTTACATCATTTTCCATAGTAAGGAAGCGCCGATACGGGCATGCAATTAGACTTAAAAAAGGATATCCTCACCTACGATTGAGTTATTTTTTACCAAGTAAGCGGAGTATTTCGGGAAAAAGGGGGCATAATGCGTATATTCTTTGAAAATGACAAAGAGATCAAAATCGAAAATTCCGACGGACTTCACTCTTTATTACAAATTTCATTGGCGGAAGGAATTCCACACGTTCATGCCTGTGGAGGAAACGCAAGATGTTCTACTTGCCGAGTGTTGGTATTGGAAGGAGCCGACAACTTATCCGCGCGCAATGAAAAGGAATCCGCTTTAGCGGAAAGAAAAGGCTTTCCGGAAAACGTACGGCTCGCCTGCCAATCAAGAGTTTTAGGAGATATTAAAGTTAGAAGGCTAATCATCGACGATGCCGATCAAACTTTGGCCTCAACGGTTTCGAACAGCGTTTCAGGAAAAGAAAAAGCGATCACGATTCTTTTTAGCGACATTCGAGGATTTACGACCTTTTCCGAATCCCATTTACCGTACGACGTGATACATATACTAAACCGGTATTTCTACCGAATGAGCGATAAAATCCTAAAGTATGGCGGGACAATCGATAAGTATATCGGCGACGGTTTAATGGCCGTTTTTGGATTGGAAGAATCCGACCCCCTCAAGACGAATTTATCCGCAATTCGCAGCGCACTCGAAATGCAAACCGAGCTCGACGACCTGAATTCCTATTTAAGGAAACACTTTAATGCCCGATTCGAAATCGGAGTCGGAATACATTATGGAACCGCAATATTGGGACAACTAGGGCATCCTTTACGGATGTCATCCACTGCGATCGGGGATTCGGTGAATCAGGCTAGCCGAATCGAATCCACTACTAAAAAGGCGGGTGCAAGATTGCTGATTTCGGAAAGCGTTTTTACGCTCGTTAAAGATAGGGTCAAAAAAGGAAGAACCTTTGAGACGACCTTAAAGGGAAAAACGGGAAAATATAAAGTACATGAAATTCTAGGAATCACGCGAGACTGCCGGGAGGAAATCGCCCAGGAAGCCAAATATAGAATTTGGGACTCCATAGATCTATCGGCAACCGGGGACTGGCTGACACTGGCCTTTCATGCCTCGTTTATTTTCGGATCGGACGGCTCCTGGCTAGGGCTGGACGCTTCGATTCGTTTTCCAAGTTTGTTAAACGACGAGCTTAACTCTCGGATTCGGACCCTTTTGAATACGTTGATCCGAATTCATGAGGAACTAAAAAGAGAATCGGAAGGTTTGCAAGAAAGCCGAATCCCTTCCTTATCCGATTTGATCGCATTTGCCGGTGCTCTTGCCGTTCAAAAATCCGGAGGACCTAAAATCGCCGATTTTACCGCGAGACCGGATTCGGAATATCCGATCGGGCGACTGGAATATCCGCCGGATAATCCCGATCTATCGGACAGCATCCGGTATTACGCAAGGATGAAATTCGATACGAAAGAAATGGTCGCCCTATTCGGAGCAAAAACGATCGGAAGACACGAAAGAGGATTTTATACCGATACACCGAACGTATTCGATAATAATTATTTTAAGGATCTGCTATATGACGGTGGGGCGAAAATGACCGCGCCGGATCGAGCTCTATTGAGTTCCGAGGAAACGAAGAGGATCGTGACCGAATTCGCCTTAAAGGAAGATGACTTCTTTTCGGCCTTCGAACAAGCTTTCGTAAAACTCGTGCAAGGCAGGAAAGTTTCGGAGATTTCTTGACTCTTTAGCTTCCCCCGAACGTTGAATCGATTTTGGTGAGTAAAGCATAAAACGATTGGAAGAAAGCCGAGTCGTTTTTTATCTGGAGGATAGATGCGCTTCCAATCCGTTTTAGATACTCTCCCCGTATATGAGGCCGGAAAACCGATCGAGTTGGTCGTACGAGAATACGGAATTTCTCCGGATAAAGTTATCAAACTGGCCTCCAACGAAAATCCCTTCGGAGTCTCGCCGAAAGTCAAAGAAAAGATCGCTCGGTCTCTGGATAAAATGCCTTTGTATCCGGATGATACGTATCAAGAATTGAAAAGCGCTTTATCCGAATGCTACGGAGTAAAACCTTCGAACGTCATTCAGGGAAATGGAAGCGATCAAATTTTCGATTTCGCCACTCGATCCGTTCTCGGACACGGGGACTACATGCTGCAGAACGGCAAAACATTCTCCATGTATTCGATATATTCGGAACAATGCGGCGCAAAAGTAGCTTCCACCGATTCGATCGAACACGATCTGAATCAATTGTCGGATCTATACAAACGATACCGGCCTAAACTGATATTCATTTGCACGCCCTGCAATCCCATCGGTGACGCTCTCAAAAAGGACGACGTCTATTCTTTCCTGGATCAAATTTCCGATGAAACATTGGTCGTTCTCGACGGAGCCTATATGGATTTCGGGAAAACCAGAGATCGGGAGACCGATATTCCGCCCGCCGAAATAATATCAAAATATCCGAATGTAGTTTACACCGGTACATTTTCGAAAATTCACGGTTTGGGAGGAATGCGGATCGGATACGGGATCGCAAACGAGGAAATCATTCGGGCCTTTTATAAACTTCGTCCGCCGTTTAACGTATCTCAGCTTTCACAATTAGCGGCAATCGAAGCATTAAAGGATAAGGACTTTGTGGATTCGTACTTAAAATCCAATTTGAACGAGTTACCGAATTACGAATCTTTTGCAGACTCCAAGGGACTTCCCTACTTTCGATCGTATACGAATTTCATTACGATTCGGTTGGATGATGCGAAACTTTCTTCCAGGGAACTTTTCGAAACGTTGCTGCGGGAAGGAATCATTTTAAGAAATCTTAAAAGTTACGGATTAAACGCGATTCGAATTACGATCGGACGACCCGACCAAAACCGTATATTGCTGAATCGTCTAAATGCGCTGCTTTAAGTTTAACTAATTTTCAAGTCTCTGCTAAGGGCTTCGAAACGGAAAAAACACGTCTCCCGAACGTCGGTATTCGTGTTTTTTTCTTATTTATCGTAAAGATCCGGACGTAGACGCACGACTTTTACGTCGGAAGTCCTAGATATATTGGAATATAAAGGCTGATTCAGACTGTATTCCTTACGAACTGTTTCTAATTTTTTAACGGGTTTCGTTTCTTCTTTTTTGATTCTTTCAGATTCGAACATTCGAAACCTCCCTTTTTCGTTTAGATTCTTAGGACCCTCGATCTTCCTTATTAGTTTCGTCAAAAAGAGTCGGATTCATGACACTAATTATGTCAAAAAATTACCGTCCTAAGGTACACCCTATCAATATAAAACAGTTTTAATACGGACAAATTACGTTTAAGGGGAAAAAAAATAAAATTTCCGGTGTGTTGAACTGATTTTTGGAGGAATTTCTCCCTAGTCGGAATTCAAATAGAGAAAACATTGATACTACGGAAAAGACAAAAGGGGCGGAATAAAATGCTATATCAAATTTTCAATCGTAGCTCTTCCCTTTAAACTTTTTCCAAACTGATGCCAGATGCTCTCGAATTTTAGCTTCCATTCCGTTTCTGGTCGGCAGATAGAATTGAGGCGGATTATTCTTGAGGTCATCAGGGAAATATTCGAATTCCGTAAAGCCTCCGAAATCATGCGGATATTTATACCCTTGCCCGGCGCCTTCCTTCTTATGCAGGAATGTCGGTGCATTTTTCAAACGATTCGGGATATTCAAACTAGTTCCTCTTTCTTTTACGAACGAAGAAGCGGAGGAAATCCCTTTATAAGAAGCGTTCGACTTAGGACAGGACGCGAGGAAGGTCGTAACTTGTGCCAGTATGATTCTCCCCTCCGGCATTCCGATCGCTTCCAACGCTTGAAGGCCGGACACGGCAAGAGGTAGGCCGTGAACGGAAGCGTTTCCTATATCTTCCGAAGCGAGAACGATCAGTCGCCTCGCGATAAAGATCGGATCCTCCCCTCCTTCGAGCATTAAGGCCAGATAAAAGAGTGCGGCATCCGGATCGCTACCTCTTACCGATTTTATAAACGCGGAAATTACGTCGTAATGACTTTCTCCGACCTGATCGTATTCGATCACTCGACTTTCGAGGAAGGAGTTTACTTCGGCCTCGGTAATCAATAAGCCCGGATCCATAGAAAGAGCTAGGGCTTCCAATAAGGAAAGTAAACGTCGCGCGTCACCGCCCGAATATCGTATTAAAGTTTCCTTAGCGGCCTCCTCTAAAAGGGGAGAAGGTTGTAAATTTCCGATTCCCCTTTCTAGGATCTTTTTCATTTCAGGAATTCCTAATGCTTCCAACTTCAGGACCTGACAACGAGAGAGCAAGGGTCTGGTAATTCTAAACGAAGGACTTTCCGTCGTAGCCCCGATCAACACTAGGCTGCCGGTCTCGACGCCTTTTAGGAGACTGTCTTGCTGCGAAGAGCTGAAGCGATGAATCTCGTCCAAGAATAGAAGAATACTTCCTCCCGATTCGGCTTTCTCTAAGAGTTTTTTAATATCGGCGACTCCGGTCGTCACCGCGTTATATTCCGCGAAAGGAAGTTTCCAAGTCTTTCCGAGAATCCTCGCGATCGTGGTTTTACCCGTACCTGGCGGACCATAAAGGATCATACTTACGGGTTCTCTGAATTTTTGAAGCTGAGTCTTCGCTTTTTCCTGCCCGATTACTTCCGAAAATACGGACGGTCTGATTCTATGCGGAAGCGGAGGACGGTCGAAGAAACTATCCAAGTCCTTCCAATTCCCGTTGAACTTTGCGAACGCAGGAACGTATCGTAGAATTACAAACGTCGCAGGCGCTATGGCAGCAAACCAGGGACTGTTCTCGAATTTTTCCATCCAAAACGTTTTCCACTAATTCACCGACCCGGACAGGTAGACCGAACCAATCCAAATTTTCCAGGATCAGGTCTCGTTTGGTTTTCGGAAACAGTGAAGGAGTTTCTTCCATAAAATTGATAGGATTTTACGATTCTTTTTTCGAAAGTGTCGTGTTATCTTTAGACCGCTATCCATCCTCCTTTAATGAGGTAATAATAAATATAAAATCTAGGAATTCTAAATAAAGCTGCAAGCAAAAAGATTCTAAATTTCATTCCCATCGCTCCGGCCGCGACGCTAGTCCATGAATACGGTAGCGGAGTCAAAGCACCCAATACTACGGCCCAAAAGCCGAAGCGTTTCACATAAACTTCCAACTTTTCCTCGTGCGTTCTAAGAAAACGGGTAAAAGAATCCAATTTAGGAAGCAGATATTTTCCCTGAGCATAGGAACAGCATCCGGCGATCAGGGAGCCGATCGAAGCGGACGAAATCACCCATACGTCGGGAAGTCCCGCGGCAACGGCGATAATCAGGAACGTATCCGGTGGAAAGAATATATGCACGGAATCAGCGATAAGAATGGCGATGCCCACACCGAATGGACCGGTAAAATCGATAAACGCTTTAGAAACCTGTAATACCGGTTCGTGAAAGAATCTGGCGAGTATGATGACTCCAACGAATAAAACGACGCTTGCAATCAGCGTTTGCCTCAGCAGGCGGCCTAATACTTTTTCGCTCGAACCGTGCGTTTCGGTTGTTTTTCTAGTCAAACGATATCACCTACGATGAAACATCCGTTCCAAATCTTCCCGTGTCAGCTTGACCAACGTCGGCCTACCGTGAGGGCACCGGGCGGGATTTTCGCAATAACTCAAACGGTTTAATAATTCGGCGATCAGATGGTCCGATAACTGGTCCCCTTTTTTAACGGCGGATCGACAGGCCACGCATTTTGCCATCAGATCGTAAAGTTCCGGCTCCGGGACTTCCTTTCCTCCGGTTCTATTCAAAAAATCTAATATAATTTCCTTTTCATGTCCCGGCAAAAAGTATCCCGGAACTTCCCTAAGAACTAGGCTGTCTTGGCCGAGAGCGTCCAACTTCAGTCCGACTTCCTCGTATTCGGAGCCCCGCTCCTTGATATCCTCGGCCTCCTGCTTGGAAACCGGAATCCGAATCGGGGTGAGCAGAGGTTGGATGCCGTAATTCTTCCGTTTTAGTTTTTTCAGGACCTCTTCGTAACGAATCCTCTCGTGCGCGGTATGCTGGTCGATAATATAAAACCCGTCCTCTCCCTCGGCTAGAATGAACGTCTCGAAGAGTAAACCGAAATGCTTCTTAGGAATGAATTCGGCATGTTTACGGGGCTGGTCCGTCAAATCCTCCAGCCTCGAACCCGGACCGACCGTTTCTACCGGAAAGGACGGAGAATGTCTTACTTCCGAGTATAATTCTTCGCCTAACAATTGCTGATCGCCTGAGCCGGTCGAAGAATATACCTGCAACGAGCCTCCCGTTTTGGGGCGCTCCGGGCGAAGAAGCCGATTTCTTAGTTCCAGAAAACTGACCGGCGTACTGGAGCGGAGTTCCTTTTGTATCAACTGTAGAAAGAACGTATTAAAGGATTCCTCGTCTAAAAATCGAATCTCTTTCTTTGCGGGATGAACGTTAACGTCGATCGACTCCGGATCGACTTCGAAAAATAAAAAGCAATACGGGTGAGCATTCGGCGGAAGGAGTTCATCATAACATTTTTTTAATAGATGAGAGGAATATTTTATCTCCACCGGACGATTATTCACGAACGTAAACTGTCCGGTTCGATTGGATTTATAAAAGTCCGGATCGCTTATATATCCCCATGCCTTCCAGCCTCTCTTTTCGAGATCTACGCTTAACAAATGATCCCGAAAATTCTCTCCAAATAAATCCACGATTCGTTCTTTCTTCTCTTTTGCGGCGAGTCTATGGACTTCCTTTCCGTCCTGAACCAGTCGAAATCTGATTTCCTCCCGCGCCAATGCCTGAACGGTAAATCGATCCCGAATCCGTTTATCTTCCGAACGAACCGACTTCAAGAATTTCCTACGGACAGGCGTATTGTAAAACAGGTCTTCGATTAAAATCCGAGTGCCTCGAAATCCCGGAATCGCTTCTTTGGAAATAACTTTCCCCTTTTCCGTTCGAACCTTCCAGGCGGTTTGACCTCCGGTTCCGGTTTCGAGGGTGAGTTTGGATACGGACGCTATGGAAGCCAGGGCCTCTCCTCGGAAACCGTAGGATAAGACGAGCTCCAAATCCCGTAAGCTCTTGATTTTGCTGGTTGCATGCCGCTTTAGCGCGAGCTCGATATCTTCTTCCTCTATTCCGGAACCGTCGTCCGAGATTAAAAGGGAAGTCAATCCTCCGTCTCTCGTCTCGACTTCGATGTAGGTCGCTCCGGCATCGACCGAGTTTTCCATCAATTCCTTCAAAACGGAATGAGAAGATTCGATAACTTCGCCTGCCGCAATTTGGTTGATTAGATCCGGACTAAGTTCCTGTATCCGAGCCATAGGCTTGGACCCAGAATCCACGGCCGCTATCGACCTGTCAAGGGTGGATTTCAGGTTTGGAAAGACCTAACTCGAGGATAAAAATGGAACCCTTCCCGGGAACGCTTTGCACTTGAATGTCCCCGTCCATTTTCCTCGCGAGCGCACGGCTGAGAGAAAGTCCAAGGCCTGCGCCTTGGAAAGGTTTAGTCACTCCCGAATCGACCTGTTGAAACGGGGTAAAAATGGCCTCCCAAAGATCTTGAGAAATTCCGATACCGCTATCTTCCACCTCGAAGCGGAATCGATAGGTAAATTGAGTCGCACCGAGTAATATGCCCGAAAAGCGGATGAATCCGGCTTTCGTGAATTTTTCGGCATTCTCCAGAAGTCCTATAATCATTCTCTTAAAGCGAACTTCGTCTCCGACGACTAAATCGGGTAGGTCATCGGATATTAGCACGGAAAAAGCGATACCTTTTCGCTTAATAGCATCTTCCAAGCGCATCGCAGCCTCGTATACGGCGGCTCGTAAGTGAAACGGACGATTGACTAGGACGAGAGTTCCTTTTTCCAAACTGGAAGCATCCAACATCGTTCCCAAAATCAACATCATAGCGTCTCCGCTTCGTTTCAATAACTCGACCATCTCCTTCTGCTCGGGCCTCATGTCGCTATCCAATAGCATCTCCGTTATTCCCATAATTCCGTTCATGGGAGTTCGGACCTCATGATCCACATTGATTAAAAATTCGCTCTTAGCCCGATTGGCGGCCTCCGCTTCGTCTCTGGCCCATTCCAACTCTCTTGTTCTTTTCTTTACGAGTTCTTCCAAATCCAAATTCAGAATTTCCTGAACTTCCTCCCTTTCTCTAAAACCGCTTAAAAGCTTATTGGACAGAGACAATGCATTGGACAGAACGAATATTCCCACGCCTACTCCGCTCAACTCCCAGGAATCCATTATTTCGGAGTGATAAAGCACTTCGCTGGCTAGAAAAAAAAGCAGGAACAGAAAGCCGACCAGATAGAGAATGGCACCCGGTCGTTTATTTCGGATCGCTTTGGCCAAAACGAATAACGAACTCGCCCCCATACAGACGAACGCCATATAAGAAGGTCCGATTAGATACGAATAGATATTCGGACCCGTAAATAAAGTTATTATAATAAAGATTGCCGCCGTCGAATATCCGACCTTTAAAAGCAGTCTTCCGGCATCGATGGGAAAAACCGAATACAAAAAATGCAGAGCCAGAGGCATTCCGATAAACCAGGAAATAAACTCCGTCCGTAAATAAATTTCCGGCCCGACATCGAAGTGCTCCGGAAGTAACCTTACGCCGGTGGAATACAATCTCAGGAAAACCGTCAGAGAGAATAAGCCTAAAACGAATGCCGAAGGATCCTTTTTATAGAAAACGGATACGAAAATATGAAATAGGCCTAAAAAAAGAAGGCCTCCGGCCAAAAGCGATTCAAGATCTCTCCGATCCTGATAGTATCGATTGACGCATTCCGGCTCGCCGAAAATCGGAGGTTTCCATAGGCCTCCTTTCCTATAATTATAGTTGGAAATTTCAAAATCCAGGTTCGCTTTTTTTTCCCAGGGAGGAAGAATCACATAACGTGTTAATAATGCGAGAGCCTCCGGCGAAGGATCTCCTACTCTACCGACTTCCGAAATAATTCTTCCGTTAAAAATGATTCGGTAATTCGTTCCTTGATCGAAACTGACCAACCGAAGGTTGCCTACGCTTCCTCCGGAGATTAGCTCCAAGCGGTACAGTGCCTTCCCGTATTTTGGAAGAATATTCCCCTGCCAGGTTTCTCCGGCCCAACTTCCTGGACTGATTTGAGTGGAAAATACCGGAGGATTTTCCGGAAGCTCTGTACTAGGAGCCTCGCCCAACCAGGCGAATTTCCACTCGCCCGTCAGCCGGAAGCAATCGCCTCTACCCGCCGACTTTGTTTTGTCCCAGTCTAAGATTCCGTTTTCAAGAATTGCTCCTTTAGGAAAAGGACGACAGTAAAGGAATAAAAATAGAATGAGAAACGGAAAGAGTCTGATACGTAAATTTGTTCCCATTCGAGTTAGGTTGAAGATTCCGATAGGAACGGGAAAACGTCTACGATTTCCCGGAGAAAACGTACGAAAAAGACTACTGGGAATCGGCCTGCGATTTAATAAACGGAGCCTTTGGAGATAAGAAATATCCGCTTAGCGATGCGAACAAAACCGGTGTGAAACTCGAGACTCCCGTTAAATCGACCAATAGGATCGTAGTGCTGATCGGAGTTTTAGTGACGGATGCATTGACCGAGGCCATTAAACAGATCAACAAAAAAGATTCATTCTCGGTCGGAAAGAAATCCATAAAAAACCTTCCGGAGGCCGCTCCGATAAAGAAGAGTGGGATAATGATCCCTCCTCGCCAGCCGCTCGATACGGTCGTATTGATTGCCAGAATTTTCAAAAGGACCAAACTTCCGAAAAATACCCAATCCCCTTTCGTAACTACGATTTGATTCAACTGGTCGTGACCGAAATATCGCGTCAGAGGTTGGTGGAATGCTATGCATCCTAGAATCAATCCCCCTAACGCCGTCTTAACGAAGATCGGACCCGGAATTCTGGAAAAGGAGAATTCAGTAGTGCGAAATACTCCGTAAAAAATCCAACCGATTCCCGCTCCCGCGACTCCGAAGGCGAGTGCATTTTCAAAGTCTTCGATTCCGCCCGGAACATATTGAGGGAATTGCCAGGTGGGCCCGATGCCCATATCCGTCATCCAAAGAAACACGAAGTAGGCGGAACAGCTGGAAAGGAAGGCGGGCAATAGCGCCTCATAATACTCTACTACATGCCGGTGTTGGAGTATTTCGAGCGCGAATAAGGCGCCTCCTAACGGAGAGCCGAATAGAGAGGTAAAACCGGCAGCCATTCCGGCAATCGTCATCGAGCGAACCTCCTCTCCTTCCAACCCCAGTCTCTCGGCGAACCAACTGCCGATGGATCCGGTGATCTGAACCAAGGGGGCTTCGGGGCCGGCGCTTCCTCCCGAGGAAATACTAAGAAGGGATGAAACGGTCATCGAAGGATTATTCTTAGGATCTAATTTTCCTCCCCGAAATCGTATATTATCGATTACTAATGAAATTTCTCCGGGTTCGCCTAACCAATAGATCAAAAGACCTATCAACAAACCGGAGCCGGTCATTAAGGCTATGACCCAAGGGCCTTCGACTTTTCCTAAAAATAGGGTCAGATATTCTAAACATTTCCAGAAGAGCGCGGAAAATAAACCGGCGAAAATCCCGAGGAGTACGTAAAGAATACTCCACCTCGAAAGCATAAAGGGGTTCTTTTTGGAAATTACGAAGATCGGATTTCTAAAAAAGGAACGGACTTTGTCCATAACGTTGGTTAGACGAAAATTACGGACGTATCTTTACGAGAAATAATAGTGCCGATTCTTCTAACACTTTCGCCCTTTTCTTCCAAATTCGTCCGCGCAGCCGCTTCCGAATCGGGGGAAACAATAACGATGTACCCGACGCCCATATTGAATGTGGAATAGAGTTCTTTTTCTTCGATCTGTGGGAAGTCCTTTCTCAATTTTTCAAAGAAAGGGTTGGAAGGCAAACTCTCCCGTTCGATCGAAATTCCGCAGTCGTTCGGAAGAACGCGCGGGATATTTTCGTAGAATCCTCCGCCGGTGATGTGAACCATTCCTTTTACTTCCACTTTCTTAACCAGATTCAGAATGCTTTGTACATAAATTCGAGTCGGCCTAAGGGCGAATTCTCGTAAGAAATCCACGGTCGAAGGATCTGAGGGAAGCTTTCTGCCTTCCGGTAAATACAACTTTCGAATGAGGGAAAAACCGTTACTATGAGGACCGGAAGATTCCAAACCGAGAACCACGTCTCCGGGACGAATTTTCGAACCGTCGATCATATCCTCTTTTTCCACGGCCCCTACTACGAAGCCGGCTAAATCGTATTCGTCTTCTTCCATCGTGCTCGGATGCTCCGCAGTTTCCCCGCCAAGAAGAGCCGCACCTGATAAGCGACATCCTTTCACGATTCCGGAAACGATTCGTTCCATTCGAGCCGGGTCCAATTTTCCACAGGCGATATAATCCAGAAAAAATAGCGGTTCGCCGCCGGAGACAAGAATATCATTCACACACATCGCGACTAAATCGATTCCGACCGTATCATGAATTCCGAATAGGCGAGCTAATTCTAATTTAGTCCCGACTCCATCCGTACCGGAAAGTAAGATCGGATTCTTATAATTCTTTAGGAAGCTGACGTCAAAGCCGCCGGAAAAACCGCCCAAACCGCCCACTACACGGAGACCATGCGTGGATTCCACGTTTTCCTTGATTCTTCTAACGAAGTTCTGACCGGCCTCGGTATCGACTCCGGCGCTTTTATAAGTGATCTTGCTTTCCATCTACCCGCTCGGGAACAGGATTCCCGAGTCGAGTCTTCTGGACAGAAAAAAAAGGAGATTCAAAAAGTGGCGAATCTTCGATTCGGAACGACAGGACAAGCCGTCATTTCATTTGATCGATTTGCTGCATGGCTGAAAGCTCGGCCTCGGCCGCAGTCCTGGTCACCAAAGGGGATAATCCCGGTTTTAGGTCGACTGCTTCTCCGGCCTTCACTAAAACTCGGGCCTCGTCCGTTTTTCGAGTAATCAAAACGCTTCCTTCCCGAACGGCAAATGTTCCGGTTTCGGCGGATCGATTCACCTGTCCCCAAAACTGGGTTCCTCGAACCGCCGCAACCACGGCCGGAGTATCCACCGAAATGGACTGGTTTTTGGAAAGTTTAACTACTTTTACCAGGATATTGCCTTCGTTCACCTTTAGGTACGCCTGGTCGGCCTTTAAAGCAGCGACGGAAGCTTCCGTACTGCCCAAGAGGCGAATCGTACCTAGCGGAGTTGTCAAATCCACGAGTCCGTCTTTTGCAGTCACGATCGTGTCGTGTTCGGAGACGGCATCATCCAATTTCAGATCTTTACCCGATTTCCCGACCGTTACCTTTCCCGTTAGAAACGTGACGATTCCCTGGGATGTTCCTTCCGATTTCGGTTTACAGCCGTAAATTACGGCGAAAAGAGTAAGCGTTATACTTAGAATTTTTGCGAGCCGGTTCATAGAGTACCGTAACTTAGATTGTTATGGAGACGGAGGGAACTAAAAAAAAGGGGGATTGGAAAAAAATTCTTACCGAAAGTTTTGCGCGTATCACTCATTTTCGTGGAGTAATCGTTTGCCCAATAAGTAAGCATCACTCCCTTTTTCCCTTCCGGAAAAGAAAAGTTCGAAGCCGGGAGTTCCCGGAAATCGCTCTAATTGTAAGGAACGGATCAAATGCTTGGTAGTTCCTTCATTCCCGTCGTGCAAAATCGCCTCCGGATAAACGGATAAAAGTAATCTTTTTAAAAAAACATAATGCGTGCAGCCTAAAACAAGCCCGCGAATGCCTTCCGACTGGACAGGCCTTAGAATCTTCCGCAAGAGAATTTCCGCTTCCTTGAATCTACCCAAGTCCACGAGAGTGGCGAGACCGTCGCAATTCAAATGAACGATTCTTTCTTCGGCCGAAAGTGATAGTTTCAAATTTCGTAATTTCTCTTCTCTATGAGTCACGGACGTTGCGAGCAATGCGATTCTTTCATTAGGGTGAGCCGATAGCGCCGGTTTAATTGCGGGTTCCATTCCGAATACGGGTACGGGAAGTTCGGCTCGCAGTTCGGACGCCGCGGCGGAAGTGGCGGTATTACAAGCCAGAAGTATGGCGTTTACTTTCTGAGAAAGCAACTCCGAGCATACGTTTTTAGTGAGCGCTAGCACTTCCTCGGTACTTCGCTCCCCGTAAGGCGCATTCCCTAGATCACCGTAATAAACGTAATGCGCGCGGTACGGAAGAGAAAGGAGCGTTCGCAGGACCGAAAGGCCGCCCATCCCGGAATCCATGACTCCGATTTTAATTGGAATCGCGTCCTCGTTTTCCATTACAGCCTTACGCCGAACGAATGTATTCCTCTATGCTGCTTCGAAGTGTGGAATAAATCCAACGAAACTTATCTTCGTTTTCTTCCAAGAGAGTGACTCTAAATCCATGGCGGTTGGTACAAAAGGAAGATAAAGGAACCACGCAGATTCCCGCCGAAGCCAGTAGAAAGTATACGAACCTACGATCGTTCGCGCATTTCTCCAATAGAGGTTGAATGAATTCCGCAGCTTGAAGGTTTTCAATCGGCAGAGACATCTTCTCGTTCAGAACACCCTCGTCAAAGGCGACGGTAAGATAAAATGCACCTTTCGGTTCCACGACCCGGACTCCTTTAAGACCGTCAAAATATTGGGTCGCGAGTTTCGCCCTTTTTTTGAATTTTTCGTTTCTCGACTTTAGATGCGGGATAAATTCGGGATGCGAATAAACTTGAGGAATCGCCATTTGCGGCAGAGTCGTCGAGCAGACTTCCAGCATCTTCGCATCTAGGAGAGATTTCACATAGCGTGCAAAGACCGGATCCTTATCCTTATTGAAAATTTCAATCCAACCGCAGCGTCCGCCAGGCCAAGGAAACTCTTTGGAAATGGAACGTAATGCCAGACCGCATACCTTATCTCCGATCACTTCGGAGAGATGAATCGTGCCCGTTTCCGAATAATTTACATGGGCATACGTTTCGTCGCAAACGATCATAACGTCGTATTTTTCCGCGATGGAAACGATCTGACGCATTACGTCTTTTCCATATACTGCGCCCGTCGGATTGTCCGGATTGATCAGCAGAATTCCCGCGATCGAATCGTTGTATCGTACTTTATTTTCGATATCTTCCAAATCCGGCATCCAGCCCCTTTCGGGAAGAAGATTGTACGTCATGTGCTCATAGCCGGAATGCGCCGCTTCCGCCGAGGAAAGGGTGGAATACGCCGGACTGGGGCCGAGAACCCGTGCCTCCCGTCTCATGAAACCGAATATTTTTGCGACGGCGTCGCCGAGACCGTTGAAAAATAAAAGATCGTCGGACGTGATCTGAGCCCCGCCTCTTTCGTTTACCTTTTCGGCCAGAAATTTGCGGGTTTTTTCGTATCCTTGGGTTGCAGTGTACGCCCAGGATAGATCCTCCAGAATAAGATCTGCGACGATCTTCTTCATCCAAGGCGCGACCTTCTCTCCTTTTTGAATCGGGTCGCCGATATTTTCGTAAGTGATTGGAACGCCTAAAGCTTCCAGCTTTTTAGCGACTGCAACGATCTGACGGATCTCATAAATGAGAGCATCCGCACCGCTATGAACGATATTTCTTCTCATATCCCGCCTGGTAGGTCCGTTTTTATTTTTGCACTAATCGGACCACGAGTTCTTGGAGACTTTTTTCTCTATAAATTCTGAGCTTAAGCCTCCCCCCTAATCCTACTATTCCGACCTGCTCCCGAAGATCATTAATATTTTTTACGGGCAGTCCGTTCGCCTCTAGTAGGAAGTCATACCGTTTGAGTCCCGAAGATTCTGCGGAAGAGCCGGCCTCTATATCGTAAACGAGAACGCCGGTCCAGTCGTCCGGAATGCCCAATGCCTTTCGGTGGTCTGCGAGAGGAACGGTCGCCATAACGCCAAGAGTGGCGGGGCGAATAATTCTCCCCTTATTTTCCTGAATCAATTGAATGATTTTCTTCGCATAATTCATCGGAATCGCGAAACCGATTCCTGTGTTCCGTCCAGTATCACTTCGGATGAGTCGGTTAATACCGATCACTTCTCCATAAATATTTAAGAGAGGGCCGCCACTGGAACCTGGATTGATCATGCTATCGATCTGGATATGCGTTTGCCCCGTTTCATCCAAATCTTCCCTGTATTTTGCGGAAACGACACCGACGGAAAAAGATCGTTCTAGACCGAACGGGGAGCCGATCGCAATCGCCCAATCACCGACTTCGATATCATCCGAATTTCCGAAGCGCACAGGCTTTAACCCGGAACCTTCGCGAATTTTTAAAAGGGAAATATCGGCTCGCTCGTGGCTCCCGACGAACTTTGCCGGAAAGACGCTCCCGTCCGAAGTAATGACTTCTATGCTTTCCGCTCCTTCGATCACGTGAAAATTCGTAGCGATATATCCTTTTTCATGAATTAAAAAACCGCTTCCGAAAGAGGCAAGCCTCTCGTTTCTATAATCGAAATAATGATACGGACTTACGATAAGATCCGATTTTTTCGTACGAATCGATACGACGGAATCTTTTGCCAGTCTGTAAACGTTACGGAATGCGTTTTGGAGTTCGATCCCGGCCTTCTGCTCTCCATAGTCGAGAGGTTTATCTCCGCGGAAAAAGGAAGACAAGCCTCCTTCTCCGGGAAGAATTAGGATAAGAATCAAAAGAACCGCCAGCCCGGCGTTCACAACCACAACTGGAGGAAGAGAGAATCGCATGAAAACTACCTTGGCCCATCCTATAGCCAGGTTGGCAAATCGTCGACTCGGATTCTCCGGGGAGCGTCTACCGGTTCCAATCCTTTTCTTATTCTGGATTTCTTCTCAAGGCTGCATTCCCTATCTCCTTCATATCGGTAAGGAGCAGGCAAAATTCGTCATGCAGAAGCGACCGTTCGAGGAGGTTCTTTCGGATCCTTCCGTCTCCGAAAAAACGAAGGAGAAATTAAAGGAAGTGGAACGAATCAGGGATTTTGGAATACGGTCCCTGGCCCTGTCCTCGAAAGGCGGTTTCAAAAGTTTCGTTTCATTGGATCGTAATGCAGTCGGCTGGCATGTAAGCGCCTGTCATCCTTTGAGATTCGAATCCTACACATGGTGGTTTCCGATCGTCGGTTCCGTTCCTTATAAAGGTTATTTTTCTCTGGAAAAAGCGAAGGAAGAAGAAACGCGACTGAAGGAAGAAGGCTGGGAGACTCGAGTGAGAATCACCGCCGGTTATTCCACCCTAGGTTGGTTCGAAGACCCGTTATTTTCACCGCAGTTGTATGATGATCGAGCGGATCTCTCCGCATTAGTTTTACATGAAATGGCTCACGCGACCGTGTACTTTCCGGGAGATAGCGTCTTTAACGAAAGTTATGCGAGCTTTGTGGAAGAGGCCGGAACGAAAGCTTATTTATTTTCGATCGGCGGTCAACAACTTGTTGAAGCCCGCGAATCCTCCGAACGGGAACGGGAACACTATAAAACGCTCTTACGAGAAACGGCAGAATCTCTGAAAAATATTTATTCAAAGGGCGGCTCCGACGAACAAGTACGTAAAGAGAAAAATCAAATTCTTTCCTCCTTTAAGAAGGAACTCGGCCGGAGGAATTGGAGGACCATAGACGGAAAAAAACTCTCCGAACGGGATTGGAACAACGAGGATTTCGTCGGAATGCTTAGGTATCATTCCGGTTCCGCTTTTTTTGAAAGAAAGCTCGAGGAAGTAGGCCGAGATTTCGGGAAATTTCAGGAAGAAATGCGCAAACTCATTTCACTCTCTTCGGCGGAGAGAAAGATCCTTTTACAGAGGACAGAAGACTGAGGACGGAAGACAGAACATTGGCCAGCCGGGTTTCCATGCTCTAGAGAAAGATTCTTATGCAACAGTGGATCTTTCTTCGGCCCTCCGTTCTCTGTGTCGGCGCTCCAACATAATTCGTTTTTAAAAAAATTGTTGCCAGGGAAATAGAAATAATTATCTGTCCTCTGTCCTAGTCTTCTGCTATGATCGACGTCGTAAACAGGCGGTATCCGTTCCAATATTTATCGAACGGATATACGTCTCGCATGATTTCAATCGCTTTCAAAAATCGATTTCTCAGAGAGATCCTGGAATCCTCCCGTCTCGTTAACTCTTTCAAGAACCGCGAATTATGCGTATCCGTCTGAAAACCTAAATTCACTATTCCGGAACCTCGGATAGATTTCTGCAAAAAATAAAGAGAGTCGCGAAAGTTCTCGGAACCGAAATCAAATTCTTTCAGAAACGAGGACGAAAGCATCCAAGGACCTTTTTGTTTAGTATCCGAGATTTCGGGCAACGATTTTCTACCGAATAAAATTCCGCGATTGAAATCGAGTTCGAGCGGTTCCTGTATTATAAAAAAAGAAGAGACTCCCGAGCGAACGATTTTAGTTCCTAGCTCCAACGCGTCTAACTTTAATAATCTCTTATACCAATCGGGGGCTGAGTTAGGTTCTCTTGCGACGATAGCGAAGCCCGGCAAGAATTCGTCCTTTTCTTGGTGGATAGGATTTTCCAAAAAAGCGACCGGGTCCGTCACGTAATAAATTTCTTCCTCCGAGCGAGGAACTAAAGGGACGAGAAAATGGTAATTCGAAAGATAGAGATAAGTCGTTTTATTCTTTGAAATTCTAATATTCTGACGATATTCGGTTTCCAAGGATTCTCTTAATAAAATTTCGGAACCGCCTTTTTCCGCTTCCTCATGATATCGTTTAATAGTCGCTTTTAATTTTCGATTGTCCTTGTACGCGATATCTCCGTTGGATTTTCCTCTCGTAAATTTGATGTAGAAAGTCGTAAGCCCTAGATCCGCCACTGCAAGAAATTCCTGACCGATCGGAAGTTTTTCCTCCAATTTAAGCGAGACGGGTTGGAACTTCGGGATATCGGAGAAAAGCGGTTCCTTACCGAGAATCGTTTTTCTAGCCACGGAAACCTTGTCTTTAGCCACGCAAAGATCGAAGAAAACTTCCGAATCATTCTTTTTAAAAGCGAGAGTTTGCAGAAATGTCAGAAAATCGTTCAGTTCCCTTCTCTCTCTCGGCGTTAAAGAAGTTCGCTTACGGGAACCGACCCATCGGTTCGCTATATCAAGAAAATTCTTCGGAGCTGAAGAAAGAGATTCCTGATAAAATTTTGTAAATTGGTAAAAGGGAGAATCGGAAACGATTGGTTGAGACTTACCGTTCATCACGTTTATTTTATATTTCAGATATTCGATTTCCGAATCCTGAAAATGCCCCGGTTCGTTCTCCGCCTTACCTATCCAGTTTCGCGCATTTTCATAATCTCCTTTGGAATAATAGGCGCGAGAAACTTCGATCATGAATCTCACGATCCGAGGTAGATTTCGCTTCCCTCTCTCGAATTCTATATAGGATAAAAGAAAATCGGACATTTCTCCGGCAATCTCATCTCCTATCGAGTATCTTAATAAATCGGCGATAACCGCTCTCTCGGAAGAGGTAAGCGAGGAGAATAATTCACGAGATGCACCGAACACTTCGGAATAGAGGGCGATCGGTGAAATTCTCCCGCCGAAAGATTTTCTGTCGGCAAGATCGAGCAGTCGCCTCTTGTATCTCAAATTCTCTCCTTGCCGATTCTCCGAACTAGAATCAATTCCCGTTACTCGCTTCGGTTCGGAAATTTCTTCCAATAATGCGGTTTGCTGAGACAGATCGTCGGACAGTTTCGAAACAAGCGCTAGAGCCTCCGGCCCTCCGGCGATCTTGGCCGCCTTCATCAATTGTTCTTTTACGATGGTCGGAAAATAACTTTCCAAAGCGAGTTCCGCAATTCGAATTCGGAGTAAAAATGGTTCGTAAATCCCGATATCGATCAATTCGTCAAAATTAGTTTTCGGATCCGAACCCTGCTTTAAAGCGGAAACGGCGGAAATTAAATTATTCTTATCGGCCGGGAGTTTCATACCGGAACAATCCGGCTCGTCATGATCCAACAGAGCGGCAAGGCAAAGCGAAAAATTCAATTTTTCTAATTGAGAATCGTCACGCGTCTCGTACGACAACGAAAGTATTTCCTGTAGAGAGAGCTTCGGATGATTTCGCCTTAAAAGTCTAAGTAAATTTTCTTCGATTCTCCGGGAACGATCGGATCCCGTTTGCGCAAAGTCTTTGGCCTCGTAAATTTTATCATAGGCGGCCTGATAATTCCCGGCTATTTCAAACGATCTGGATTCCGCAAAAAGAGATTCACCCCGAAACTTATTCGCTTTTCTTCTTGATGAAATCCGACCGAACCTATAAACCCCTGCGGCGATTTTTTGTCCATCGATCTCCGCAAGTACATTCGCTATACAACCTTTCGAGTCGTCGCAGAAAAATACTTTGTCGACTCCCGAACCGATGCTTGCAGAAGCGACTTTTGAGATTTTCTTCCAAGATACTTGCTTTGGAGTTACGAAAATAATGAAAGAAACCTTATGGCTCTTGGAAAAAATTTCCTTTAGGTCCAGTCGATCCCGAACCCTTTCGCCGAAGAGAAAATCGCTTTCGACTTCCGGCAAAGAAGATACGATTATATCGGAATCATCCAATAAATGCCCCAAATAACCGGCCTTTATATTACGAACTTTTAATTTAGAAGAAAGGTCCAGATAGGAAGTGATCGTCCTCGGCGATGTTCCATCGCGTTCCGGAGGTAAATCTAAGTCGGCTTTTAGAATCAATCCCTCGACTCGGCGAACGAAGAGATCCGCATAATTCGTATTCCCCGGATCGAATATTTTCTTAGGCATCGTCCACTCGGCTTCGCGGGATAATGCGGCGAACACTTCTTCTTCATCGCCTAAAACGGTCACGAATCTCACCGACTCCGCTTTCCGAATCTTTACGAAATTCTTTCCCATTACTTTGATGATTCTAAATTCGCTTTCTTGCGGACCTAAACGTTGGTCTGTCGACTCTCGGAACGGGCTAAGAAAGGCGACACGGCTCGGAAAAACCTTTCTCAACTGTTCCAATGATTGCATCGCCGAAGCTGATACGGTGTTCAATTCCGACTCCGCTTCTTTTATTTCGACCCGTCTTTCCAATGCTGCCTGGTACTTTAAATATGCGGTTCGAAAGTACTTCCACGATGCTTCGAATTGAAGATATTCCTTCGGATTTCCTTCGAATTCCCAAGTTCCTTTTTCAAAATTTCTAAATAATAAAACGGATCGATATCTGTCCCAGGTTTTAAAAGCCGCCGCTTGATTACCCGATTCCATCTCGTTACGAATCCTGGTCTCATATAAGTCGCGTAGCAAAAACCCTTTCACTTCGCGGATAAGATGAGCTTGCTTTTGAACAAGGTTCTCGGCTTTGAGTAAACGTTCTTTTGCACGAAAAGATTTTCCGGATATCATATCCAGCCTGGCTTGTAAAACCCAAGCTTGGATGAGTTCGTTAGCATAAAAAAATTCGTTAGCCATCTCTTCCGCAAAATTCAAGCAGAGATAAGCGCGCTCCGAATCGCCGAGACGAAAATAGATGCTAGCTCGACTCAGCGAATGAATGACTCTTTCCTTCTTAGAAAAAGGATCCTGGGCTAATCCGACGATTTCCTTCGGTAATCCGGAAGGATTTTCGAGCAGTGAAACCGCCAAACCGAGTTTTTCAAACCCGGAAATCCAATCCTTTCGTTTGATCTCTTCCTCGCCTAAATAGTAGAAAAGGTTGGATATTAGAATATCATAATCGTAGTTTTCTTTATAGAAGGTCTCCTCGCATCGCTTTCTAAGAGAAACTCTATCCTGATCGTCCGATATGGACAGGCACGAATCGATATAATTCATTTTCATCGCATAAAGGAATCGATAGGCTTCCTCCAGCTCGACCTCCGGATGAAACCCTAAACTTTTATCCTCGGCCTCGATTTCGGCAAAGAGCGAATATAAATAACGCCGGAACGTACTTTGCGACCTAAACGAGATCTCGCTCGTCGAAGCTTCATAATTCTTTCCGGAGCGAAATGCAGCCTTGGCCTTCTCGAATTCATTCCTTTTATATCTAACGAATCCTAAATCGTTCCAGGATTGAGATTTAATCAGTTTTCCCGGAAAGCTTCCGTTCAAACCTTTTCCGTTCACATATGCGAGGCGTTTATCGGTTTCTTCTCCGGCAAGTTCGTAATTTTGTTCCAGTAATAGGTTATTAATTCGTATGCCGGAAGATAATAAGGGCTGATAGGATGCGGGAATCGCTTCGGGAAATCGACCGGATCCCGAAATTCGAGTCGAGTCGGGTAGGACGGTATCGAAGATTAGATCCCAAAAATAATCCCAAAAAGTGATCTTAACTTTACGCGGAATCCAATTAACTCCCTTCTCTTTCACGAGCTGTTCCGCTTTCTTTAAATTTTCCTCCGATTCGCTTAACGATCCTATTTTTTGAAAACAGAGCGCAAGAGCATTATGTAAGTTAACGGGATCCACTAAACGAGAAGAGTCGTTCAATTTAAGTGCGTCTTTGTAAAAAGGAATCGCCGAGCTGTATTCACCCGACTCCATATGAGACAATCCCGTAAGGGTATAGATTAAGGCTAATTTTTCATGATAACTTTCGATAGCCAGGCGCGGATCCAACTGGGAATATAATTTGGAAAATTCGTTTTTGGAATATAGATCGGAAGCCGCATTCAATTTGCGAATGGCATCCGCGTATCTTGACATATAAATGGATGATCTCGCCGAATTGAATAGGAATACGGCTTTTTGACGATAATCTTCGAATTGCGCCTTGGAAAGAATAAACTTCGAATAGGACTCCACCAAAGAGTATTGTTCATCCGCTTTCGGATAGTTCTTAAGAAGAAAGTAATTGTTTCCGAGATTTAAGCGCAAGTCGGACAAAGCCTTCTTATTCGGAAAATTCTCCCCTAAAAGCTCCAAAATTTGGCTGTAAAGCTCCACGTTTTCTTCGAAATTCTTCTCCGGGAAATATTTCCGATATATGGCCGCGTATTGATCCTCGTCCGATAGCTCACCGTCGGGCGGTCTTCTGGATTTCATAATATCGACGTACTGGTATAGCCAACCTAACAGTTGATAGGCGTCGTGATAGGTGGGATCGGAGAATATAATCCATCTCAGCTCGTATTCGGCTTGTTTAAAATCTCGTAATACCGCCTCCTTCTTTGCGGCATCCATCGTTCCGGCGGCATAAAAATAAGTCTCCCGAATAACGGACCGATTTATCAGATAATATGCGTATCCGTAAAGAGTCGCTAAATCGAGAAAGGTTCTGGCGCGGGGAAGAATTTTCTCTTTTTCATAATATTGAGTTACGTAGGACAATCCCTCCTTCTTATCCAGCGGATCGAATTCGACCGGATTCAAAGTCCCCAGCAGTCCTTGCGCGTTTTTATCGCTGATCGATTTGGCCAATTTAAAGGACGTATCGACCATCAATCTTTGATAGTATATCGCATAATCCTTATACAGCGTATCCAAAAATAGATTCTTGCTTTTTGCGAGAAACATGTTTTCTGCGTTAAAAAAATAGTGGAATGATGCTTGTAAAAAATCGGACCTATTCTCGTAATTTCTGGCCAAATTTTCGAAATATAAGAAGGAACGCTCCATCTCTTTTTCATCGATTGCGACTCCGGAAGTCGCATCGTAATTTTCAAGGAATATTCTCAATTCGGTAAGAGAATTTCTGGTGTCACCCATGCCTCTAAAATTTTCCGATTTTAGAATATGCGATTTTAGGAATAAAGGATCCTCCGGCCTTAACTGTTCGAGGAACCCGTCAAGAATGGAATTGCTCCGTTTAAAATCGCCCTGTCCTTTTAAACCCAAGGCCTTCACATAGGAGAAAAAACGGTGCAGTACCGGCGATTTTGTTCGGAGAGAATTCGCATTGTCGGCCGTGTCCGCGATCGATATTTTCTCCGCATCGGAACGGTCCGATACCGTCTCGGACTCGAGCAATTCGTACATATACCGCAAATCTTCCGTACCGGACCTTGGATCGTTCGCGACTAACAGCAATGAATTCGGAAGAACCCAGCCCGAACTTTCCGAAACTCCTAATCGCAAGGCCCCGATTTTTCGCAGCACATCCCTATCATGGTAATAATCGGGAAACCTATCTCTCAAGGATTCGAATACTATGAGGGCCGAAGCCCGATCGTTCCGATTAACGTAGGCGTCTCCGATTTCTTCTTCCAGGGCAGCCAGCGCATTTCGATTTATTTCGGGGACTTTCTCCCAGGCGGCGGAATAATCCTTAAGCGTCTTAGGTGTGGCGCCATCCGCTTCCAATAGGAACGCGAACGACAATCCCGCATCGGGGTGCAATTTGCCGGAGGTCATCTCTTTCCGCACTTCCTCAAGAACCTGCAATTTCCCTTTTCTCTTAGATTCTTTATATTTCTCTAATAGTCCTTTCGATTTGAATATCGGAAATAAGGGATCGTCCGCAAAATACGAATCCAAGGAATCGATCGCCAATATAAAATCCTCGAAACCTTGTTTTTGTTTATATTGAAGCGCAAGATCGAATTGAGCCCCGATACTCTTTGCCTTAGGAATGGAACCGTTTTCGGGCAAAAAGTAAATATTCATCGTTTCGTAAAACGATGCGGTAAACAGAATACTCCCGCCGTTAAACCTGGAATATCTAGTATCGAATAACGAAAAATTTCCGGAAGTTAGTAACGCTTCCCTGCCGTTGGAAAGATCGAGTCGAACGATTATGCTATTATCTCGTTCGTCGATTTTTCCGTTATTATCCGAATCTTTTCGAATCGAAGTATAATAGATGAATTTTGAATCCGGCGAAAAGCTGGGGGAAAAATCCAGATAATCGTCTCTCGTAATTCTTTTAATCGTCCCGGTCGCCACTTCAAGCGAATACAATTCGCCTCTCGACGATTCCGAATAAGAAACGTAAACGATTCTCTTTCCGTCCTCCGACCAAAAAGGGCTCGCAGCCCCCGTTTTCGTCAGCAATTTCGCCTGAGTTATCCCTTTAGTATCCCAAAGGATTAAATTCGGAGTACCCGGACTGAGCCGATCCGAGGAGAATACGATATGTCGGTTATCGGGCGCCCAAATAGGATCCGTATCCACAAAGCGATCGGACTTTAGAGAATTAGTATATTCAGAATTTGTTAAAAATATGAAATCTTCGCTAAGAAACCGCTTTCCGTCCAGTATTTTGGCGGCCCACTCGGCCGGATTCATTGTCAAAAGCACGATATCACCGGCCGAATCGTATTGCTCGGAAACGAAAACCAACTTAGAACCGTCGGGGCTGATAGCTGGTTTATATTCGGAGGACGGATGTTGCGTAACCGGAACCACGATCGAGCTTTTCAAATCACGAAACCAAATGTCGAAGTTTCCTTTTTGACCGGTCGTATAAAATAGATACCTACCGTCCCTAGTCATGGAATGGTAGAGGTTATTCCCTCTTTGCACGGTCAGAGGAAACGGCTTTTCGTTATCGGGACGAAAATAATTTCGAGAAATGGGGCCGTAATCGAATTCGATCGGCTTTATTTTTTCGACGACACTAAGGAGAGTGCAATCGCCGAAAAGAAATATCGCAAAAAGAGAAATTAAGAATTTGGAATAACTCATGAAAGCTTATCCCTTTTTCTTCCATATACCGGAGGATGATTCGTAGTATTCTCCTTGGCCCACCGAGCGGTACCACGATAATAGCAAAGATCGCTTCAACTCGGCTTTTTCTTTTTCCGTCATCGGCTTCCCGGGCAAGGATGTCTCCTTCCGCAGCTTGCCTTGAACGATCAAATCCCTACTCTCGTTCGTTATTTTAAGCAACTCATCGAGGCGACTTTTCAGTTCGGGCTTGGACAGCGCTTTCTCCGCACCGGCTTCCCTTGCTTTCGGATTGATTCGAATCTTACCGTCCAAGCCTTCCGCAAGTAACCCCGAGGCGGAATATTCCTTCGTTTCCCTAGCCAAGTAGGCTAAGGTCCGCAACGCGATATAAAGAGTGCGATCGTCCGGATCCGAAAATTCTTCCCGGACCAAATCTCTCTCCCAAATTTCCGATCCGGACGAAGACGTTTTTATGGAAGCGATCAGCCATCCGTCTTTTTCGAGATTTCGATCCTCTCCCAACATTTGTTTTTCGGATGCGGTTTGGGTCTGAGTGAACGTAATCAAGGGAGCCTTAATCGTACAGAAAGTGCAAAAAAGAACTAGAGCTAAAGGAATTTTAAAGAAATTTAATTTTCTCACGGTTTTTATCACTTATTATACGTTTCGATTTCGCTCTGGGCGCGTTTTAAGAAATTCGCCAAGGGCATTCTTTGCTGAGAAACCTGATTATTCTCCAAGTTTACGAACGTCCCCAGGACGGATCTCTTGAATAAAATCACAGCATAGACCAACCCTTTAGACAATTCTAATTCGATTTTATCCACCGCATAGCTTGTATATATGAAATCCGTCAACAAGTTGGAGGGCGCGAAAATATTTATCGCGCTTTTACCGAAGTCGCGACCGATTTGATAAACGCTAAAAAACAGATTTAGATTCGGGATCGGATCCCCGAGATTCCTTCCCCATAGATTCACATCCGCCTTGATTTTACCGTCGTCGATCTTACCCCTACTCCGACTCGGAAGCAATTGTTTAAGATCTATATCCTTTACCCGTAGCTCCAACGAATATTCCATTTTTTCGGGAGCTCCCGCCCCGACGTTAACGATTACGTCCTTTCCGAGAATTTCCCCGTCCAACGTGTATACTTTGAGGAAATCCATTCGTAAATAATTTTCCGAATAATTTATGTTTGCGGAAAGCCCGGGTGAAGCTCCTTTCGGCTTTACGTATTCGAATGGCAGTCCTTTTAGGGAAGGATGAGTTCCCACTATTTCTCGAATCGTAAAATTCGGCTCGGGTAATCTGCCATAATTCATCACGAATTTTCTTTTATCGCCTTCGATCAGATTTCTGGTTTCTTTCATCGAAATATCGTGTTGGAACGGAACCGAGGCGTTCAGCCCATCTATCCTGTACAGCTTGCATTCGGGACTCGGGCAAAGACGATTACTTACGTAAAGGCCGGATTCTTTGGAGGAAAAATTACCGGAAATCATAGGCCCGACCCATCGAAAGCCGAGACTTAGGTCTCCACGAAACGTCAATCCTTTGATCAGATACGCGTCTTCCTTCGACGACAACCGGAAGGATCCGTTAAGATCCGGCGAAAAAGGACCCATGGAAGGCGGAACATCCTCCTGCTTTGGACGCGATAAGGTGCCGGAAGACCGGAAGGAAAGTTTTCCCGCAAATGCGGAAAGATCCATCTGCTTTAAGTGGATTTTATTCGCGGGAGAACCGTCGATCATAACCGAGATCTTCAGCTTTCCGTCCTTAATCTCCAAGGCCGGTACTAGCAATCCGAATCCTCCCTTGATTTCCTGGATCGATGCCATCTTAGAGTAGCCGAGATCTCCGGAAAGTCCGACGACGGGGCCTAATTGCGAGCGGATAGGTATCAGGGATTCCCTAAGTACCAGGGGTAAAAGGGGAAGCAGCTCGTCTAGATTTGCCCTTAACTTAGCGTTATTTAGATCGGCGCTTAAGAATTCTCCCAACCGGACTTTACCCCGGCTTTCCAGGCTAAAGGCCTCGGTTCCCTCCGGCGAAGCTATTCCTATCGAAAGAGGAGAGATATGAACCTCTCTCAATTCCCAGGGTTTATCAGGAAATCTTAAAGTTCCTTTTAGCTTACCGTCCAAAAGAATATTTCCGGAGTTTCCTCTACCGTACGCGAAACGAAATCCCTTTGCTTTCATTTTTAGATTCAGATCCAGCGAAGAAAAATCGACCCCTCGCACTCCCAAATCCGCGGATACGAGTCCGGCTAATCCGGGCGAATACGGGGTTAGGGAAAACCGATCCAATTTCAAATCGAGACTTAGAGCCTTCTCCCGAATCTTCGGATCTCCGGAATAGAACAACGTTCCGAATAAGGTCGCATCATTGTACAAAACTTTCAGTTTTTTTAAATCCAAGATTCCGATCCAGGGAAGCGGATTCGATCCGGTAACCGCTTGGGTCGTAGAAGGATACAATCTCGCGTCCCAGTCCAGATACAGTTCCGGAACGCGATGAGTTCCACCCGCGAATCTTAAATCCAATCCGCTAGCTTTGATTTCGCCGATCACCCGAAGATCCTCTGACGTTCCTTCGAACAGCACCGGCGCTAAAGAAGCTTGGCCCTGCATGGAAATTCCCGCAAACCCTAGGCTACGGAGAAAGTCCGAAACGGGAGCCAAACGAATTTTCGATTTTTGTAATGCTATATTTACGAGTTGAGATTCTTCTCCGACTCCGGAAATTTTTCCGCCGCCTTCCAACCAGACGTCTTCATTTACCTTAAATTGTAGATTTCCGAGTACGAGTTCCTTCGAATCGGGAGAGTATTCTAAATCGTATTTAAAAGAAAATCCGAAGGGTATAACCGGCCGATTCTTAAGTCGTAAAGGAATCTGTTCGGACCCTAGATCCAGTTTAGAACGAAAGGCTTCTCCGGCGTTCCCCCTATCCCAAATCCAAGTAAATCGAAGCGTATGATCCAAACTTCTGGACGAATCTTCGAATCGGACCCTGATTTTTTTTTCCGAATTCAGTCTGAATTGGAAATCGTCGATCAAGCGCAAAGCCGTCGGATCGAAAGGAATTTTAGTAAATCGTTTCGTATCCAATTCCAATGCGAAGTCCAATCCTTCCAATCCGGCTGAGTACGATTTTGTTCCGTTGTTCGATAGAATCCGTACGTTTATATTTTTGAGTTCGAATCGTAAAAAGGCGCTTACGGGAAAATAGGTACGAATCTGCGTCAACGGCTCGGACGGTTCTGCGAGAGGAGGCTCAGGCGCAGCCTTTGATGCGGGGAATAAGGTTGTTGCATTCCAAACTTTCCCTTTTTGGACCAAATTCAACTCGAGATCCTCGAGAGCTATCCTGGATAGTTTCAGCCTTCCAAAAAAAAGATAGGGAAGATTATAGGAAAATTCGAACCGTTTCAGGGTGAGAAGCGGCTCGGTTCCCCATTCGGACGGAGCGTGAACGGTTATATCTTGAATTCGGATGCCGTACAGCAGAGAAAACTTCCGCACATCCCCTTTTACCTCCCCCCGGACAAGCGGCACAAAAACCCTGTCAAAGAGAATCTGTCCGGTAAAGGAGTTAAAGAGACTGTGATAAAGAAGAAATAGCCCGACTAGTATGGCTAAGGAAATTTTTCGCTTTTGGAGGATCTGAAAGACCGAGGAGGCCACCTGAATATCGGGTAAAATTAATATTCGAAAGACTCGATAGCCTCTTCCAAGGTTTTGTAGATCTCAAAAATGCTAGCGAGTTTGGTAATCTCCATCAGGTTCTCAATGTCGGAATTTAGGTTGGTAAAAACCATTCTTCCTTTGAGTCCGTCGATGTGTTTGTAGATGTTCAGGAACATCCCCAGTCCGGCGGAGTTGATGAAGGGCACTTTTTTAAGGTCGATAATAAACTTCGGGACGTCACCCTTCGAGATATACTCCTCGATTTTTTGTCCAAGTTCGAATTCGTTTCCAGCCTTGATGGGTCCTTCGATCTTGATAATGTGGACGTCGTTTTTCGTGGTGACTTTGATTTTCATAACCCTTTCTTGGATTTTTGTGCATATATAGGATCGGCATTCTAGTCGTCTTGTAAAGTCCTTTTTTACGAGATCATTCCCAAATCCGGTCCTGCTTTACAGGAAAGGGCGCCTATCCGTTTCGGCCGGTAGAATTATGCGGAATAATGATCGACATTTTGGCCGGAATGAAACAACGTACCATCGTCAAAGATGGCTCCCAAACCGCCCCTCCTATCCGTCGTCATTCCCATTTACAACGAGGAAAAAACAATTCCGGAGCTTGTTAAGCGACTGAATGCCCTCTTAAAAATCCTAAAAACCAAGTTCGGCTTCGGTCCCGCCGATTCGGAAATCTTATTTGTAAACGACGGTTCTCGGGATGAGAGCGCGGAAATTCTAAAAGAGTTCTGCGAGTCCACACCCGGTTTTTTCCTTGTGAATCTGTCCAGAAACTACGGACACCAGCTCGCAATTACCGCCGGAATCGATGTGGCTCGAGGCGAAACGGTGGCCGTTATGGACGGGGACTTGCAGGACCCTCCCGAATTCGTCGCCGATTTATTCGAAAAAATGAAAGACGGATTCGATGTCGTTTATGCGCGAAGAAGAACCCGCGAAGGCGAGTCGATTTTCAAACTTCTAACGGCCCACCTCTTTTATAGAACCTTGAAAAAATTAACCAGATTCGATATCCCCATCGATACGGGGGATTTTCGCATTATGAGTCGTAGGGTTACCGATGTATTAGTTTCCATGAGGGAACAACATCGGTACATCCGAGGCCTAATCGCTTGGATCGGATTTCGTCAAACGGGACTGGAATACGATCGGGATGAACGTTTCGACGGTGAGACCAAATTTTCCGTCGGGAAAATGCTTAAATTCGCATTAGACGGAATCACCTCCTTTTCTTCCGCACCTTTAAAGCTCTCCTCTTATCTCGGTTTTTCCGCGGCATTTGCAGGAGCCTTATACACGATTTATATTCTGTATCTGAAGTTGTTTACGAATAATACCATCCAGGGCTGGACCTCGGTGATGATCGTGGTTTTGATACTGGGAGGAATCCAGTTACTGGCGCTCGGAATGATCGGGGAATATTTAAGTAGAGTCAACGACCAATCCAAGAATCGTCCGCTGTATGTGATCGAAAAGATTTATTCCACCGATACCGCCCCCAAACAAAAAGAAAAAAAGAGATCGACCAAGAGCTAACGATTCTTCTTTCGAGAATGAACTCCCGATAACTTCCTTCACTTAGCAAAATGGAAGGTCGGCTGCGGGTCCGGTTCCGCCCGCCCAATCCGCTTAGGAAAAATCCTTTCCCCCCAAAACGCATCCTATAACCTGATCGAGAAAACTCTAAGCATGTTTGGGGGAACAATGAATCGTCTTACGGATAGAATTCTAGGCTTTTTTTTGATTTCGGTCGCATTGTTTCTGACCGGAATCATGGTCTGGAAGAATTGGTCTGCATTCCTAAACATTTGCCCGATAAAAGATCTGCTTACCTGGGATGAAAATATTCGTCTCAATCAATTACTCGACCAATACCAGGACTTTCGGGAAGGAAGGTATTGGCGCGGATTCTTTCCATTCTTAGAGGCCTCTACCTGGCCTCCTCTTAGGTCGATTTTTTCCCTCTTTATGCTTTGGGGTCCCGGGGAATGGCCCATCACTTGGAAAGATTCCTTTCTTGGATTGATATTTTACGCGCTTTGTTTCCCCACATTAATTTATACAAGCTTTCGAATCACGGGCTCCTTCATTTTCTCCGGCGCCGTTTCTCTATTGATTCTGGCGATGTCTCTTCATACGACTGAAACTCCCGCTTACAGTTTATCGTCCATGCTGGAAACCCAAGGAATGTTCGTATTGCTATGGGTATATTTCGCGTTATATAAACTCTATGATTCGGTACAAAAATTAGGGCCGGGTGCCGAATTGGAAAAAGGAAATAGGGTATCCTCACTCGTTTCCGTCGCACTGCTCTCTTTGTTTTTTACGAAATATCCGTACGGACTTTTGCTTTTTATTTCCTTATTTCTGTACGAAGGAATCGCCAGGCTTCCGGAATTAATCGGATTCCTTAGGTTTGCAATTCGGGTTCATTACAAAAATCTACGCTTGATTTTTTTGGTATCGGTCGTCGGACTCGTATTTTCCCTTCCGATCCTGCGAGTCGTCACGGATTGGAATTTAGATCAAAGATCATTTAAGAAAGTCTTATACTTTCTGACCGTCATCCTGTTTTTAGACTTTAATTATTTCTTATTTAAGTACAGGAACGAAGCTAAAAAAATCACGCCGCCGTCCCTTCGAGTGCTCTATATCTACGCGATACTTCCGAGTTTCGTCTGGCTATTCGCCAACTTAGACAGGGTCATGAGCCTCGTGAATGCGCAGATGATCGTAAACAAATTCGTCAGAAGTTTCATACTGAGTCTTTTCGAATCTCCGAGCGATAGAATCCCCGCGAGTCATGTGTTCGACGATCCTTGGATTTTTCGTATTTTTTTTGCCGGTTCGATCATACTCATCGCGGTCTGGTTCTATCTAAGATCGAGAGACAAAAATGCCGATGCAAAGTCGGCGTATACCCCAAGTCTTCTGCAATCTCCCGAAGGAAAATTGGATTCCTTACTTGCAAGGTTGGAAGGTCTATCTTGGCCCGCCGCACTAAGAGATCCTTTATTCGCGATTTCTGCAGTCGTGTTCTTACAGTATATAGTGATCGACGTTACCACAGGCAACAAACAATTAAGACACGTCTTTTATCCGCTACCTGCCTTGCTTTGGATTTTGAGTTTATGGTTTTTCCGAGCGATCAAGGATTCTAAGAAATGGCAAAGCCAAGTCGCAATATCTTTGCTTTCGGGAATCATATTTAGCTGGGGGATCTCCTTATTTTTCAGACCCGGAGGACTCCTAAACGTATCCTATTATCAGTCACATGCATTCTGTCTGAAAGGATTCGAGGAGCAAGTATTTCAACCTGCGCGTGATTTTGCCTCTAAGATTGACTCCGAGGGAAAATACATAGCGTTTAACGCATTCCATGAAGAGGAAAATTTTCAAACGCCTGGACGTCTACTAGCGTCCGAGTTCGATCTTTTATTCAGGCTAAAGACATTGGATAAAGGTAAATACAGAAACGATAACAAATATCGCTGGAAAACCTGGGAAGAATTTGACAAACTCATTTATGTCGGACCAAATTGCGAGCTACCCGACAAATATAAAATAAGAACGGAGAGTCTCGGATATGCGATCGACCCGTTAGCGGAGTATTCCGAAGGGAAAGAACAGTATTGCATGCGGATATTTCGTCTAATTCGCAGATAGTTTTCCGTTAAGGGTACTGCCGTTCGTTTTGGAGGCTCTAGAAACTCGTGTCGAATCCGTGGCTACTGCCCACCCTTCTAGCAACCTTACCTTCGAGTATCTTCCTATTCGCGATCTATTCTTATCTTTATTATAGGGAGAAACAAAAATCCCTACTAATGTGGGCGATATGTTGCTTCTTTCATATTCTGTTTTATATCGGAAATATTTTCCTAGCGACGGGAATGACCGGGATTTATCGATTCTATCCGAATGTGACCTTTGATTTTTTGATCGCGACGTTTCAGTTGATAGGATGCATGTATTTTCTGAAACGTTCCACACCGAGAGCGGCAAAGATAATCTTAGTGATCGTCGGGGCCTGGGCAGTCTATCTGGATCTGGTCAATACTATTGATTTTTTACTGATGAGTCCGGTTTATCTTCTGATCGGATTTTCCCAGATATTCACGGGCGTTTCATTTTTAAGACTAACGGAAAACAATATCGGTAAAAAAATCGTCGGATGGATACTTATATTATGGGGCTTTCACGTCTTAAATTATCCGATCTTGAGGCCGATACCCGAACTTGCGTATATCGGCTTTTCAATCGGCGGCTTTTTTAGAACCTCCTTGGCCATTGCAATTCTTCTATTCTATTTCGAAGAGACTAAAAACACGCTACAACAAACACAGAATGATTATAAAAAGATAATAGAAACCACTCAGGAAGGGATTTGGATGATCGATAAGGATGCGAATACTTCCTTTGTGAACGACAAGATGTGCGATTTTCTGGAGATTTCCGAAAAGGACTTTATCGGAAAATCCTTATTCGACTTCGTCGATCCGGAGTATAGAACGATCGTCGAAAAGAGATTAGGCGAAAGGAAATTAGGATTAAGCGAAATTCACGATTTCCATTTTAAGAATAAGAAAGGAGAATCCATTTGGCTATTAATGTCCAGCAGTCCGATTTTCGATATCCACGGAAATTATGACGGTTCGATCGCTATGAGTACGGATATCACGCCGTTCAAGAAGGCGGAAGGCGCTCTGAAGGAGCGCGAACGACAGCTTTCCACCTTAATAAAAAATCTCCCCGGAATCGCATATCGATGCAAAGTGAACATCGACTGGACCATGGAATTTATTAGCGACGGGTGCTTCGAGCTAACCGGCTATTCCCCTTCTGATTTCGTTGATAACCGAACCGTTTCGTTCGGAAGTATCATTCATGAAGATGATAGCGAAAGAGTCTATAATGAAGTTATAACCGCCATTAATGCGAATCAATCCTATCGTTTAGTCTATCGCATCCTGCATCGAAACGGTAGCCTTCGATGGGCTTGGGAACAGGGTTCCGCCGTAAAGGGAGAAAGCGGAGAAATTTTGGCGTTAGAGGGGTTTATCGCCGATTTTAGTCAAGTAAAAGCGGCCGAAGAGATGATGTCAAAAACCCTTGAAGAGAAGGAGATCTTATTAAAGGAAGTCCATCATCGGGTAAAGAATTATCTGCAAGTATTATCCAGCTTACTGTCGATGCATATGGATTCAAGCGAAGAGTCCGAATCCAAATCGGTTCTTTTCGAAAGTCAAAACCGAATCCAATCCATGGCTTACGTACATGAGTCGCTATATGGAAAAAACTCCGTCAGCGATGAGTTCTTTCCCGAATACGTAAGCAAACTTGTCGAAAGTCTGTTACGATCCTTCGGCTACAAGGCCGACGAAATCCGGATAGATCTTAAGTGCGAACCGGTACCTCTCAGACAAAACGCGTTCATTCCTATCGGTCTTATACTAAACGAGTTAGTCACGAACGCCTTGAAACACGCGTTTATTTCGAAGCCTTCCGCCGAAGTAAAGTCGCTCGGAATCGCTTTTTACACCGAGGGCAACTGGGTTCACTTAGAAGTGAGCGATAACGGAAGTGGGAAGGACCGAAAAGATCGACCTTCCGAGTCCATGGGTTTAGAACTCGTAGATCTATTAGCCAAACAATTAAAGGGAAACGTTCTGGATTTGGCTCATTCGCAAGGAACGACTACTCGAGTTCGATTCCCGATCCTATTTTAGTCCGTTCCGTTAATCACGCGCTTTGCGTGTTTGCCTCGGTGATCGAAACTTCTTCCGGATCGCGGTTCGTAACTTCCCGGAAGGTTTCCAAATATTTCGGATGATTCGTTCCCATTAAGCGATCCCAAATATTAAAATATAATCCGTAATTACAGTTAAAATATCGATGATGCATATTATGGTGAGTCGTCGTATTATGCCATCTTAGAAACTTATTATCCAAAAACCCTTTCGGAAATAGTTCGAAGGAAAGATGACCTAAAACGTTTAGGAAATTGCTATAGAAGAAAAAAACCAAAAGAGCGATGGAATGCATCGGTAAAATCAAGGCAGCAAGAGGAACAATCCCCGCCTCGACGACCGCCTCATACGGGTGGAAAGAAAATGCGGCCCAGGGAGAAGGATTTGTGGATCGATGATGAGTTAAATGCATTGCTTTGAAAAGAAGCGGGTGATGCATTAGCCGGTGAGTCCAATAAAAGTACGTGTCATGCAATAATATCAACGCCACGATGCTGAACACCATGTATGCGACTCCATAATCGGAAACCTTATCGTACAGCAAGGTCCAGCCTTGCTCTTTCATCCAATAGACCAAGATTCCCGAGGCGGCGAAAATAAATAAAGTTAGCGCGGAATATTTAAGTTCGTAAAAGATTTTTTCTTTTTCAGGCAATCTCGATTGGATAATCCTGTGCTTTAGTTTATCCTTAAAAACGTACCACACGAAGAAATATGCCAATCCCGCCATGAATAAATATCTTACCCATAACGTCACGAGCGAGAATACGTAGTAACCTTCGTATCCGATTTTTTGAACTAACTCAGTCATGATTCCACCCTGCTATCTTTTTATCTTTTTCGCTTTCATTAACGCATTTTAACAATAAGACCTCCGTTATCCTATACGATCCCGAAAAGACCTAGCCGATTCCGAAATCGGGAAGGATTTATCGAAAAATTTTACACTTGGGGTTGTCTTTCCCGATTTTTACGGAATTCCGTGGGAGTGACTCCGGTAAGTTCTTTAAAGGCCCGATTAAACGGACCCAAAGATTGGTAGCCTAAGTCCATAGCAATCCGGATGATGGGGAACTCGTCCTTTCCCGAATCCAGTAGGATCTCACACGCTTCTTGAATCCTATACCGATTGAGGAAGTCGGGAAAGTTTCGGAAACCCATAGCCTGATTAATCAGACGCCTTAGTTTATATTCCTGAACTTCCAAATCCTCCGCCAATTGGCCGATCGTCAATCCTTCCTTTCGATATAGTTTTTCTTCCTCGAAGGCGAGGACTAATTTTCTCTTTAACGCCGGATCCGCCTGAATGACCCGTTCCTCTTCTTCGATTTCTCCGTCCGGCTCCGGATCGACCAAACCGTCTTTCAGTTCGAGCACTAAGTGCATGAACGCAAGAATCAATCCCCAAGCGAGAACTACGTTTAACAAATCCAGGATTTCCGAAAGCGCTTTTCCGCGTAAAATCAAATGGGAGAATATCGAGAAAGTGATGACGCTACCGGTAACGAGAATGTGGACCTCCCTCAATCGACGTCGGGTTTCTATTAGATCGTCCTTCCTACCGGAATATGTCTGCAGAATGGCGGCCAGGACAAACGCGAGAGAAAGTAAAGTAGGAACTATGATATGAGCAAGGACGGTCTCAGATTCGATCGGACCTCTCATGTTGATTTCATCCAGCACAGGATAAACGAGTAATGCCGAAATCAAAATCTTTCCTACTAATATGGACCAATGCCAAAGCTTCGGGTGAAAATTATCCACAAAGATGGCGGAGCTTAAGATCCAGAAAAAAAACGGCAAACTAAGAAGTCCGCCGAATAACCCGACACGAATCGGAAGCGGAATCAGCATATTCGGATCTAAGGAAAGTATAATGTAGCAGATAATTCCGAAAGAAAAACCCGCCGCGATTCGAATTCTGAGATCGTAATGATATCTCCACGCAAATAATCCGATAAGAAAGATTAAATTCGAAAGACAGAAATAATGAAGGATATTTGTGATCTCGGAGATCAAGGGAGTTCTTCCAGTTTTTCCAATTCTCCCCAAAAGTCCTTTGTTTGTAAACCAGGAAGAAATTTCCTAATTAGGCTACTGTCGACAAATGCGTCCTCCCGATCCGATTCCTCCTCTTCTCTCGGGTCGATTTTTCCGTTATCCTCCAAAAACCGGAAGATCTCGAACCAGGTATGCCATTGGTTATCGGATAATAAAAGCTCCGACGGGAGAGTGTCCTTGCGGTCGAGAAGGATTTTTTCCAAAACTCGAGTAATATCGTCCACATGAACTAAGTTCAGTTGTCGCTTGTTTTTTTTGATCAGCCCTTTACGCGCCCAATCACCCGGATTCCGCTTCGGCCCATAAATCCCGCAAAGCCTTAAAATTTTTCCCCCGCTCTCCAAGAATCGCTCTTCTATTTCGTAACGCACATGATCGGAATTTTTCGGGGTCGCCTCGCGTATATCGCCTCCGCGCCTATAGATGCTTGTCGTTCCGAGCAACCAACGCCGGCGAGCCACTTTCGGTAAGACCTCCAAAAGCAAATCGCGGGTTGCTAGGGAATGGATCGGAAACGTTACGATCAACGCTTCAAACGGAGAGCTTTCGAACTCGGACTTGAATTTTTGGATCGCTTCCGGTTGCGAGAAATCGACTTTTCGGGAAGTGTCCGTCCGAGTGTTTGCGGAAAAACCGATAACCGGAAGATCCGTTTCCAGGGCGCGGACCGCTCGCAATCCGGTATAACCCAATCCGAGAATTGCGAAAGGATCCATTAAACTATTCTAATCCGAGACGCTTGTAGATCAATCCTACTTTCGCCAGATAAGGTTCTATTCGAAAAATTGCATCTAGATCTCCCGGCTTCAGAACGGCTTGAACCTTAGGATCGGCTGCGAGTCTGCCTTTCAAGGTTTGAGTTTGATCCGCCCAAACCGCCATCGCATGTCCCTGAACTATCGAGTATGCATCCTCTCGAGTGATTCCACCTTTTTCGATTAAGTGAAGAAGAACCTTTTGGGAAAATATTAATCCACGCGTAATTCCTAATGTTCTCTCGATTGCATCCGGATAAACGTGCAGGTTTTTGACTACGAAAAGCATCTTATCTAAAATGTATTCGAGCGCAATCGTCGAATCCGGGATTACGATGCGTTCCGCTGAAGAATGAGAAATATCTCGTTCATGCCAAAGAGGAACGTTCTGTAGAGCGGTTTGCACGTTCGACCGTATGACTCTCGAGATGCCGGAAATTCTTTCACATATCACCGGATTTCGTTTATGAGGCATCGCCGAAGAACCTTTTTGTCCAACGGAAAACGGCTCCTCCACTTCACGGCCTTCCGTCTTTTGCAAGAGACGAACTTCGGTTGCAAAGCGATCTAAGCTAGCGGCAGTCACTCCGAGAGCCGACATGTAAGCCGCATGTCTATCCCTAGATACGACCTGAGTCGCAATCGGATCGGGCTTTAAACCCAATCGCTCACAAACATACTCCTCTATATCGGGCTCGATATTGGAATAAGTTCCCACGGCACCGGAAAGTTTTCCCACCGCGACTTCTTCCTTTGCAGTTTGAAGACGGCTTCGGTTTCTTCGCATCTCTTCGTAAAAAAGGGCGAATTTCAATCCGAGTGTCATCGGCTCGGCGTGAATTCCGTGAGATCGACCGATACAAGGAAGGTCCCTATACTGAATCGCTTTTTCCCGGATCGCTTCGATCAGTTGATCGGTCTTACGGAGAATGAGTTCCATCGCCTGCACCATCTGTACGCATAAGGCAGTATCGCCGATATCCGAGGAAGTAAGACCATGGTGAATGTGACGTCCTGCCGGGCCGATATAGGAATTCATATTGGTCAAGAACGCGATCACATCGTGATGAACCTTCGATTCGATTTCCAATATTTCATCGACCTTAAAACGAGCCTTGGACCGAATCTCTTCGAAATCCTCTTCCGGAATTTCTCCCTTCTTGGTTCTCAGTTCGCACGCGAGAATTTCGATTTCTTTCCAAATATTGAATTTATTTTCTAGTTCCCAGATTCTTGCAATTTCCGGATTAGAATAACGGTCGATCATCGGAACTTCCTAGGGAAAAGTCTTCCCTCTCTATGATAGGATTTTCAACCGTAGGCTTCCCGTAAACGGGAAAAAGCGTTTTAGAAAGACGTCAACCTAAGTCGAAAGACCTCACAAACTCTTTGATCAAATTGATATGATCCACCTCGGGCGAAGGATTCTCCTTGCTAGGTTCGTACAAGTGCTCGTCGAAAACGTGATAGTCGAAAATCTTCAATTCGAAATCCGGGATCGTGATGATGATGTTCTCCGAATGGATATCGAAGATTAATTTTTCCTCGTCAGCTAAATAACGAGTCACTTCGATGACTCTATGAAAATCCATAGCGATCTTTTTAAGTTTAGCCTTGTTGATGATTCCGAATCTATGAGTATCGAAATTTAACTTCCATTTGGGAAATAGCGCGTCCTGAATCGGGTTCTGCCGAATCTTCTCGTTTAAGCGAATGAATTCCTTTAAGTGTTTTCCCGGCAAAAGATTTTGGTTATCGCAAGGAGTAAGAGTGATGATCGGAATTCCGAACGGACTTTTACGAAATCGAAGACCCATAAAAAATCGAGTGGGAAGCACGAGATCCGGAATTAGACTTTTGAGTTTCCAATAATGAAGTCGCTCCAGACCCAACCGCGCAAACTTAAATCGAATCTCGTCTTTGGCGGATTCTTTCCAGGTAGCGTTCTGTAGGAATTCCATCAGTCGGATTTCTTCCGGCTTCAGGTATTTTCCCAAATTCCTTTGCACTTCCTTGTACAAGGAACCGAAAATAGGATCGGAAGGAAGCTTTGATTTACCGATCTTAACGACCTGATTCCATGGTAAGGCGTATACGAACTTATACGAACCGCGTCCGATATAGTTCTCGGACGCCAGAGGCATAAAGCTGTCCAAGAATTCACGACCGTATCGATGAGTAATTCTGAAGACATGCGAAACCGGAAAAACCCGCTCGTATAATTTCCGAAAGAATCCGGACTGCCTGAGACGAAAATCGATCGGAAGATCTTCGAGCGGTATCCGTTCCTCGGCTTTTTCATGATCAAAGAAAAGCTCTTTATCCAGTCCCTTTTCAAGAATCTCGATAAAGTTGGGAATTCCCGGAGAGTTCCAGAAATTCCGAATCGCATCCCCGAACTCGGAGAGTCTTCCCTTCTTTGCCATTTTTTTAAAGCAGCGGAGAATACTTAAGCACGGGAGAATATGTAGGCATTGCACTTTTAGACTTTTTATTCGAGTTTAATAAGTCCGCTTTATTCTCATCCAACCACCAAAGGTGATTAGCACCGCTTTCTCCGCTAAACCGTCCCAATGGATTTACCGGGAATCCGAATCGATTCCAATACAATAGTCGAGTCGATTTAGTATTCCATAATAGAACGTATGGAACCTCTTTCGTTAAGGCCTTATCGATTTTACGAAGTATATCCGCGCGTTTTTGCGCGTTGAACTCCGTCTTTTGTTCTTGGATTAATTTATCGACTTCGGGACTTTTAAAGCCTGCCAAATTATTCTGGCCGGTTTCGTCCGCGTATTTTGAAAACCACATAGGTTCCGGATCGGGAAATAGTCCCCCACCCCAGGCAGCCCAGGTCATATCAAAATCGTATTTATCGATGCGTGAACTCCACTCCGCTAAATCGGTGAGGTCTATACTGGCTTGGATCCCGAGTTCTTTTGCACGTTCGATAAAAACCGTAAAATATTTTTCTGTACCCTTATCTCTATCTAAAATTGCGAATTTAAATTCCTTCCCGTTTTTTTCCAGAATCCCTTTTGCATTCGGCTTCCATCCGGCTTCCGATAAAAGTTTTCGTGCCTTTGCCGGATCATAATCGATCGGAGGGTTGGGTGTGGAATTCCCGGGCCATACTCCCGTATAATACGCGTCCGTTAAATCGTATTCGTTAAACGCCAGTTTCTCTACTAAAAGTTTCCGATCCACCAAATGAGCGATCGCCTTACGAACGCGAACATCGTCGAAAGGCGGACGTCTCATATTAAACACCCAGCCTTGAAAACCGATCGGCTTGTCGTTATAAACTTTTTGCTTAACGATATAATTTTTATCGAACGGTTCTCCCGTCGCTTCCTTTACCCAAGTATAGGCCTTGTAAACCGGATATATATCGATATCTCCTTTCTTAAACGCCTGAAACGCGACCGCTTCCTCGGTATACACTTTAAATAACAGAACGTCGAAGTTATCGCTTCCCTGATAAAAGGGATAAGCGCGCATCCAATAATCTCCGCGTCTACGTAAACGAACATACCTTCCTTTTTTAGCGGACAAAAGTTCGTACGGTCCCGAAACTACGGGGAATTCGAAGTTTTCCTTATTAAAATCCTTTTCCTTAAAGTGATGCTCGGGTAGAATAAATAGGGAATGCGCGACCGTCTCGAAATTCGACCAATGAATTTCTTTTTGAGTAAATTCGACTTCATATTCGTTTAACACGACAGGTTTTTCGAATCGAGCTAATCCGATCCTGAATACTGCCGTATTATTCTCTTTATTCATTAAGGTTTCGTAAGTAAACAGTACGTCTTTTGCGGTAACCGGTTTGCCGTCGGACCATTTCGCGTTCCTATCGATCGTAAACGTGAATTTTTTCTTATCTGCGGAGATTTTCCAGGAACTCGCCAAGTGAGGCATCGGTTCCAACGTTATCGGATGATACTCCAATAGAGGCTCGAACATCGTTTGAAATATTTCCGCAGTAGTGGAGAATTGCTCCAGATAATAATTTAAAGATTTCGGAAATTGATGGCTGTAAATTCGGAGTGTTCCGCCTTTCTTAGCGTCCTTGGAAGCGATAGGATTATTTTTTCGTAAAGCTTCCGGTATGGACGAATATTCCCCTTGCCAAGAAATATCCTTAACGACGGTTCCGTTATCGGAGTCTTCTTTTTCTCCGCAGGAAAAAGTCGGTCCTATCAAAAAACCTACGATTAGGAATACGATCGAATTCCGAATTTTTTGTCCCCAATTCGTTTCCCGTTTCAATGTGCACCTCGCTCGTAAGAAACTTTCGCAAAGAGGGCATTTCGGGCAAACTGAATACGGTTTTTAAAAGGATTTTTCGAATTGAAACCGCTTATTTTACGCGATGAGCAAACACTACGTCCGGTATCCGCTTAAGATTTCCGAGAATTTCCTTTAGCTGATCCAGATGCTCGACTTCGATCATGAATCTTGCCATTAGAGTGTCTTTCTGAACGGTAGAAGCTCCCGCTTCCAAAATATTCGTCTGGGTTCCCGAAATGCTCTTAACCATCTCCAAATAGATCCCCTGACGATCCCTGGCCTTAACTTCGACTCTCACGGGAACCGGTTCGGTTTGTCCGTAATCCCAATCCACGGATATGATTCGAAGTTGTTCTTCTTCCCGTTGCTTCATTGCAACGCTACAATTTTTCTTGTGAACCGACACGCCACGCCCTCTCGTAACAAAGCCGATGATTTGGTCGCCGGGCAGAGGAGAACAACAACCGGAAAGACGGACGGGAATATCCCTCAATCCTGCGACGAGGACTCGGCCTTCGCCGGAATGACCCTGCTTATGGTTCTTATCGTGAGAAGGTTTTCTCTTTAGCTCTTCCAGAACTTCGGCATTTAGGGTCAATTCTGCGGCGGATTCGGCCCCATGTTCCAAATCTTTGCGACTTTCCTCGCGAAGTTTCCGGAAGTAGGCTCGAAGTTTTTGACGGGCGGAAGTGGTTCTAACGATTCTAAGCCAAATCGGCGAAGGCTTGGATCGCTTATCGACTACGACCTCCACCTGATCCCCGCTGCGCAACTCCGTCCGTAAGGGAATCATTCTGCTATTTATTTTCGCTCCCTTACAATGGAGACCGACATCAGTATGAATTCTAAATGCAAAGTCGAGTACGGTCGCGCCCTTCGGAAGCTGAATGATCTCGCCTTTCGGAGTGAAAACGAAAACTTCATCCTCATGAAGGTCGTACTTCAGCTCTTCCAGGAATTCCTTGGGATCCAATGCGGAATCCTGCCAGGATTGAAGGACCTCCAACCATTTTACGGTAAGATGCCGTTCGTTCGCGTGAGTCTTCCCTTCTTTGTACACCCAATGTGCCGCGATTCCGAATTCGGCGATCGCGTTCATCTCCGCCGTTCGAATTTGAACCTCGAGAGGTTTACCGTCCGGGCCGATCACGGTCGTATGCAAGGATTGGTACATATTCGTCTTAGGAGTCGCTATGTAGTCCTTAAACCTTCCCGGAACCGGAGTCCAAAGAGTATGCACGATTCCTAAAACTCCGTAGCAATCCTTGATTTCATCCGTAATGATCCGAATCGCCCTCAAATCAAAGATTTCGTCGAAGGTTTTTTCCTTCGTTTTCATTTTTCTATAAATGGAGAAGAAATGCTTCGCTCTTCCGTCGACTTGCGCGTTGATGTTTATTTCCGCCAAACGCTGCTTTAGAATAATTTGAAGTTTATCTATATACTCTTCTCGTTCGGATTTCTTTACGTTGATTCTTTTCTTGATATCCTGGTATTCTTCCGGATAAATGACCTGAAACGCGAGATCCTCCAGTTCCGATTTTACTTTATAAATACCTAATCTTCCTGCGATAGGCGCGTAAAGCGAAAGAGTTTCGTTGGCTATCCTGCGTTGCTTTTCGGGCGGCTGAAACGAAAGAGTCCTCATATTATGGGTTTTGTCCGCAAGTTTGATCAGTATGACTCGAATATCTTGAATCGTAGCGATGATGATTTTACGGATATTTTCTGCGGCCTCCGTTTCTCGGGATTGGCTCTTGATCTCCGAAATTTTAGTAACGCCTTCCACAAGTTGGGTGATTTCGGTGCCGAAGTCCGAGACCATATTGTCCCGGGTGTATTTCGTATCTTCTATGACATCATGAAGGATTCCGGCCGAGATCACCTTTTCGTCCAATCCTAACTCGTAAAGAATATAGCCCACTTGTAGCGGATGCACGATATACGGCTCTCCGGATAGACGAAACTGTCCTTGGTGTGCTTCTTCGGAAACCTTGTACGCTTTTTCCACGAGTTCCAGAGACTCCGGTCCGAGACGATCCCGGACTCCTTCTAAAAGCATTTCTTTGGTCGCAGGAGCTTTCACAAATCCCATCAATGATCCGTCCGTATATCTAAGCCGAGGTCGAGGAATCGCGTGGTGTGAGTCAGGTATCCCATACTGACGCCGACACCGGAAAATTTAGATAATGCTTCCAGCTTTTCCGGAGTGATCCGTCCGGAACATTCTATCCGCATCGAAGGATTCGTTTTTTTTACAATTTCAAGCGCCGTTTTGGTATCTTCCGGATTGAAATTATCCAGCATAAGAACGTCAGGCCCTGCCTGCAATGCGTCTTGCAATTGAGAGAGTGAATCGATTTCCAGCTCCACGAGTCTGCCGGGGAATCTGTCTCGAATTCTTTTTACAGGTACGGACGCATGTTCGAATAAAGCGAGATGATTGTCCTTAATCAACGCCATTTCGGAGAGGTCGAGCCTATGATTCGATCCTCCTCCGCAGTAAACGGCGTATTTCGCAAGCTTCCGATATCCGGGTAAGGTCTTTCTAGTATCCAAAATCATCAAGCCGTTCGATCCATAGCGATCTACGACCTTTCTTGTTTCGGTGGATATTCCCGATAAATACTGCAAAAAATTCAGTAGGATTCGTTCCACTCGCAATAACAATATCAAACTTCCGTTAAGTTCGGCGATCGTATCTCCCTTACGGAAACGATCTCCGTCTTTAAAGAAAAATTTGGATTCCAGACGTTCGCCGGAAAGTCGATTGAGAGCTTCGGTTACACCGCTTCCACAGAGAACCCCGTCTTCGCGAGCATTCAAATTAGCGAATGCTTTTTGATCCGGCCGAAAAAGGGAAACCGAGGTTATGTCTTCGTCAGGACAGTCTTCCTCCCAAGCCATTTTGGCCAAAGGAAAGTAATCCTCCGAAACGACTTCGGAAATAGGCTTTGTGTAAGCCCTTTTCACAGAGACTCCATCTAAATAGAAGTCTTACCCGCTTGCGGAAGGGATCAAGCGGAATTCCTCGGGATTCCCCTTAGAAAAAGAAAAGCCCGGATCCAATAACTGGCCGGGCTATTCCACCAAGGAATCGAAATAGGAGTTGCTAAAACCTAGGACTATTTTCCCGTATCAGGCTTCTTTTCTTCACCGCTAGAAGATGGAGTATGTCCTTCCGCATTGGATGGATTTGCACTTTCTCCAGCCGAAGGTTGATGCCCTTCCTGCGAAGGAGCACTTTGTTGTTCGGGAGGATTATGCTGCTCTGACGGAGCTTGCTCTTCGGATGGTGCCTGTTGGTGCTCCGGAGCCGGAGCGTGCTGATCCTCTGCAGGCGCTTGTTGCTGCCCTGGAGAATGTTGCTCTTCCGCCTGAGGCTGAGGATTTTGAGAATGGTCTTCCTCGGAATGCTCTTCTTCGGCATCCGGTTTCGGTGTCGTGTTAGCGTCGGGCTTTTTCTTTTCATCCGTTACGGCTTCCACTTCGTCACTACCGGAATGCTTTTTCTTAGCTTTCTTAGGATCGAATTTCGTAGATCCTTTTCTCGGAGGAATCAAAAGCACTTGTTTAGGATAGATCAGGCTCGGATTCTTGATCTTTCCTTTATTTGCATCATAAATTCTTTTCCAGAGTCGTCCGGTACCATAATGCTGCTTGTATGAGGCGATTCTCCAGAGGCAATCTGCAGGAACTCGTTTCCGAACCACATACCTCTTCCATCCTTCCGGAAGTTCCCCGGAACCTACCGACGCCCTTCCACTCGTACCGGTCGTTTTGGTTTTCGTATGTGTCGTTTTACCTTCGGTTCCGTCGACTGTCGCATTTCTATCTTCTTCCCCGGTTCCGGTGCGTCCGGCAACGGAAGCGCCGGATTTAATTCGCTCTGCAATATCATCGGACTGGTCCACGACGATTCTAGAAAGTCGAATCGCTTCCTCGGAACGGCTGATCGAATCTTCGTATTTTTCCGAAGAAAAGAAATCTTCCGCGGCCGCTAAGGATTCATCGGCCGCCTTTAAATTTTCGTCGGCTCTTTGGTAAGAAGTTTGGATATCCTTGCTGGAAGTAACTTTCGTTTGATCGATTCCGGCAAGTTTATCTTTCGCCTTTGCGATACTATCCTTGGCTTCTTCCTTTTTCTTGGCGGCATAGGATTGGATATTCCTCGCTACCAATTCATTCGACTTTTTACGAATGTCTTCTACTTCGGAATATCCTTCTTTAATCTTGCCTTCGTCGATTTTCGACTTAGTGGCATTCAATCGTTGTCTGGTTTGTCCCACTTCGGGATCTTGGCCACCGGCATAGCGATCCGCATCGTCCAGATTTTTTTCGATATCGGATAGGGAGTCGATCAGCTGTTGCTTTTGAGAAAGAGCTAATGCTTTCGCATCCTGGGCGGATTTTTTAGAATCCAGATACTTCTTATTGCTTTGCTCATACTGCTCGAACGCGGCTAAACGAGTCTTTAATTTAGCGTCGTCTCCGGATTCTTTCGGATAGGATTCTAAGGCCCGGTCCGCATTATCGCGAAGGGTATCGCCTTCTTTACGAAGTTCCACCGCATTCGTGTAAGGTTCTGCGGCGAGTTGCGACGAGAAAGCTTCCTCAGCCTCGTCGATCGCAGCCGTAGCTTGCTTTTTGGATTCTTCGGTTAACGATGGAAATGATTTCTCCTGCGCATCTAACGCCTTCGCTCTGGCATACACTGCACTTTTCTTCGTTTCGCCTAAGTCCTCGTTAGAGGCCTTTTCGTGAGCCATAAAAAGGCTTTTGCGGGCCTCCTCGTATTCACCAGGCGCATATTTTTCCGCACCGGATTCCTTGGCCCTAGTGATTGCCGATTTTGCTTCTGCAAGCTCTCTAACGGGGAGCTCGGCACCGCAAGCGACCAAAACGCCGAGGATTCCTAGTATTAGTAGGAATCGGAAAGATGTAGCTCGAAAGGATTTCATTTGTTTTGCACCAGCCTGGAATCGGTTTTCTCTATCGTAGCTTATTTAAAAGCACCGACAGCGTCAGCTTCATTATCAAAAATCTCGAAGAAGGACGTAAGCTTAGTGAGCTCAAATACCTTTCGCACAGACCCCGCGACGTTAATGATTTTTAATCCTCCCTGATATTTCTTTAGGTTAGAGAGGCTGGAAATCAATGCGCCAATTCCGGATGAGTCGATGTAGGAGACTTTTTCCAAGTTGATGATTGTATAATATTTCTGCTCTTCGATGAGCTTAGCGATGACATCTTTTATTTCAGGGGCGTTATACAAATCGATTTCGCCATTAATGTCCAGAATTACGATGTTACCGCTTTCCCTTCTGGTGATTTCCATAAAAAATCAGCAACTCCTTATTATCTCTTTTTGAACCAACCTACTATAGGGGGGCCAAACTCTATATAGTCAACGAGAAATTTCCGGTCTTTCATACAAATTTTTCCATTTAGCGGAAAACTGATCAAATTTTCCTTCTTTAATGGATCGCCGAAGCTCGAACATAAACTTCTTCATAAAACTCAGATTATGGAACGTACTCAGGGAGAAAGCGGTCAGTTCTTTTACATGGTGAAGGTGTCGAAGATATCCGACACTGTATCTCTTACAGACTCGACATTCGCATTCCGAATCAAGAGGCTCGTCGGAAAACTTCCACTTCTCATTTCTCAAGTTAATTTTTCCCTTCGAAGTGAATACTTGTCCATTTCTCGCATTGCGTGTGGGGAGAACACAATCGAACATATCGACTCCGTTCCTGACTCCATCCAAAATATCCGGTACAGTACCGACTCCCATGAGATAAAGAGGTCGATTTCGATCCGAATGGGGAGCGACTGCTTCCAAAGTTCGAATGAAATCGGGTCGAGGTTCCCCCACGGAAAGACCACCGAGTGCGATTCCCGAGAAGGGAAGCCCGTTTACGTAGGACAGACTTTCCAAGCGGAGCTCCACGTTGGTACCGCCTTGGACGATTCCGAACAAATGCTGTCCGTTTTTATCCTTTTCCCAATAACGAACTGCCATTTCCGCCCAACGATGGGTTCGGTCCAAGGATTCTTTGATCCGAGCAGCACTTGCATCTCCGGGAGGGCAATCGTCTAACACCATCATAATGTCGGAACCTATCATCCGCTGAATATCCACGACCTTCTCGGGAGTGAAGAAATGGGAACTACCGTCTATATGGGAACGAAAGCCGACTCCGTCCGCCTGGAATTTAAAAAGGGAATTTAAACTAAAAACTTGAAAGCCCCCACTATCGGTCAGTAAGGCTTTCTTATACGATATGAAATTCTTGAGTCCTCCGAAGCTTTGGAGAACCTCCGTCCCCGGCCGTAAATACAAGTGGTACGTATTTCCGAGGATCAGCTCGAATCCTAATTCGTCGATATCGTCCGAATCCAGGGATTTAATCGCTCCTCTCGTTCCCACTGGCATGAATACGGGAGTCGGAATCTCTACTCCGTTTAAGGCAAGAGTCCCGGTGCGAGCGAAGGAATGTGGGTCTCGAGTTTCTTCTCGAAAGATCATTTCTTCCGAGGGCAATTAGGATCTAGGCAGCTTCCGTAGATATTCAAGCTGTGTCCGGTGATTTTGAAACCGTTCCCGAGAGCGGCCTGCTCCTGGAGCTGTTCGATTCGTTCGTCCACAAATTCGACGATTCGACCACAATCTACGCAAATAATATGATCGTGATGAGTGTGACCGATGATATGTTCGTAGTACTTATAATCCTGACCGAAATTATGCTCTTGGAGAAGCTTCGCTTCCACCATAATCGACAAAATCCGATAGATGGTCGCCTTCGAAATCTTATCTCTCTGGTCCTTGAATTCTTCCAGAAGGCTTTCTGCGGTAAAATGGTTGTGTAGAGAGAAAATTCTCTCTGCTACCAACATCCGCTGGTTGGTGATTTTTAATCCTTTCTTTTGGAGATAATCCGAAAAGGTTTTCATCTCCATGCGGACGGATTCGTCTACTGTCTTAAGAATTTCGGCTTCCTTATCCTTATTCATCTTTTATCGGATCATGTTTATCTAACAGTTCATTTCTTGGGCTCGGAAATGCGAGTCACTCCCGATTCTTACCCGTATTAGATCAGATATCGAATATCGGGCAATCTAAAAATCAAGGGCGCAGGCCTTCCGTCCGAATTGTTGAACAAAGAAAGAAAAATACCTTCCTCTCCGCAAGTTTCGGAAAACGGTTTTCCGGAAGATTCCCGAGCAATCACTCATCAATCTTTCCCGAAATCGAATAGTACCAAGCCCTTTCTAATTCTTCGGAAATTCGGACGGAGAGAATGCGCAAAGCTCTAGTTTGGGCCTGCGCCTCCGTTTCGATATAGCCGACTTGGTCGGAATAAATAACCCTCGCAGGAATTTCGGACCTCTCCAAAGGGATTCGTTCTCCACCAGCCTTTTGAAGTTCTACCTTGCAAATAATTAACATTTCGCGGCTGAGTAATTGACCGCCTTGGTCCAGCAAGGCGCCAACTTGTTGGTAGTGGGAAATTTCTCCGTAAATTCGGTATGCGGCGAGGGATTTTTCCCGCGTTTGGATGAACCGTCCGCGATTATTGATTTCCTGTTTTACTAAGTCGGAAAGTTGCGTATGCAATCCGATCCCGTACGAATTGTTTCTGAAATTCTGAACATAAACCGTCCTCTGGGAATCCGGAATCGGAATGCCGTTTATTTTCGGAGGGTTTCCCGGCTCTCGGGCAAAGTAAGCACAACCATTCAAAACGATCCCGAAGATCGGGACCAGCAAAAGAAGACGCATATCTTTCAGGCTGACGGTTTCCCTTTCCGCTGCAAGGAAATTCCATGATTCCTGCTTTACATTTCGGCCGAACGATCGCTGAATTCGCACATGGGGAGAACCTTTCGTTTATTTCCAAGCGCGGATCTCGTTTTCTTTCTTTTCGTTTTGGGAACGCTGCTCTCACCCTTGCGCGCTTCTTTCGGTGTGGAAACCGCGCCTAAAATTTCCTCGTTAACTCCGGCCCCGAAGAAAGCGCCGGCCCTGACTCCACCGATTTGGCAGGAACTCTCGCCGGAAACGCTCGCCGATCTAGGCAATTTACGGTTTCCGATGGAACTCGAAACTCCGATTTCCGGTTCGTACGCGGAATACAGGGTTCACCATCTTCACATGGGTTGCGATTTTAAAACCTTTCATGCAAACGGCCTTTCCGCTTCGGCTCCGTTTTCAGGATACGTAGATTCGATCGGTCAGTCCGCGAAAGGATACGGGCTCAATCTAGTACTGAAATCTTCCACTTCTCCGTTAAAGGCCAAATTCGCTCATTTATTGGATTTTAGCGGAGTTCGTAAGGACCTGGAACTTTTGAGGGAGGCCCTGGCTCTTTTAAGCGGAGGAGAATTCCAGGTAAAGTTTTCGAATCCTAGTTTCCTAACGAACCAGGGAGACGCATTCGCGAGATTGGGAGAATCCGGAACGGGTGTCAGTCATTTACATTTCGAACTGCATCTTCCGGGAGGTACTCTCAATCCGCTTCCGTTTCTCCCCATGAGAGGAAAGGATACGACTCCCCCGGAATTGCTTTGGCTGTACGTGGATTCGGACAACGGAACGCAGCTTAGATTCCCTTTGCAAAAAAAAGGGAACGGCATATTCGAAATCTCTCCGGAAACGAAATTATCCCTGAACGGAAGCGTTCGGTTTCGACTAGGCGCATACGACCTGATGACCTCTCGAAATAAGAATAATTTATTCTTTGTCGGGCTTTATAACGGGCAGATTCCTTTATATGAACGATCGTTTAAGGGAATGAGTTACGAAGAAGCGCGTTCCCACCAGGATATCTTCGATTCCAATCGGTCTTCCTTAAATCCTGCCGTTTATGTCTATAATTTATTTCCAGCCAAGGACCCTAGTATTTCCTTAAACTCCTTTCCGATCGGAACCGATTTATTCATCACGTTAAAGGCGGCGGACCATGCCGGGAATCGATCCCAAGTATCGATCCCCATCGTGGTAAGTCCGCCCACAAAACAAAAAACGACCGGGACAAAAACCGAATTCACATCGAAAGATGGAAATCTCAAAATAAAAACTCCCGTCAAGACCACGTACGGTGCGGGAAAACTTTTCTTTGAAAAGTTAGAAGCACCTATGGAAATCGCGCCTCTCCCGGAGGGACTGATCTTGAAAGGAAGCGCTTACGAACTGGAGTCCTCCGATCTTTCCTGGGTGGGAGAGGCCGAACTCGATTGGAAAGGGATTCGATTGGGAAGAAAAGAGAGCGTCTATCTATATGACAAGGGCACTAAGCGCTGGTCGGCTCTCAAGCAGAGAGGTGCCGTGAGCTATCTCTCGAAGCTAGGCATTTTAGCGGTACTGGAAGACAACGCCAAGCCCACAATCACTCAACCCTACCTAATCACCAGACATAGAAGAATTGCGAGCGCCAGAGAACCGGATTGGGAGGAGCGAGTCTATGTATTAAGCGACGTAGGTTCCGGGTATGCGGGAGGAGCCGAAGTACTAGTAGAGGGAGAACCGTACCCGAGCGAATTCGATACCGATCGAAAAATGCTGATCCTGAAAATTCCCAAATCCCTATCCGGTTGGAAAAAAAAACTGCTCGTTCAGATCAGAATCAAGGATCGATCGGGCAATGTTTCGGATTGGTTTACGGACCTAATCCGATTTGAAATTGAATAAACGAAGTATCTAAAAAAAGGGACCATGAACGGCCCCTTTTTCCAAGTTCAGACCTTAGCGGGTCTATTCAGCTTTCTTGATTCTGTAGAGAGAAGCGGTTGATATCCAAAACCTTAAATTTCGTTTCCGCACCGCCTAGATTCAGCGCCGCAGTATCACCTACTCGTTTACCTAATAAGGATTTAGCCAAAGGAGATTGATAAGAAATGATATTCTTTTCGGTATCCGCGTCCCAAGCTCCTAAGATGGAATAAGTTTGGTTTTCACCGGTCGACTCGTTCTTAAGTTTAACCGTAGTTCCGATATTGATTCTATCCGTTTTCACATTGGAAAGATCCAATACGACTGCGGTTTTCAATTCCGATTCCAACTTTTTGATTTGTGCCTGTAGCTGAACCTGACGCTCCATAGCGGCCTTGTATTCCGCGTTCTCGCGCAAGTCACCTCGTTCCTGAGCTTCCCCGATATCTCTGGAGTTTTCCAACATTTCCACGTTTACGAGATGTTCAAAATCGGCTTTTTTCTGATTCAACGCCCAGCGAGTGACAAGCACCGCATTTTCCGGAATATGGGAAAGAACGTCGTCTTCCTCATCGTCTTCTTCCTCTTCTTCCCAAACCAAATCGGGTTTCAGAGATTGAATCAAACTCATCAATTTATCTTTATCGGTTTCCTCGATATACGGAACCTCCCGATACAACGCATATACTTTACGGATGTATTCCGAGTCCCCGTTTTGAATCGCTTCGGTAATCACTGCCGATTCGTTTCCGAAAAGAATTTCATGACAGGTGTTCTTGAGCTTGGTTCCTTTTTCCTCGATTTTATTCAGAGGCTTTAGAAGACGGAGAACTCTCAAGATCAAATCCTGACGGGAGACATTCATCCATTCCTCATCCCAAGTCCGCCACAGAATGGATTTTGCCACCCAAAGGAACACTTCCGGATTTTCTTTCGCGCGGCTCGCTGCCGTTTCGATGAATAAGTTCAGTTCGGCGAATTTTTTATCGTCTTCCAGCACGGAAACGACGTATTTATTGTTCTTAACCGGGACCTCGAAAAGCAATCCGACAAGAACGTTCACCCAATCCTTATGGAATTTCTTCACGAGATCCACGAAAGATTTCTTGATATCTAGGTTGGTGATTCGGGAAGAAATCTCCAAAAGCTCTTCTCTAGTAAGAGTTTTAATCAGTTGAGCGACTTGGTCTTCCTTCTGATGACGCTGGAAATCGTAAGGAGTTCCATCCTCACCTTCCATCGTGGAAGCGACTTCCTCTAAATATAAAAACGCGACGATCCTACGGAACGGTTCGTTGGATTCCTCTTCCTCGTAATAATGATGCGCGAAAGTATCGATCGCTCCTTCCGCTTCTTCTTTATTTCGAAGAGCCTCGATTGCAATATCCAATTTTTTTGATAGGTCGGAAGTAGCGCTGAATTTTTCGGTGAGTTCTTCCGCAAAGGTAATCGGCTTTTCACGATACCAGAGTTCGTCCTTTTTCTTAGGATTGAAGCCTAATTTCGGTTCCTTCTTGATGATATTCTTGGCCTTGTTCCACCATTTGGACCATTCCGCCACGGGTAGGAATTTGCCGACCACTTCGTTTTTGATCTCTGCGACCAACATATGACCGTCGAAAGAAGTTAATAATTCCTTAAAGAAGCTGGGAATATCTTTTTCGAATAACTCGACTACCGATTCCTTGTTCTCGTAGAATTTCACCCAAATATGATCCACCTTTAGAGGTTTAAGGCTGGTGATCGCCATTTGAATGGAAAGCTTATGGTTCTTTTTGTCCTTGAAATCGACAAAAATCGAATCGCCATTCGGAGAAATCGAAACGATTTTACCGACTCCCCAGTTTCTATGTAGTACGTAATTATCCGTATCAAAAACGATGTTTCTTTCGAAATTGGAAATACAAACCTTAACCGGCTTTCTGTTATTTCCCAATTCGGACATCTTGAGGAAGTCTTCTAAAAGGCTGTGGTTGGCATATTTCAGTTTATAAACACGAATCAACTCGTTACGTGCCTTATTGGAAACGGGCTCGTGATCCAAAATCTTCTTCAAAAGATAGATCACTCGATCCCAATCTTCTACCGCTTTATGAGGATCGACCAACGGATATAAATATCCTGCCAGACGGGTTTTTTCCCTATGACCGAGCAGGATTCTTTCGATTTTTTCCACGAATTGGATATCGTCGTAGTTATTGGATACGAAAATCGGCCAAATTTCCTCGAATTGAACGTAATCCTTGGTCTTTGCAAAGGTCTCGATGGCTTGCTTTAAATAGGTAATGGCTCGTTCCCGATTTTCTTCGAGAATGGCTAATCCGTATTTTTTTGCGATTTCCGGATTCTTCCGATCCTGTTTGGCGAGCTTCTCTAAAACCGGCTTTAATTCCTTATTTTTCTTGAGTTTTTCCAACGCTTCCGCTTTGAATCGGAGTGCGTAACGATCCTCACCATATTTTAGAATATTATCCGTTATATGCTCGATGATCGTCCATTTACCGGCTTGCTTAAATGCATCTAAAAGATTCTTAAAATAAGAGGCGGCATCAATGCTCCCCTTTTGGAGTCCTAAAATTCCCAGTAAATACCTTGCGGAAATGCTTTCAGGATGTTCTGCGAGATGCTCTTCTAGCTTCGCCTTTGCAGCGTCGGTAACTCCGGAAGCTCCGAAAGACTCTATGAGATCGTCGTAGATTTTAAATTTGGACGCAGGGATGGAGTTGGCGTCCGAGCGGACGTAAATCTCCTCGTTAAAGAGCGAGGTAAGCTTGTCCAAATCGCTGGCAGGCTTGGTTTCCGCGGTTGTCGCAGTTTCGTTAGACATAGGAAATACTCCACCGAATGGGGTCGGCTCGAAAAATAATATGGATGGGCTGGGTTTATCTCTTTTGGCCCTTTCTAGATCAATTATAACGGAGAACACTTATCCGTAAACTAGAATTTCCCTAGCGGGAAATGGGCGCACGCTAGGCCAAGCCTGGAATACTCCAAGCTTTTTAGAAAGATGGTTTGCCTACCTTTCTTGGTCTTTTTTTCTGTTTTGACCCAAAAAATAGAACGATCTTTTGCACCTGATTCGGCTCCAGATCGGCGGCGGCTCTTGTTTCGGAAACTCGATTACCAAGGATGCCTTATTTACTCAACCTTTTTTAACAAAATTTTTTGGGAAAATGGTAAGGAAAAAGAAAACGCGGAAGCTCTTACGAGACATTCCGCGTATGTTGGGGGAAAAACCCCGCCTGCGTTGGAATTGAATCTTACTGCTTATTATTCTGCGCAGTTCCGCCTTCACATTCCTTGTCGGCTTTCACTTTCAACATTTTGTCCAGTTTGCGTTTGGAGCGACAATCCTCTCCGTCAAAATCGATCGAAGCTCCGTCGAAATGCACTTCGAACACGTCCGAGAGAACCCTGAGTTCGTCGAAGAAGAGATAAACCGTTTCACCGCTGGTATCCGGACGAGAACGGATCTTGAATTGCTTGAACACTAACGTCTTAACTTGCGGATACGAATTTACGTCCTGAGGAACCGCAGCCGGAATCTCGAAAGTCAGAGGACGCCAGCCGATGAAGTCCAGGGAACCGAATTGGAAAATATGAGAATCTCCTTTCCAGTCTTCCAACCAGCCTTCCAGATCGTATTCGTTTCCACGACCGCAAACCCAAATGGAGACGGCCTTTGCGACTCCGGGAAATTCTACGCCGTAGATTTTGAATTCTTTTCGTTTATTATTCGCATCCAGATACGCCATTTTTCGGACGATCTCGTACTCCGGAGTTTTTGGAGGACGAATCGTAACCGTATTATCGCCTGGATACGTAAACGCGAATTTAACGCCTAAAACTTTAGATGTGGTGGCATCCACGTTCTTGATATCACCGGGTTTTCCGGGTAAAAGTTTCACTTCGCGTAACGATTGCGCATTCGAAGCTGTCGGTTGGTATTGTTGCGCTGCTTGACCTTGGGGAACCTGCGTATCCTTGTCGGTAGTGACTTCCCAACCGTAGGGAACTCCGTTGGCAGGATTGTCCCAGGATTCGACGGTGATGGAACGTAGTTCCATACTGCTCACGTCCATCCCGGTCGGGGTTTCGATTCCCCCCTTCTTTTTCTTGATGAACTGGGCGCTCACGCTACCCAGTAGAAGGACTGCACAAATTCCGAACGTGATCGTTGCGGTCGCTTTAAAAGTTTTACTGAAGTTTCTCATGAGTAAATCCCTACAGGAAGATTACCAGTTGTCTTTGATCTCGGAACCGGGGTACTTCGTATCCGATTTATCGGCACGAACTTCCAAATCATCAACGTAAAAGTAGAAGGATCCCCCTACTTCGTGAACATCGCTGGTGACGAATAAGGACACAAACCGTAGGTTCTTATCCAGAAGCGCAAAGCGGGTGCTTTGAGGAACAAATCCCGGAACCGTAGCGGTCAGTTTTCTCCAACCGAAATAATCCAAGCGGCCCAAACGGATATTATGGGTTTTACCCTTATAATCTCTCAGTTTCACGAAGAGAGTATGTCTGAACTTACGTCCCAAGCTCCAGAGGGAAACCTGGCGTGCTTTTCCCTTAATCACGTATTCATGAGGTGGAAATACTTCCACTCTATCGAATCCGCGGTCGTTGAAATAGGTCTTGATTCCTAAAATATGATTCTTGTCTATTTGATCGCCGCCGTTATCCGGAACGGTATTCTCGTCGAATACGTCTCTGATAAGACCTCGTTGGACCATTTTTAGGGTCTTCGTTTCACCCAGGGGAGTAGTGGCTCTAGCCCTCCAGTCCTCGGCTTCCTCGAAGTTTTCGAGAATGATCTTCTCGAGGGGATCCGGAGCTCCCGCCTGTTGGTTTTGGCCTTGGTTCTGGTTTCCCCCGGTCTGCTGTCCGGAAGTTCCGGTCAGGGCCAAGAAAAAGAGAACTGTGGCGAGAAGGTACATCTTTTTCCCCATGAGAAATTCTCCTAAAAGATTTAGTGCAATCCTAACTAATTCTGAGCCGGAGGGAAATCCATTTCTTCCAGCGTTCCGTCCTCAATGAGGCTTTGGAACTTCCGAAGAACTTCGATCATTCTGCCGATTCCTTCGGCTGGAATGAAAATCGAGGATTTTTTACTATTGGACCACTCGGAAACTTTTAGATAGTATCCGTTCTCATTCCGCTTTAGGTCCACCAGAAACTTTTTGCTCTGAGTGGCTACCTTTTCGGTCAGAATTTCGGCGTCCAAATAAAATTCTCCTTCCCGTCTCTGTGTATAAATATCGGTAGCCTAAGTTCCAAAATTAGCCAACTAAAAAGTTTTTTAAGCCTTTCTTTAAAAAATCCGCAAGATTCCTCTCTTCCCCCTCGTATTTGGTCGAATGTTACATAAAACCGATCGATTTTCCATGCAAATTCCGAATTTAGATTGGCCGACTCCACTCAAGAATTCGAATCCCTGTTTCTTCTTTTCCAGATAATCACGCCGACCACCCAAAGATAATTCAGTACGATCAATCCGGACATACCGTACAGACCGGTTCGAACCAAGGCGGCTTCCGGATCCGAGAGTGGTAAAAGAATTCTAGGTTTTGGAGAAACCCGAAGGCCATGGATCTTAGCAGACTCTTCAACCGCTTCCAAGTAATAAGGAAACAGGGCCGAAGCGTACAATGACTCCCCTACCCCCGTATTTTGTACATCCCAATCGCAAACCGAATCGGCTAAGTCCGGACAGGCGGCCCAGGTTTGGATCGAGTCCCCTTCTTTCCAAGCCGAGGATACCCAGGGAACTACATGAAAATACAGGGGTTTTTGAATGGCGCCGGGGGCCTTGGATGCTAGTACGGAAGTCTTTTTTGTCCGGTATTTATATAGAAATCGGGCATTGGAAAATCGATAAATTCTGACTCCCGGAAATTCAGACAGAGTATCCGGCCCGGTCGAGCCATGGTAATGCAGTCCTAAAAAATATCCGAATGAATGACTCAAATATAGGGTCGATAAAGGTCCGGATAGAAATCCTAAAAATAAGGCAAAAAAAACCGCATTTCCATAGATCTTCGTCAGCTTTAATGCCGCAAAAAATAAGGGTAGAAAAAGCAAAACGAGCAGGGCAATCGCGGATACGATGGATCCGAAAATGCCGATCGGCAAAAAAATGGCAGCCATCCCGTTCACAAACAATAAGCCCAATCCTAATAAGCGCCAAGGGGGCTCGGGCTTCGGCCTAGGATTTTTGTCCCATGTTTTGATGAGTCCAACTATCATTCGAATATCGTTCCTTCGGATCACCCGGATCCTAGAAATCGGATATTTTATTCTACGACAACTGTGGAAGAAAATCTATCCCAGATTTTCTTGGCTTCCGGCTCATATTGCTCCGGAAAAGATAGGGTAAAAAGTAGCCCCCGCTTTCCACGAAGATAGAATTTTTCTAAAATAACCATCTTGGTTCGTCTACCGTCGGGAGTCGTTGCGGTAAAAGTCGTTCTGTAAATATCGTTTTCTTTCTTTCGAAGATAGTTCCATTCGTGCATGGTTCTCGCGTTAATTCCGCGGAGCGCATCCCAAAGCATATAATAATTTTTTGCATCGAATATCATCGGATGAAAATGCAAGGAAGTTCCGATCGTAAACAAAATGCGGTCAGGACGAAAAAATAAAAGACCTTCGCTGCCTTTTCTGTACTCGCCTTCCCAATTTTTTGGAAGTGCCTCCGTGGGAAGATTTTTATAAAAGCGATGCACCTGCCATCGTAGATCGGAATCTTCTCCGGAAAATTCCCGATCCTCATCCGGAAACAAATACTGCAAATTCGGATCCAAATCCAAAGAATACGCATAATCCGTACTTCGCAATCGAAGTCTACCTGCATGCAGGCAGCCGAAGGGATCGGTTAATCGGGATAGTTCCTTTTCTTTATGCGAATAAAAATCCAGGTACTGACCCAGGAGAGAAGAAGCCTTTCTACCGCTCTCCGTAGTTAATTTCCCGTACTGAAGGTTGTAACAGACCCCCATCCCCTTTAATAAACGAATTGCGGCATAAGGGCTCGCGTACCTGCGCAAGGACTCCGCCTCGCTATAATGCAAATCCAATTCCTCCGTTTTAGGAAAAACCTCCTTCCAATCCCGATCCATAACGAACTCTACCCGCCCGTCTTTGTAAAATCGATAATTTCTGCCTCTCGAATCGGTTTTCCAAACATAATGCGCGCTGAGTCGGAAAGCGCTCTGTAATTTGTTATAAAGCAGTTCCTCTTTTTTTTCCTGATCCGCAAACCAAGGTTGTCGGAGTAGAGGATCGATTTCTCCGTCCTGAGCCGTAGCGGTCCGAGAAACTAGAAAAACCGCGAGCGAGAAGAAACTCACCACGGTAAGACGAAGGTTCACCGGAACAATCCCTCTAACTCCGACAGCGATTTGATACCGACTAGTACCAGGTCCGGAATCGTTTCGATCTCGGCCAGATTTCCTTCGGGAAGGTACACGATCTCCATTCCGATTCCCTTTAATTCCTTTAAGCGAAGAGAAATTTGTCCGACCGATCGAACCTCTCCCGAAAGCCCGACTTCTCCCAGGACCGCAGCCCTCGATTTTACCGGTCTTTCCGTATAGCTGGATAAAATGGACGCACAGATAGCGAGATCGAGTGCGGGTTCGTCCACTTGCAATCCTCCGGCCAGGTTTCCGAAGATATCGCATTCCGAAAGTTTATGGCCTAGATATTTTTCGATCACTGCGGCCAAAAGAATGACGCGTCGAGTATCCGGGCCTTCCGCCATCCGTCTCGCCTGAGAATAATTCGTCCGGCTCACGAGCGCCTGAACTTCCACACTCAACGCCCGACTCCCCTCCAGGACCGCGCTGATCACGGACCCGCTTTTTCCTTCGGTCAAGGAGCTGATAAAGACATGGTGTCGATCCTTCACCTCCCGAAGTCCGGTCCCCAGCATTTCGAACACTGCCAAATCCCCGACGGCCCCGAAACGATTTTTTACGGCTCGTAAAAGTCTGAAATAATTCAGACGGTCTCCCTCGAAATAAAGGACGGTATCCACCAAATGTTCCAAAATTTTGGGTCCCGCGATCGCGCCGTCCTTCGTGATATGCCCCGTCATTAGGATCGGGATTCCGGTTCGCTTAGCAGTCTCCAATAATACCTGCGTGCATTCGCGCAATTGGGTGACGGTCCCGGCCTGATTCGGCAACGCCTCGCGAGTCAAGGTTTGGATGGAATCCACGAAAACCAAATCAGGTTCCGTGTCCTCGATCATGGCCGATACGTTTTCCACGTATGTTTCGGAAGAAAGTAAAAGATTTGGAGAAAGGACAGACATTCTTGCGGCTCTTAATCCCACTTGAGAGGCGGATTCCTCTCCGGAGATATACAACAGTTTGCGACCTTGTTCGGAGAGTTTCCTGCTGATTTCCAAAATCAGAGTGGACTTTCCTACACCGGGCTCGCCTCCGATCAAGACTAAACTTCCCGGAACGAGTCCGCCGCCCAATACCAAATCCAATTCGGATAATCCCGTGAGAATCCTCTCCGTATCCTCCGAAGGAACGGAGGCTATCGGAATCGGAGGTTTGTATGCCGCGTTCTTTCGAAAAGCCGGAGAAGAAGAAAAACGATCCCCGCCCGACTCTTCGATAATCGTATTCCATTTTCCGCAAGAATCGCATTTTCCGGCCCATCGCGGGTAATCTTGCCCGCAGGACTGGCAAAGAAAAAGTTTTATCGCTTTCTTTTTCAATGTTCGAATAAATTCTCCATTTCCAACCAATCCAATTGGTTAAAGACGGAAAGACAGGCAAAGCATTCCTGCGCGAGATCCAGGCGACCTTCTCTCAATAAGATTTGCGTTAATTTCTGTTCCAAGGAAATGAGAAAGAGCACGTCTCCGGAAGCGTATTCGATCTGGTCTTTGGTCAGGATCTTGGCGCCCCAGTCGGAAGATTGATTTTTTTTATCCAAGATTTCGTCGAAAAATTCCCGAATGATATCCTTGAGTCCGTGCCTATCGGTGTATGTTCTCGCTAGCTTGGACGCGATCTTCGTGCAAAAAATACCTTTCGTTTCTATACCGAGTCTATAGCGCAAAAATAACGTATCCATTCTCGCGAAATGAAACACCTTTATAATATCCGAATTTTCGAATAAACGCTTTAGGCGAGGAGCCTCTTTTTGCTCCGGAAGAATCTGCACGAGGCTGACTCGATTACGGGAATCGCATATTTGAACCACGCATAATCTGTCTCGACGAGGATTCAGTCCCATCATTTCACAATCCACCGCGAGACGGTCGTCGGTCAGATATTCGTTCAATCTCTCTTCGGAGAGATCTCCGGGAAACAGGTCCGGTTTAATAGGGGAACGATTAGATGCCATAAAACCAAACTTACGGCGTATCCCGCCTAAAGCCAGTAAAGTTCTCAACATGAGAAACCTCCTCTTCCGGGAAAATTTCCGTTTGAAGATACTTGGATCGGGTTCGCAAAAGATCCTGGCAGAACTCCGTTTTTTTCCTTTTCTGCAGCCGGATTTAGGAAACTATCGTCCATGTTTTCGTCGAGTGTCCTTTCTTTTGCCGAATTTTCGAGTCTATGCTACCGAAATCCGGAACGGAAGGATTACATATTGCGATAAAAAATAAGATACCGGGATCAAAGATGAACGCCATTTTGCGTACGAGAATTTACGAGAAGCAATCGATTTCTAGATTCGAATTTTCCTCAGGATCGAAAGAGGCGATCAGTGATTGTGGAACGTACCGCTTATCTCTGAAACTCCAAAAAACGGCGGAGAAATATACGTATTTTCCTCAACTAGACTGGGTGGCAGATCGACGTCCTCAGGCCGGTCTCGAACTATTAACTCTCGAAATCGAACTTCCGGAACATGGATTGAAGGACGGAAGAATTTTCGTTCATGGATACCAGTCTTGGAGTCTTTCCGCGAGCCAGGATTGGAAAGAGCCCTACGAATCTCCTAAATTGGCGTTCTTGCAATACTCCCAAGAAAACATCTACTCATCCCATTCCGGAATCTCGGAGGATTGGATTTCGGAAGGATTCATTTTAGCCCTTTCCAAAGGAGCGGAGCAGAACTATTTCGCGGGCGTGATCGGCAAAGGACAGGAAGGGGTGAAATTTAGGATTCGCTCAAAGGAACGCTTACTGGGGAATTCCGATCGAAAAGGCCTAAAGTCCGAGGTGATCGCCATCTATGATATTTTCAGATACGAAGATTTCAAAGGAAATAAACTCGCTTTGACGCCGGTACGGGTCGTAAAATTCAAAGGAGACGAATCGGTATTTCTTAAAAATTATTTCTCCGAATTGGGTAGAAATTTCAAGGTAAAGCTTCCTCAGATTCCCGTTCCGACCGGCTGGTGCTCCTGGTACCACTATTACACGAAAATTTCGGAAAAGATTATATTAAAAAACCTGAAAGCGCTTAGAACCAAGAATTTCGGAGTAAAAGTATTTCAGATCGACGACGGATATCAGACCGAGATCGGGGACTGGCTGGAAACGAACGAACGGTTTCCGGGAGGAATGAAACTGATTGCGGACGCGATCAAATCGGAGAAATTCACTCCCGGAATTTGGCTGGCTCCGTTTTTAGTTAGAAAGAAATCCAAATTTTTCCAAAAGTACCCGGAAGCGGTCCTAAAAGATCGGGATGGGAACCCTGTTCCGGCCCTTTGGAATCCTCTCTGGGGTATCGATTTTACTTATACTTTGGACGTCTCGCATCCTGCTTCTAAGGAATTCTTAACCCACGTGATCCGAACGATCGTAAAGGAATACGGATATGAATATTTAAAATTGGATTTTTTATATTCCGCGCTTCTGCCCGGCTGGACCTACGATCGGAGCGAATCGCCTCACACACGTTATATCGAGGCGATTAAACTGATCCGAAAGGCCGCCGGAAAAGACGTATTTTTGCTCGGGTGCGGAGCGCCGATCCTTCCCTCCATCGGACTTTTCGACGCGATGAGAATTTCCTGCGACGTGGCTCCTTTTTGGGGTCGCGAAAAGAAACGAATTTTTGCGAATGATAGAAACGCTCTTTGCACGGAACGAGCATTGATAAACGACATTACTCGATCTTCCATGCACAGGACGCTTTGGTTCAATGACCCGGATTGTCTACTGGTTCGGGATAAGAAAAATAAAATGACTGCCGCCCAAACTAAGATTATGGCGAGCGTAATGGGCGTTTCAGGCGGCATGCTTTTCGTTTCGGACGAGATCGCTTTATTGACTCAGGAAAGGGAAGACCTTCTAAAAAAGACCCTATATCTGCAAAGTAAATGTAGAAATAAGACTCCCCTCCCCATCGGAATCGGTTCCGAATTCTTTCCGAGCGCTCTGTATAACCCGGCCGGGTTTCTCGGCATCTGGAATCCGAGCGATACAAGTCGCGAAATAGAATTGAATCTTACATTTCCTTGGGAGAAGAAAAACACGATCGATTATTGGACGGGACAAATCGTCGAGTCCCTGGAAATCGAACCTCGAAAAAAGATTCTGAAGATTCGGTTGGGAGCCTGGGAGTCGGTGGTACTTTCGTCGGGAAAACTCGGTTGACGGTCGGGTAAAAAAAACTTAGGATTGGTCCTGCGTGTCACAAACTTTCTTCCTCGTGAAATAGCTCGAGGAAAAGACGAGGTATTACGAATGAGATTATTAAGTAAGAGCGTAGGAATTGCCGCGATGGTCTTGGCCCTGCTTACGATACAAAACTGCTTTATCCTGGATTTTTTCGCGTCCGTATCGCAATCGGTTTCTAAGGCATCCGATTCCGTTCAAAGTCTTTCCAAATCGGTATCATCCATCTCGGCCTCTATATTCTCTTCGTCTTCTTCCGACGATAAAAGCGAAAAGAAAGTGTTTCGCAGAGATGTGGAAACCTTAACCGCAATTCATCTAAATAACGGATTGGTACCGGAGGAATTCGAGGCGGACCTGGCTTCGCTGGCGCGCAAAAACGGAATCAACGACTGGAGATCTTCCGAAGTAACCTATATAGCGATCGGTCGCGGAATGAGAAAAGCGGGGGTAGAAACGGATCGATTCAATAGCTTTGCGGAAGAATTCTCCGTCACTCGTCCGGAAGTCGCAAAGGCTTTACGTAAAGGATATACCTCCATCTAAAAGGTGATATTTTCCGTTTCCAAAAGGCGGTCGATTCCTGTAGGCCGCCTCTTCATTCTTCTTTTATCATATATATCCGTTTCGCCTTCGGTCAGGGCGGAGAATCTATTAGATTTCGTTTATGTAGATGCGAATACCGGCCAATCGAGCGGCGGCCATTCCGCGCTAAGAATCGACGATACTATCTATCATTTTCAGTATTATCCCGACGAAATCTTCCGACTCATTCGGGAACCGTACGAACGTTTTTCCTATTCCTATAATGTATATTCCAATCGTAGCAGTAAAATCGTCCGATTTTCCCTACCGAACGAAGGATGGGAGAAAATAAGAAGCGGATTCGACAGATTAAGTCTTCAGCAATTTAAACACTTAAGTAATTTGGAGTCCATGCGATCGGATACCTTATTCTTAAAGGAAATTCTCTCCGCGGATCGCAAAGTGTCCGTTCCTGCGTCGGGTTATTTTCGGGAAACTCCCGACTCGGAATTAACGAAGGAATTATCCGAACGTCTTAGAACCGAATTAGGAAATTCTTGGCTGGGGAAGGTTCGCTCGAAGATAAAATCGGAATTGTTTCAAGCGGCGAAGGAAGGCAGATTCTCCGACTTTCCGCGATACCCTTCCGTCGATCCGAAGACCTATCCCTTTTACGGCGGAGGACCGTCCGATTGGTTTCTAGTGAGATTAGAAAAATTATCTTTCCTGCATGCGGTAGAAACGGGGTCAAGCTTGAACACGGAAGCTTCTTTTTCTCCGATTTCGGCAACGATCAACGACCGAGAAAGGGAACAATTGAAAGATCTTAAAGAAAGTTTAATAGTGTCGCTACTAGCGTCTCTCCGCGAGGATAGTCTAGATTGGGGTTATCCGGCTTTGGTATCTCTTGCAAGGATACTCGCTATCGAAGAAAGTTTGAATTCGGGAAAACTTCATTTTTTAATTACCTTTCCCCCTTTTGCCGATACCGTCTCCCAGGAAAACATACGAGAGAATATCGCACTGGCCGAAAAAGCCTCCGAAGAGCTATATACCGCCGCCACCCACTTTAGAGAAACGTTAAATTCCTTGCAGGATTTAAGCGAAGAAGAGTATCGAAAATGGGAAGATTTGGAAAATCGGGCATTCGAACTACGCTCCGGCTTAACCAGGAAAATCTCCGTTCGCAATACCTTCGAAAAACTTTTACCCACGCTTCCGGCCAAAATAACCTACTCATTTCCTTTGCCGGAGGAGGCCGAACTGAAAAAATCGCTGCGATCAAGCGAAGAAAGGGAAAAAGAATATTATAATAGCTTGAAATATTTATATCGCTTTCATATACTCCGAAAAAATTGCACTACGGAAATTTTCGATTCCCTGGAAACCATTCTATCCGGGGAGGAATATACGAAGTGGCTGGGACAAAAAGTGAACCCGAGGCGCTCCTTATCTTTTATTCCTTTCGTCGCGTACAATCGCGTAAAGAACGATTGGAATTTCCGATCCGAGGAATCCGTTCTCTCCTATAGGAAACGTAGGCTGGAATTCATGAGCCGGACCGAATCCTCCTTACTAGTGTCACTCCGCGAATCGAACACCGTAAGTTCCACGATTTACGAGTCCAACCCGGAAGATTCTAGTTTTCTTTTCTTCACCGATGACGTATTCTTTGTCCGGCCGATTTACGGAATTGCTAACATCGGATACGGTCTGGGCAACGGGATCTTCGGCGTTTTTACCCTCCCCTTTGACGGAGGAAAGCGTCTCAAAAGCGGATTTCAATCCGCGTTTTTCTCCCTCCCCGAGCTGGCCTTCTTTAATATTAGAAAAGGCTCTTTTCCGAAAGTCTCCCCGAAAGAAACTCCGAAAGCGACACCTACGGATTCGGAGTCCGATAAGACCGACAATCGTCCATAAAAATCCGAAGCATTCGGATCTATAGTTGAATCAGCATGTAGCTCGAGTCGTCGCGAAATTCACGGGTCGGCAATGCTGCCTTCGAATAGACGCGAATGGCTTCCTCAAGCTCTTCGATCGGGCGATCCTTTTTGCGTAATTCGTCTAGTTCCGAAAAAAGCGGACTGGAAAGATTGTTCAATAACCCGTCGCTGTACAAAAATAATATATCACCACTCTGAAAGGGAACCTCGTGCGCCTCAAATTCGAGCTGGTCCATGATTCCCAACAACTGACCGGACTTTTCCTTTAAAAGAAGCATTCCTTCCTTCCTATATAAAACGGGAAAAGGATGTCCTCCTCTCGCATAAAGGAGTCTCTTCTTCTCCGGCTTTATTACTACGACAGCCGCGGTCAAACTATGAGTTCCGATTTCCGTCGAAAGTTCCTCGTTCATTCTGCGGAGTACATGCGACGGATCATCCTTTTCCTTATACGCTTCCCTTGCAATGCTCGTCATCAACAGCCCGATCAGTCCGGACGTTACCCCGTGATCTTCGATATCGCCTAACAAAGCCAAAACGGTTCCGTTAGATTTAGAGAGAACGTAAAAATCGCCGCTTACAAAGGACGCCGGAGTATTATCGACCAACACCTTATAAGGAGAAAAGTCGGGAACGGACAGAATTTTTCGCTGAATCTTAGAGGCGAGACGAAGGTCGCGCAAAATACTCTCCTCCCTCGCCTGCTGCTCTTTTAGCAAAGTATAATAATCTAAAGCTCTCTGAACGGCAATCCTGACCGTTTGCAGGGAGAACGGTTTTAAAAGAAAATCCGAGGCCTTATGAGTGAGAGAAGTGACTACGTTATTAATATCCCTCTCGCCGGTCATCATGATCACCTGCGTTGCCGGATTCAGGTTTTTGAAATATGGTAGGACGTCCAACCCGCTCGTATGAGGCATGTGAATATCGAGAAATACGATCGGGTTCGCTTCTTTCTCGAAATATTCCTTTCCTCGATCTACCGAATCAAAAAAAGTCGAGTTATATCCTAGCTTTTGAAGCAAAATTTCAAGCGCCTCGCCTACATCACGATCGTCGTCGATGATTAAGATTTCAGGCTTTATGGAAAGTGATGTCATTTTTTGATCCTGGAAAACGCCTTGGACTTGGAAATCTTGGCAACGGTAGAATCATATTCTTCGTCAAACAAGGATTTTTCTAAATACGTATTTATGCAGGATACCATTTCGCCGTATGTCCATTTATAAACATCCGAGGTGGTATCATCCATTATTTGCCCCGAGTGAATCGCGGCGGAAAGAGAACGAAGATTTTCCTTTCGAAACGAACGGAGTAACGCTCTGAATTCCCCTTCTTTTTCCGGATTGAGGTACCGAAAGTTTTTATGGAAGAGGACCGCATCGTGAAAATATTCCGGAATATTGAACGCACCCGCTGCGCCTATCTTACTAGCGAGTAGACGAATAAAAATGGTGATCTCGTTCATCACATTCAGGCCGGGATATTCTTGGCCTTCGAATAATCGTTTCTTTTCCTTTAATTTTCCTAAACGAACGTTTTGGCTCAATAGCCAATCGATATAGACCATCGGAAAAGCCTCGCCGACTTTCTTAAAAAGAAAGTCGGAAAACTTCAGACGCATGTGAACCAAAACGGCATTGTTCGGCGTTTTTATATAAATCCTGTTGTCTACTTCGGAAATTCCCTGAATCTCCAGATTCGTTTTATCGAATCCTCGAAACGCTAGCATCTCGAACATCCCGCTTTCCGCCAAAAGTTCGGCGACTTCCTCTTTTGAAAAACGGTTAAAGAGAGTATCCTCTATTCCGAGATGGGTTTTAAATTCCCGATTAATGTCGATTAAGCCCAGTGCTTCCGGATCTATATAATTTTCACCGGCACCGGATTTATCAGAATTTGAAAAAATACTCATTATTAAATCAGAGAGGCGAATACCCGAATGGTATTAAAATGAATCCTGACGGTATCATGAAAATTTCTCGCGTAGCCTCCCGCAGGAAGAACGACTACCGGAACATCTAGAGAATCGGCAAATTCCTTTACGATCTTATCCCGCTTTTTAAGACCTTCGAAAGTTAATTTTAAATCACCGAGCGAATCGTCTTCGAACGGGTCCGCTCCTGCAAAATAATAAATTAAGTCCGGCATAAAATTAGCGCGAACCTTATCTAGTCCCTCTACCAAGGCCTTTAAATAGGTTTTGTCGCCCGTTCCGTTTTCCAAAGGAATATCAAGGCTTGAACGCTCCTTCTTCGGATACAGTTGTTCCTGATGCATCGAAAATGTCCAAACCGCAGGATCGTCCTTAAAAACCTTAGCATTCCCGTTTCCTTGATGCAAGTCCAGATCTATATACAGAACCTTCTTATCCGGATATTTCTGAAGATATAATTTAGTTGCGACTGCTGCGTCGTTCAGATAACAAAATCCCTCGGCTCGATCGGGCATGCTGTGATGAAATCCTCCGCCGATATGATACACATATTTGTAATTTTCGGTAGTCTCCGTCGCAAGAATCGTTCCTCCCACACCCAAGCAAAAACTGCGAACGATTTCCTTGTTCAAAGGCAACTCCGAATACATGGTTCGATCGGTATAACGAAGATTCATAAAGTCGGAAAGAAATTCCGGAGTGTGAACCAAACTGAGTTCCTCGACTCCCACGGGGGCCGGTTGTAAAGCGACTAAACCGGAAAGTTTCGGATCTTCCTTGACTAGGTTGTATATCATTCCGTACTTACGGGCAGGGAATACATGGGCGCCCAAGTCCATATTATATTCCGGATGGTAAATGAGAGCGATCCGTTCTAACTTTTGTCGCAAGGGCGATAGCCTTTTTTTTCCCAAGCTTACCCTTCCGTTTCGCCCCGTAAAGAAGGAAATCGCGGTCTTATATACGTCCAACATCTCGGAGGTTCCTGTTCATGTTTAGCCCGGAAAAGAAAACAAAAATCGTATGCACCATCGGTCCTTCCTCCTCCGAAGAGTCTATCATCACTTCTCTATTGCGGGCGGGAATGGACATCGCGAGAATGAACTTTTCCCATAGCACACATGAAGATCACAAAAAAATCTTCGAAAAACTTCGAAAATGCGAATCCGAATCGGGAGTTCCACTCGGAATCATGGCGGATCTGCAAGGACCCAAAATTCGAACCGGAAAACTGCGCGCACCCCAGGTCGAATTGGAAAAAGGTAAAACGATTCGCTTACTCGCAGATCCGGATTACTTAGGAGACGCGGAAGCTATCGGCACAACCTTTCCCACTTTAATCGAAGACCTAAGAGTAGGCGACAAACTTCTGGTCGACGACGGGAAATTGGTTTTGGAAGTGGATTCGAAAACCGACTCCGAAGCCGTTTTAAAGGTTTTAATCGGAGGCGTCTTAAAAAGCAACAAAGGAATCAATTTGCCGGGAACTCCCATCTCGGCTCCTGCACTCTCCGAAAAAGATCTATCCGATTTGAAATTCGCTCTTAGCCTCGGAGTGGATTACGTCGCATTGAGCTTCGTTCGTCGCGCTAGCGACCTAGAGATGGCTCGTGAAATGATGAGAGGGACCCTAACCGGGCTTATCGCAAAAATAGAACGACCGGAAGCGATTCGAAATATCGACGAAATTATCGACGCTGCCGACGGAATCATGATCGCCCGAGGCGATCTCGGAGTAGAAGTGGAAACCGAAAGAGTTCCCGTTCTACAGAAAGAATTAATCTTTAAAGCCAATCGCGCCGGAAAACCGGTCATAACCGCGACCCAAATGTTGGAATCGATGGTGGAGAATCCGAGACCCACCAGAGCGGAAGCGAGCGACGTTGCAAACGCGGTCATGGACGGTACGGATGCCGTTATGCTATCCGGCGAATCCGCGAGCGGAAAATATCCGGTTGAATCCGCCGAGATGATGGCAAAAATATTAAGAGAAGCGGAGAATATCGATCGAATTTACGAGATCCACTGGAATCTAAAAAAATCCGAGTTGGAAGTCGAAAGAGCCGCCTTGGGCTCCGCAGCTAGAGAAATCGCCCATGACATCCGCGCAAAAGCGATCGTTAATTTTACCAGGAGCGGTTATTCGGCGTTAATCACTTCCGAGATGAGACCGAAGGTTCCTATTCTTTCCTTCACTCCATATCTCGCCACCGCTCGAAAAATGAAGTTGTACAGGGGTGTGCAACCTTACGTCATGCCTTTCATGGACACGTTTCAGGATATGATCCGTCACATGGAAACGAAATTGGCCGAAGACGGAATGCTCGGGCAGGGAGATATCGTCGTGATCCTTTCGGGAGCTCCCGGAGGACAGGCGAAGTCGGTTGATTTTTTACAAATTTATAAAATACGATAAAATGAATCCGATTTCCCGGAGAAATTTTTTATCCGACTTTAAAAAAGGGAAATCTCTTATACGAAAGGGATCTGCGCGTTTCCGAATTCTTTAAGTATTTCCCTGGAGATATTGGCCCTTTGGTTTCGCTTTTCCTTAATATGAGTCAGATAGCGGAGAGAAAATAAGACCCCGCCTTCTTCGGCGCAGATATAAACGATCGGAGTAGTGATCCCCAAACGGACCAGGTAGTTCTTAGAGAGTTCTCGAGCCGTATAATCGATCTGATGTCGATCGATGATGGATTCGTTTTTAATGATAGAGTTTAAAATCGTTTCCGCATTTTGCCAATTCGCGCCGTGAGGGATTTTTACCTTGAACTCGTCCCAAACGAATCCCATTTTTTCTTTAACTACGTAAACCTTATGCAAAATCACCGAATGGTTCGGAATATGGACAAGTCGGTTCGTCGATTGCTCGGACTTCGGATCCGGACTGAGTTCCATTAAAGTAAACCGATTGAGACCTATATTGACCACATCTCCCTTTATTCCGTCCAATTCGATTCGATCCCCGACTTCGAACCCGTTACTTCCGTGAATCAGAAACCAACCCACATAATTCAAAGTAATATCTTTTAAGGAGATGACGATACCCGCTCCCGCGAGTCCCATCACCGTAGGAAGATAGGATAACCCGGAAAAAATGATGGGAAGGAGGGAAATCGCGCCTACTACTACGAAAGATATCCGTGTCAATCTTCTCCGGTTATATTGTGCGGAGGCGTCCGTGGGCGGCTTTATCCGGTCGAATAATAGGACAAAACTCTTATATATTACGATAAGAGAAAGAATGAAATAAACAACCAAGACGAACTCCTGAGAAATGGAGCGGTCCTTTAATTTCAACAAATGGAACGGATTAATTAACTCTAAAATTTCTTCCATAATCCAAGAGTGACAATTTAACCGATATAGGATCTTTCGATCAAGGTTAATCTAGTCCGAGCGGGAATGCCTTTTTATAACTTCTTTTGCTTGCGAAAAGCTTCGGCAATTTCCCCGAGAGCGATAGGTATATCCCAAACCGGCTCGCCAGGAGATTTCAACAAAACGAACCGGACCGAATTGCCTACGTTCTTTTTATCATGCAGCGTATGAAGCGCGACCAGTTTGGATTTACTTTGATCCCGGTACGGCAAATCATATTTTTGCAAAATACTCTTAACGAAATCGATAAAAGAAATATCTAGACCTTCCTTTTCGGTCGATAGGATCATAGCGGTGAGTAGACCGATGGAAACGGCTTCCCCGTGCGAGTACTTTCTGTACTTAGTTAGAGATTCGATCGCGTGAGCCGTCGTATGACCTAAATTTAACGTTTTACGCAATCCTGTTTCCCTCTCGTCCTGTCCGACTACCTTGGCTTTAAACCGTACTGAGTCAGCGATGAAGTCATGAAGAACCGGAGATTCGTGATCGTATATTTCCGACCCGTGATTTTTAACCTTTTCTAAATACTCGCCACCCTCTAAGAGGGAATGCTTTACGATTTCCGCCATACCGCATCTCCATTCCTTTCTAGGAAGGGTGGATAAAGCCGAGAATGGAGCGAATACGAATTCGGGTTGATAAAACGAACCGATCATATTCTTACCAAGGTCGGCGTTAACGGCGACCTTTCCGCCGACGGAGGAATCCACACAGGCCAATAAACTAGTAGGAACCTGGGCGAATCGGACACCTCGTAAGAATGTGGATGCGATAAATCCCGCAAAGTCCCCGACGACTCCACCGCCGACAGCGAGTATCAAACTTTTACGATCCGCTCCCGAACGGATTAATTGATTATAAACCTCCGCGGTTCGCCCGATATGCTTATTCTTTTCTCCGCCTCTAATGTAGATCTCATGCACGGGCAAATGGATAGTCTGCAACTCTTGATTGTAAAATTTGGAAAAGAGACCGGCAAGCTTTCGTTCCGTTATTATGAAAACGGAAGAGATTCCTTTAATATTCAAAATCGATCCGGCTAAACCTTTGAAATCCCGATTCAAAATAATCGGATATTCCTTCGAGGAAGTCTTAATTCTAATTTCCCGGATCGGATTCATTTATCGTACACCCATTGACTTTTAAGATGCGGTGCCGGTTTAAACTTTGCCGACGAAAGATAGGATTTAATGTCGGGTCGAATATCCATTTCCTTAATGGCTGCTACGGGAAAATATCCGAATCCGGTAATCGCCTTTTCCTTTAGATTCATTTCCGGATCCAATTTTTTCACCTTCGTTAAAAAGACCAATTGTATTAGGTGACGATTTCCTTTCGGATCTATGGATTCGTTCAGAAATAGAAAAGTAGCCGAAGTGACGTCTAGCGAAAGCTCTTCCTTCAGTTCTCTTATCAACGCTTCTTCCGCACTCTCCCCGAATTCGATTCCGCCTCCGGGCAATAACCAATAGTACGAATCCTTTTTCTTCTGCTGTAAAAGTAGGATCTCTCCCTGTCTATTCCGGATCAACGCAGCGACCCGTACTCGTAAGCCTTTTTTCTTAAAGAAGAATTCCATCCGAATTTCTGTATCAGTCCTTTATTCCGAGGACCTTCAGCATTTTACGAGCTGCATCTTGTTCCGCAAACTTCTTATTTCGCCCGGTTCCCTCTGCCTCGTATCTGTCCCGAATTCTGACACTAACGAGAAACGTCTTAGCGTGATCCGGTCCGGATTCTTGAATCAATCTGTAGGTAGGCAGTAGTTTAAACTTCCTTTGGCACGTTTCCTGGAGAAGGGTCTTGAAGTCCTTTACAGATTCCATCTTTTCGGGATTTTCCGCAAATGCTATTAAATGATTCAGAATTATTTTTTCCGCAATCTCGAGTCCCTGATCCAGATAAATCGCTCCGATAAGGGACTCGAAGAGGTTCGCGCTTAATTTCTTTTGACTGGAGCCCTGCCCTTCTCCTTTTCCTAATAAGACGTAATCGGATAATTTTAAATGATTGCTGACTATGTTTAGAACGGCGGTGGAAACTAATTTGGATTTAAGCCTGGAGAGTTCTCCTTCGGTCGCATTCGGATGCTTTCCGTACAGAAAGCGAGCGACTACTAATCCCAATACGGAATCGCCCAGAAATTCGAGGCGCTCATTATCTTCTTCATATTCCGAACTTTCGTTTTGATAGGAACTATGTACGAATGCGAGTTCTAGCAGTTCCGTTTTCTTAAAACGGATTCCCAAGGAATCGCATAATATTGTCAGGCCTTTCAGCCTTTCGAGCTTGTTAAGTTTCGTTTTAGAAGGTGGATTTTTTTTTATCAAAGGAGTTTGATAAAAGAAAGAAAAAAAGAGAATTCCGAGTTCCCGTAAGAACCCGGAAATCTAGTCAAATTAGGACTTAAGAGCGTCGATGAATTTGATAACGTCTCCGACGGTTTGGATCTTTTCAGCATCCTCGTCGGAAATTTCAACACCGAACTCCTCTTCAAGAGCCATTACTAGCTCAACGGTATCAAGGGAGTCTGCTCCAAGGTCATCGATGAAGTGCGCTTCGGGAGTGACTTCGGATTCGTCGACTCCGAGTTGCTCAACGATGATGGACTTTATCTTTTCGAAATCTGCCATTTGTTTCCTCCGTACCACCGAAGTGGTATGTAAGTTTTAGTTAGGTTTAGAACTGGGGATTAATTCATCCACCGATTTTTAAACATTTTTATCTGGAAAGTTTTGGCAAGCGTTAACGGATTAGATTCCGAAAAAAACCCGTTGGAAAAGAAAAATCCGAGGAAAAAATTTCGTAAGTGAAAAGTCACATTGACTCAAAGTTTCTTTCAATAAAATGAGAAACTTATTTTATTCCGGAATTCTAACTTGGAAAACCAAACTAAAATCGAAAATACGAACTTGATTTCATTCAAAATTCGCAATGAAACTCTTCTTTCGAACGAACGCTAGGAGAAACTCGCACATAGATAGAGACATTCTAACGGCGTTCGCCGTGTATTCTGTATAAAAACGAAAAAGCCCGGAAAAAACCGGGCTTTCGGGTACGATTTCGTAGTCGAAAACGCTTCGTTTTTCTTACGCTTGCGCTCCCGGTAGAAATCCCCCGCCATTTACTTCGATCACCTGTCCGGTGATAAAGGAAGAAATATCCGATGCAAGAAAAGCGATCGTATTCGCGATATCTTCCGGTTGTCCCGCACGTTTCAAAGGGATGGCAGCAATCATCGCCAGGCGGAGCTTTTCAGGAATCGCGTCGGTCATTTCCGTATGAATGAAGCCCGGAGCGATCGCATTACAGCGAATTTTACGGGAGGCCATTTCCAATGCTACGGCTTTAGTAAATCCGATTACCCCCGCTTTCGAGGCGGAATAATTGGTTTGGCCGATATTGCCGTTCACTCCGGCGATCGAGGAGAGATTGATAATCGATCCCCCGTTCGGGTTCTTTGCCATGAACTTAATTGCGGCCTGTGTGCAGTTGAAAGTTCCCGTAAGGTTAACGGCAATCACGGCATCCCATTGCTCTTGCTTCATTCTAAGAAGCAAGGTATCTTTGGTAATTCCCGCGTTATTTACGAGAATATCCACGGAACCGAATGCGTCCACAGTCGCTTGAACACCCGCGTGTGCGGATTCGACATTGGCAACATTGACGGAAATTCCGATCGCTTTTACGCCAGTAGCTTTTGCGATTTCGGCCGCAGTAGCCTTGCTCGCTTCTTCGTTTAAATCTGCAATTACAACATTTGCACCGGCTTGAGCCAGTTTAAGAGCGGTTGCTTTCCCAATTCCACGGGCAGACCCGGTAATAATGGCGTTTTTGCCTTTCAGATCAATCATTGGTTTCTTTCCTCACCAGATTCTGCGGTTAGCGTATTTTCGGCTTCCGAGGGGTCAAGGGTGTTTTGCAGAGAAGCATCATTCAAATATCATAAAGAAGGAACGGAAAAACGGGAAAAGTCCCGTCTTCTAAGAGGAGAATCAAATATTGTATTTTTTAATGTCTTGGGTGATTCTATGATTTACGTCTCGTTTTGCGCATTCTACTACGACTCGAATCGCGCTTCTAACCGCCTGCGCATTGGACGAGCCATGACCGATCAGACAGGTTCCGTCGACGCCTAATAATAAGGCTCCCCCGTATTCCGCGTAATCCAATCTTTTCTTAATCGCCGTAAAAGTGGGTTTTAAGAGGAGCGCCCCGGTCTGAGCCAAACTGGATTGCGCGATGCTCTCGCGCAGGACATTGAAGATCGATTTGGATAATCCTTCCGTTGCTTTCAAGACGATATTGCCTACAAAGCCGTCGCAAACGACTACGTCCACTTCTCTACCGCCCCCATAAAGATCTCGGCCTTCTACATTCCCTACAAATTCGATCGGCAGTTTTCGTAATAACTCAAACGCCTTCTGTGTGACTGAATTTCCTTTCTTGTCCTCTTCTCCGTTGGAAAGCAGACCTACTTTCGGTCTAGGAATATTGAAGATAAGACGAGAATAGATTTCGCCCATGACTGCAAACTGCGCCAAGTATTCCGGCTTACAATCGACGTTGGCGCCCGCGTCTACGAGTAATGTGGGAGGTCCTTTCTCTCTTGGAATCGGGGCTGCAATCGGTGGGCGCAGAACTCCGGGAATTCGTCCCAAATAAAGAAGAGCCGAAGCCATCGTCGCTCCGGTATTTCCCGGAGAAAACATACCGACGCAGCTTTTATCCGCGACCAATTGCGCGGCTTGGACGACAGAAGAGTCCTGCATCGCCCTGACTGCTATGGAAGGAGAATCCTGCATTTCGATAATTTCACCGGCATGTATGATACGAATCCGTTCCGTATCATACTCGTACTTCAAAAGAATTTCACTGATCTCTTCTTCTTTTCCTACGAGAACTACGTTACACTTGTCTTCGTTAACCGCGACTACGGCACCTTCCACGATCCGATCCGGACCGTAATCGCCGCTCATCGCATCGACGGCGACCCACATAGGAAACCTTAAAGGCCGGTTGGCAGACCGCTCTCAAGGATTGAGAACGGTCGGTTGGAAAACTTCCCACGGAATGCGGGAACAGAAACTATATGGAGATTGGCTCCTATCCGGTCGCCGGTTTTAAAAGGCGCCATAGGAAAATTAGGTCTCTTCGTTAGGCTTCCTAACTTTAGGCTCCAGAACTACGCGGTCTTTGTAGAAACCGCAAACGGGACAAATTCTATGCGGTGGGCGGAAAGAATTGCAGTTCGGACAGGGGACCAGGTTCGGCTTGCCGATCGCATGATGGGCCCGTTTCATCCTTACTTTGGATTTAGATTTTCGTCTCTTAGGAACTGCCATTGTTCTTCTCTATTAGATAAGGTCGTTTTACGACTATGATTTTTTTTGACGGCGTTTATACAACCGTTTTTCAAACTATACAAAGGAATCCAGAAATTCGCCGGCTTCCTGCCGCTTGGAATACAAGGAAGAGCGGTTAAATACCAGTCTTGCCGTGGATTCTAGAATTGTCTCGATTTCTTTCAAATTATTCGCACGTAATGTACTCCCGGTGGATACCAGATCGACAATGCAATCCGATAAGCCGACTAAAGGAGCAAGTTCTATGCTTCCATACAGTTTAATAACTTCGCAACTGATCCCTTTTGATAGGAAAAAATCCCTGGCGATATTCGGATACTTTGTCGCCACACGAACCTTACGCCCGCCCGAGCTGAGATTCCAACCTTGAGGAGCGGCCACGGATAATCTGCATTTTCCGATACCGAGATCCAAGGGTAAAAGAAGGTCGTATCCACCCTCTTTCAACACGTCCCAACCTACAATACCGGCATCCGCCGAGTTTTGTTCCACGTACGTCGCCACATCTTGGGAGCGAACGAGAAGAATTCTCACCTTCCCCTTTGCATCCTTGTAAATCAGTTCTTTGGAATCCGGATCGGGGCGGCCTTCCAGCCAACCCTTAGAAATCATAAGCTCGATACTCTCCTCTGCGAGTCGCCCTTTCGGAAGCGCCAGAGTCAGCATATCAAGATCCTTGATTCAATTTTACTAAAAGATAAGTAGAAAGTTCGCGAACGGATTTATATTCATCGGAAGGAGAGGAAATTTCCTGCTCCAGCACCTTACGGAGATTCTCTTTTGCTTCCGCCTTTTTACCGTTCTTGGCTTTTAAGCGAGCAGATTGGTAGAGACTCCAGGAATAAAATCCTGCGACATTCCTGCGATTATTTAAAAGCGAAACGGCGGTATCGTAGTCGCTTTCCGCCTCGGGAAATTGATTTCCGCTTTCGCGATAATTGCCCGCTATATAGAAAAAGTACGCCTTAAGCTCGGGGAGATCGTCGATTTCCTTTCCGGCCCATTCCAATTTGGTAGCGGCCTTCGAAAATTCTCCGTTGCGCGCATATAAATCGCCGAGAGTTTTGGAGAGGCGAATGTTTAAAGATTTGGAATGATACGTCGACGCGACTTCTTCGTATTGCTTAATCTTATCCGCTAGATCGATGGTAGGATCCAGTAGAAATTTCTTTTCCAAACCTTCGATCGCCAGAGTTCCTTTGCGGAATTGGTCGGCGCGGTATTCGTTCCAACCTACTACTGCGATCGTGGTGAGAACCAAAACGATGACCCCTACCAAAACCTGCTTCCGATATTCACCCACTTTCGCGAAGAAAATAGTAAACGCTCTCTCTGCGCCCTTCAAATCGGCATACGGATCCACGTTCACCTGCACGGATGATTTAACGTTCTTTGGTTCGAAGCGTTTCATGGAAGTCTTCCGAAATCTCCCCTCACTTCAAAGAGGAGTTAATAAAGCTACCGAGACTTTCGCGGGAAGGCGCATCGGAAGTTTTGAGATATTTTGCCATCTCTTCCCGCTCTAATGCCTTGTCGAAATCCTTAATAGAAAGGGAAATCTTCTTATTCTTGGAGTCGATCTTAACGACCGCGCATTTAACGATATCGCCCGGCTTATAGGTTTCTTGAAGATTACTATCTTTTCCGCCGGGAATTTCGGAAATATGAACAAGACCTTCAAAGCCGGGTTCGATCTCCACAAACATTCCGAAGTCGACGATACTCTTAATCTTTCCTTCGACCACGCATCCGACCGGGTATCGATTGCGTAAAGAATCGTACGGGTGCTCTTGCAATTGCTTGAGTCCGCAGGAAATTCTTTGAGCGTCGAAGTTGATATCAAGGATTACGTATTTAACCTCTTCTCCCTTTTTCAATAAGGAGGTCGGGTTCTTTTGTTTTTCGTCCCAAGTGATATCGCTGATATGAATCAAACCTTCGATTCCGTTTTCGACTTCTACAAAGGCGCCGTACTTAGTGATCCCGGTTATTTTACCGGTTAAGGAATTCCCCACGCGAACTTCCGGACCGAGAGTATCCCAAGGGTTGGGCTGAAGTTGCTTCAATCCCAAAGAAAGTCTTCTGTTCTCGAAATCGATATCCAGAATGAGTGCTTCGACCTCTTGCCCCTTTTTAAGCAGATCTTTCGGATGCGGCGGTTTTTTGGACCAGGTCAGCTCGGAAGTATGTATGAGACCTTCCAAGCCTTCCTTCAATTCCACGAAAGCTCCGAAATTGGTAAGCGAAGTGACGGTCCCGCGAACAACCATATCTTTTTCCAAGGATCGTTGAGCCCAAACCCAAGGATCTTCATAGAGCTGTTTCAGTCCGAGTGCCAGTTTGTTGTTCTCTTTGTCCATTTCCAGGACTTGGAGCTCTACTTCCTGACCTATAGTGAAATATTGCTTAAAGGGAGCGAATTTTTTATATGAAATATCTTTCTGGCGAAGAAGTCCGACGACTCCTTCCAAATCGCAGAACACGCCGAAGCTAGCGATCTTAGATACTACCGCTTTTACCTTATCGCCTACGTTGATTTTCTGAACGAGTGCATCCCATTTTTCGTTATTGACTTCGTCCAAAAGTTTTTTCCGGGAAACGACTCCGGAACGAGTGCGTTCGTTGACTTCGATAATTTTAAAATCGAGTTCTACGCCCTTGTAATTTTCGCCGTCGGAAAATTTATAGCTAAGTTGCGAAGCCGGTAAGAAAAGCTCCGAACCCTCGACGTTTACGATATAACCTTTGCCCTTAATCTCGTTAACGAGACGGCCGGTGACCTGGTAATTATTCTTAAATGCGTCCTTAACGACTTCCCAACCTTTTCTTTGGTCGGCTTCTTTTTTAGAAAGAATACAGCCGGAATCGGTGGATTCTTTTCGCTTAACCAGCGCAGTGACAATGCTACCCAATTCGGGTTTTTCGTCAAATTCAGCCCGAGCGATGCGCCCTTCTTGTTTCAGCCCTTCGATGGCAACATAGACGAAATCGGTATCTACCGAGACAACCTTCCCGTCTACGACCTGATCCTTACGGACTTCGGCTTCATCGTTTTTCTTTTCTTCCCACTGTTTGAAAACTTCTGCAAAAGTGGACTTGTCTTGTTGGCTACTCATAGGGGCTGGAATACTCGGTTATTTATTTGGGATTAGTGCGGATCGCCTAAAATGCCGTGTTCGAGGCACTCAAGAATCTTACCAATAACAGTATTTTTTGGCAACCTATCCGTGTCAATGAGGATTGCGTCTTTTGCCTGTTTGAGAGGCGCGATTTCACGGTCCGTATCCGATTTATCGCGAGCGATGATTTCTTTTTCGATTTCATCCAAATCCGAATCGATTCCTTGCTCTTTTAATTGATAATATCTTCTTTCCGCCCTAACCCTAGAGGATGCGGTTAAGAAGAATTTGTAACGCGCATCCGGAAATACCGCCGTACCTATGTCTCTACCGTCCATAATTAATTTGTGGATTAACGCAAGATTACGAAGCTGTTTATTTACGAATTCGCGGTACGATTCTTTATTGGCGATGTGTTTTATTTCCTTCGTAATCTCCGGGATTCGAATTTCCAGGGAAACGTCTTCGCCGTTTAGAAAAATCTTATTTTCCCCCGACTCGGAGAAAATGCATTCCACGATCGCTCCGTCGGATAATTCGACGGGATTACCTTTTCCGACCCATTCCTGAAAGCTTTCCTTGGATCGGGCTTTCTTATACTTTCTAAAAATGTAAAGAGTTAAGGCACGATAAAAAGCGCCCGAATCCAAATATTTATATCCTAACCTAGTCGCTAGCTCCCTAGCCACCGTGCTTTTTCCCGTACCTGCGGGGCCATCCAAGGCGATCACATTTTCATTCATACCAGTACCGATTTGAGCGTTTCCTCGAAACCGGGAAAAGAGGTTTCGATCCAGGAAGTTTCATCCAACTCTAAGGGAAGTCCGGTGAGAGCTTTTAAAATCAGGAAGCTCATCGCAATTCTATGATCCATTCGAGTCAGTATTTTTCCACCTTTTCCGGAAAGCCAAGCATCCGATTCGGAAGAAAGTTTCCCTTTTCCTAATTCGGAAAATTCGTAGCCGTCCTGGTATTCCCAGACTTCGATTCCTAGAGAGCGAAGATTGTCCACCATTGCCTTGATCCGATCCGATTCTTTGGCTCTTAATTCTTCCGCATGTCGAATTTTAAATCCTCCCTTGGCAAAAAGTCCGGCGATCGTGAGAATCGGCACTTCGTCTATCAAGGAAGGCATCCAGTGCGCGGGAATCTCCGCATAATGCAAGTTAGATGAAGCGGCTTCCAAATCGCCGACCGGCTCTCCGCATTCTACCCGCTCGTTATGAACGAATATCTTCGCTCCCATCGCACGAAGAGCCTTTAAGATCCCTATTCTGGAAGGATTTAAACCCACATTGCGAACGACGATGGAACCTTCTTTCAGTAGAACTCCCAACACCAAAAAAAAGGCGGCAGAGGAAATATCTCCCGGAACTTTAAATTCACCGGGTTGAAATCGATACGGCGGAGAAATCTTAAAATGGGTCGGACTAAAATACTCGATCGAGTTACCTAAGTATCGGAACATATTCTCCGTATGGTCCCTCGATAAAATTTCTTCCTCGTATTCCAGTTGAGTCTCGGAGGCCATCGCCGCCAACATCAAACAGGATTTGACCTGGGCGGATGCGATCGGGCTGAAATAAGAAAACGATTCCAACTTCCGACCGATAATTTTCAAAGGCGCCCGATCCGATTCACCCTCTATCGAAGCTCCCATTGCGACCAAAGGTTTTATGATTCTAGACATGGGACGTTTCCTCAAGGAAGCGTCGCCGTTCAGAATCGCATGAATGCCGGGAACCCCGCAAAGAAGTCCGGCAGAAAGTCGGATCCCCGTTCCGGCATTTCCGAAATCCAGTTCCGTTTTCGGGGAATGTAAATTGGCCTTACCCGGACTAGTGAATAGATAAGTGCCTGACGATTTCTTTTCCACCTGAAGGCCGACCAGGGCGAAGGCATTCATCGTGTTCAAAGGATCTTCGGCGTCTAAAAACCCGGTGACTCTGGACGTTCCTCGGGAAAGGACCGAGAAAAGTACGGCGCGATGAGAAAGGGATTTATCGCCGGGGACTTCTACTTCCCGGCCGGAAGAATTAGCGTTTCTTGGAACCATTATTGTGTTTTAATATTCCGTCCCGATTGACCCGGGCTTTTTCCATAAAGGACTTCCAGTGATCGGGGTCGAGCGGCTTTTGCGGATCCAATTCCGAAATTATTCCGTCCAAATGTTTTCTAAATTCTTGCAGAGACTTAAAGATCTCGTCCCGATTGGAAGAAAAAATGGGAGCCCACATTTTCGGATTCGAACCCGCGATCCTAGTCATGTCCCTGAATCCTCCGCCCGTCAACGGAAGAGGAGATCCTTCCGTAAACTTTTGGACACATTCGTTTTCCCAAACCCAATTCGCCATGATCGACGAGATCAAATGGGGCGAATGAGAAACGTAGGACAAGATCCGGTCGTGTTCAAGAGCCGGGATTTCGATCGTTTCCATTCCTAAGAATCTCCAAAAAGATTCCAATTTAGAAAAGGCCTCGGGAAGAGCGCCCGCCGGACGAGTCAGAATACAGAGTCGGTTTTCGTACAGATCCGCATTAGCGAATTCTAAACCCGATTCCTCCGATCCGCACATCGGATGCGAGGAAACGTATCTATGCCCCGAGAAAGATACTTCATTTTTTCCGGACCAAGTATCGGAATCGCCCGAGCGTTCGAGCGCGGTATCCATATTCGATTTCGGTTCTTCTTTGAAACTGTACGGTAACGCCGAATCCACCGCGGAGATGATATCCCGCTTCGTGGATCCCATGTCCGTCATATATCCGCTAAAATTTTTGGGCAGGGTCCGGATCAATTCGACCGTCGTGTCGACGGGAACACCGAATACGATTAAATCGTAAGAGCTCCAATTCGGAGTATTTTGAAACTCGATGGACGTTAATAAATGATCGGCGGAGCCTAAGGAGATTCCTTTCTGCTTACTCTCTTGCGAAGATACGATTCCGGTCACTTCCGCACCGGACCGCTTCTTCTTTAGGGCAAGCGAAAGCGAGGCCCCCATCAATCCAAGACCGTATATTAGAATTTTACGAAACGGAAAATTCACGGATTCGGCGGAGAAACCGGGTAAGAACCCAGTACCCTCAAGTATATTGTATTTTCCTTAAGTACGCTCAAAACTTCCTCGATAACCGGGTCCTTTCTGTGCCCGTGGAAATCGATGAAAAAGTTATATTCCCAGGATGTTCTTCTGGTCGGCCTCGTTTCCACCTTGGAAAGATTGATTCCCTTATCAAAGAAGGGTTTCAATACCGAATATAAGGATCCTGGTTTATCCGGAACGGAAAGCACGATCGAAGTCTTATCATTCCCCGTAGGAGGACATTGGTTTTTACCGATAATCAGAAATCGGGTGGAGTTGCCGGACATATCTTCGATGGATTCGCGAATTACATCCAGTCCGTAGATTTCGGCGGCGATCGAAGAAGCAATAGCCGCACATCCTTCTTTTTTCTCCGCGACGATGCTAGCCGCTCTGGATGTGGATGGGGTCTCGGAGATTTGTACATGGGGAAGATTCGCCGCGATCCAATTTCTGCATTGCGAATTAGCGATCTTGATTCCGTACAGAGTTTCGATCTTATGGAGATCATGTTCAAAACCGAGAAGATTCAGAGTAATTTTAAGATAGATCTCCGAATAAATATTCAGATCCGAAACTAAAAACTGGTCCAGGGTGGAGTTGACCAATCCCTCGGAGGAATTTTCCACAGGAACGACTCCGTAATCCACCTTATCCGTTTCGACTGCGCGAAATACTTCCGGAATGGACGGGAACTCGCTCGCTTCCACGGAAGCTCCGAATCTAGCTCGAACGGCTTGATGGGAAAACGATCCTTCCGGCCCCAGATATCCTACGGAAAGTCCTTTTTCCACCGAAAAGGACCCGGACATGATCTCGCGATAAATGGCGATCAATACTTTATCCGGAAGAGGTCCGACATTGAGATTTAAAATTTTCTCATATACGTCCTTCTCTCGGTCGGGTCGATAAATCGGATCGTTGTTTTCGCGTTTGATCTCGCCGATTGCGGATGCGATCTCCGCTCTGGCCAAAATGGCCTTGACGATTTCCTTATCCAGAGAATCTATTTTTTCCCTGAACTCCTTTAGTTTGTCGTTATTCTTGGCCATTTTCGATTAAGTCGTCCAGGTTTTCGAATTTTAGCTCTTTTACTTCGACGGGAGCGGGTAAGTCCGAAAGTTTATTTAGGCCGAAATGCAGGAGGAATTCCTTCGTGGTTCCGTAAAGCGCCGGGCGACCGGGCACTTCCTTATTACCGACCGGTTTTACGAGTTTTTTTGAAATCAAAGAAGTCACCATCGCTCTGGAAGAAACTCCTCGGATATCGTCTATTTCGGATAAGGTGATCGGTTGTTTGTATGCGATGATAGCTAACGTATCCAAGCTGGAGCGGGATAGCTGGTCCCTTTTTTTCTCTTTAAAAAGTTTCCCCAAAATCTCGGAAAAACGTTCGTTCGTGGCGAATTGATAAGCTCCGGCAATCTCTCGTAGAACGAATCCGCCGTCTCTTTCCTGATAATCCAAAATTAGTTCGTCTAGAATTTCCCTGGCTTCGTGCTTCTCGCACTCCACCGATTTGGCGATGCTGGCAAGCTTGAGCGGTTCCCCGGAAAGGAAAAGGAGGGCTTCTATCAGTCCCTTTAAGCCGGATTTTTCGCGTTCCACGGTTCTCCCACCAAGAAAATACGGATTTCGCCGAAGGTTTTATGCTGGCGAATGACCAGGATTCTCTGCTTGCAGAGTTCTAGCATTGCCAAAAAGACAGCGACGACTTCCGCTTTCTCGGGTTTGACCGACGAAAACAATTCCTCAAAAGAAATATCGGACCTCTGGACGAGGAGCGTGGAAATCGACTCCATCTTTTCCTCGACAGAATATCGGTGGGGCGCGGTAAGTAAAGCGGGAATCTCCCCTTCTTCCTCCCGTTTTTCAAGTATCTCGTTAAAGGCGGAGATAAGGTCGAGCAGGCTTAAATCCAGCCAAGAATCCTGCTCTTCGATGACTTGGTTGCTTTCCCGGACAAAAACGCCGGACTGGGATTTATCGACTTCGGATAGCTTCTGAGCCGTTAGTTGGAATTTCTTGTGTTCCAGGAGTTTTTCGACTAGTTCCGGCGGGAGAGGCGGATCGTAATCTTCTTCTTCAAAACCCGGATCGGGCAATAAGGCTTTTGATTTCAAGTACACTAGGTTCGCAGCCATCAATGCGTATTCTGCGCCCAAGTCTATATGGATATTTTCCGAAATTTTCAGGAAATGGAGAAAGTCTTCCGTGATTCTCGAAAGAGAAACTTCGAATATATCGACTTTATAACTTTCGATCAGAGACCAAAGGAGATTTAACGGCCCCTCGGTGATTCCGCCTTCCGTATTATTCCATTGGACCACAAAGGTCTTCCCGCCGTCCTCCCTCTCCATATTTCTAAAAACCTTTATGAATTTAAAGCTTTGTCTGCCGCTTGTTGCAACCTCTCCGGAGAGAAGGGCTTAACGACGAAATCCTTGACACCCATCTTAATCGCTTTGGCAAGAAGTTCTTCCTGACCTAATGCGGTAACCATAATGATTCGTGCCTTCGGATCTATTTTAAAAATTTCTTGGGCGGCTTCGATACCGTCCTTTTCTCTCATGGTGATATCCATGGTTACGAGATCCGGCTTTATCGCCTTATACTGATCGACGGCGATATTACCGTTTTCGGCTTCACCTACGATTTCGTGGCCTCCCGCTACCAAGGCATCTTTCACCATGGTCCTCATAAACTTTGCGTCGTCCACTACGAGAATTCTGGCCATATTTTTAATTTCCCCTTTCTTTAAGAATAGAAAGTATCCTAGTTGTAATTGCGCTAACCGGTTCTACGAATTGAACCCCGCCCATTTCAATGGCTTGGCGGTTCATTCCGAAAATCACCGAACTTGCCTCGTCTTGGGCGATCGTAGCCGCTCCGGTTTCTCTCATTCGAAGAGTCGCAGCGGCCCCATCCTTTCCCATACCGGTCATTATCACACCGATCAAGGCGCTACCGTATTCTTGGATTGCGCTGTCAAAAAGAACTTCGACGGAGGGCCTGTGTCCATTTACAAGGGCTTCCTTGCCTAATGCAATCCATTTCCGGCCTGCTCTAGTTTCAATGCGAAGATGAGCGTCGCCCGGTGCAACATAGCCGACACCGGCTTCCACGGGTTCGCCGTCTTCCGCTTCTTTTACCCGGATTTTCGAGTTATCATTTAAACGTGAAGCGAATGCTTTAGTAAATCCAACGGGCATATGTTGTACGACGAAAATCGGTAAGCGAAATCCTTCCGGAAAATCGGAAAAAACGGTTTGCAGAGCTTTTGGCCCGCCGGTGGAAGTACCGATACAAACCGCCTCAATCGCCTTCGTTTCGCCCTTAGAAAACCTAGCCTTTAACGAATCCGAAAGTCGATGCGGATCGACGATAGGTAGAATCGTACGCACGCTTTCGAAATAGGAAAGAATTCTATGGCGTAAGACCGCTCCCAACTCCTCGGGATTGAATTGACTCGAGCTGGAAGGTTTCGGAATAAAATCGATCGCCCCGTATTCCAAAGCCTTAAACGTGGCTTCAGCGCCGTGCTGGGTCAATACCGAAAGCATCATCACCGGTATTCCGAGTTTTCGTTTCTGCAATTCTTGGAGGGCAGACAGTCCGTCCAACACCGGCATTTCGACATCCAGTATTACGAGATCGGGCTTCAATTTTTCCGTTAATTCGATGCAATCCAAGCCGGTCTTTCCGGTCGCTATCACTTGGATTTTTTCATCCTTTTGGATCTGATCAGAAATAATATTCCGTACTAGGAGGGAATCGTCGATGATCACGACTCGTATGGGTGTATTGGAATTCATTCTTTATCAGCCTTCGAAAACCGTTCGGTTTAGAACTTAGGAATGAGTGCCATTAGCTCATCGAAATCCGGAAGGAACAAAAGAACGCCGAGCAAGTTATTTCCTTCATGATTGAATTCGGTTAGCATACTCAAAAATTTCGTTCGTTCGGGTTTAACCGCATCCAAGACCTCTAAAAACGTTCCTTCCACCAACTCCGGAACGGCAGGCATAACGCTTACTTTAGCCTTATTGGAAATGGAATTTAGAACGGAGGCACAGACGATATTCGAAATTTCGGATAAAACGCTCTTAGTGTCGTCGTCCAGATTATCGCCCGGAGAGACCGTATCCAAAAGTTCTTTGGCGAGATTCTTAGCGTTCTCTCTGGAAAACATCATCAAAAGATTTCCGTTCAGATCCCCGTTCATCCGAACCTTCATCCCGTAGAATTTATCGTCGGAAAATCTAATTTCGGAAGCCAAACCTTCCTTATCGTTCATTAGAATTTCTGGAATAAAGAGATCCACATTTCGATCTAGAATTTGGGATAAGACCATCCCGGCATTCATCATCCCGGTATTTACGACTGCTTCGATTTTTTTAATCTGCTCTCTCGTTAAATTTCCCGTAAAATCCTTGGAATGTGAAACGGACATCATCCTTTGTTTTTTTTGTTCTATAAAGCCCTCGATGATATGTTCGGCTCTCTTCTTTTCCTCGTCGGTGGTAACCGAATCCGAGATGAGTTCCGAAATATGGGATCTGTATTTGTCCTCCATTCCGAATTTAGAAGCGGAGGGGGCGGTCTTATCCATGACAGCAGTATTCGAAACGGACGGGGCGGAAGGTTCCGCCGTCTTACTTCCATCGGGTAAAAGACGATCCTCGCTGACTTTGAGTTCGACGGAGAACGCGCCTTCGGTTTTTCCCGCACCTTCCCGATGCAGATCCTCTTTCCCGGCGACGATCTTTCCGGAATCATCTGCCTTTTTGCTTTCGGTCTTCTTCCGTTTCGCTCTTTCGCGAGTCGTAATCTCGTGCAGTTTATGATTGTATACGTTCGTAGGATTGGAAGTTTTTTGAACGTACATCTCCTCTTCGGTTTCAATCGTTCGGATCGTACTGATTCTCTTCATCGTCTCCAAATGATAGTTGATGTACCTGCCGGTTTCGTCCAGATAAGAAGCTATCTCGACTAATCCTGGAATATCGAGAACCATAATAATGGTACCGTCTCCCATGATGGAAGCACCGGTGAGTCCTTTGATATTTTTGAAGTTCTTCTCCAAGGACTTGATAACCGTTTCATGTTTTCCGACTAACTCATCCACCATGAAGCCCAGTTTTCTTCCCTTGAATTGAACTATTACGACGGGGGATTCTTCCCTATCCGTTTTATCCTGTAATCCGAGTATCCGATTCAATCGATAGATCGGCAAAACTTCTCCCCGAAGATTGATGATTTCGTTCCCTTCCAAAGTGGTGATCTGTTCGTTACTGACCTTGATCGTTTCGTTCACTTCGGATAACGGGAACGCATAAACTTCCTCTTCCATCATGATTAAAATGGAAGGGATAATCGCCAAAGCCTGCGGAAAGGATAATACGAAAGAAGTTCCGTGACCTTTCTGTGATTGGATCAGGATTTTTCCCTTAAATTCCTGAATTAAATTATTTACGACATTCATTCCGACTCCGCGACCGGAGATGTCCGTAATCTTATCCGCCGTGGAAAATCCCGGGGCAAAGATAAATTGATAAACGTCGTTTTCCGAAAGACCCGCAGCGTCCGCCTCCGAAACCAATCCCTTTTCGACGGCCTTACGACGAATTCGTTCCACGTCGAGCCCCTTTCCGTCGTCTCGAATTTCCACCATGATATTGCTGCCGCCCTGGTAGGCGTTCAACTCTACGATTCCTATTTCCGGTTTTCCGATACGTTTTCTTTCTTCCGGAGATTCGATTCCATGGTCGACCGAATTGCGAATCAGATGCAGTAGCGGCTCTCCTAACGCATCGATCACTTTCTTGTCCAGTTCGGTGGATTCTCCATTAAGAATCAGGTCCACTTTTTTTCCCGTCTCGAGTGAGAGGTCGCGCACAAGACGCGAGAAGCGACGGAAAACCGTCGAAATAGGAACCATCCGGATATTCATGATTCCGGATTGCAGTTCCTTGGAAATTCGATTGATTAAATCGATTCGCCCTTTTAGTTCGTTGAAGAGTTGATCCTCTCCGAAGGTCCGTAATAAATCGTCATAAATCTTCTGAAAGCCGGAATTGGTGATCACCAATTCCCCGACGTTATTCATGAGTTGATCCAGTTTATCGGAGGAAACTTTAATACTCTTTAATGTGATTTTCGCCTCACCGGCTTTTTCCTCCTCGTCCAGTTGAAAAGAAGTGATCGCATTCGAATCGGCGGTATAACCGAGCTGAGAATTAGGATGAAATTCCTCTATGGTAAGGGTCTCGACCATATCCACATTGGCGGCCTTGGTCAAGTCTTCCTGAGCTTTCTGACTCAGGATGAGAATCGTCAGGACTATGGCCTCCGTTCCTTTTTCCAATTCCTCCAAGTTAGGATTGGTTCTGTAGATGGTTCCGATGGATTTTAAATTCTGAAGAATAAGAGAATAGCGCAGACTTTTCATCGGAGCGTCCGACTTTAAGCCGACCTTGAGAATCCAAAAACTTCCCCCGTTTGCCCGAAGTATCTCTTCCAATTCTTTCTGATCGTCTCCGTCCAGTTCCAGATGCGACGAATTCGAGGAATGCGATTGTTGATTCTTTTCCTCCGAAGCCGTACTCGCGGGAGATTCCGACTTCCCTCGGGCTTCTTGGGCCGCTCCGGGATCGTTTTCATACGCTTCCAATCTACGGATCATATCCGTATAAGGCGTGTCGACTTTCTTCCCTTGAGAGACGTTGACGATTACGTTCTTGATAAGATCAAAACATTGAAATAATAGATTTACGAGAGAAAGTTTTACGGCGAGTTTTCCGTCTCGAATACTTTGGAGAAGGTTCTCCATTTTATGAGCCAAGTCCGAGAGATTATATAACCCTACGAAGGCTGCCGAACTTTTAAGGGAATGCGCGGCTCGAAAGATGTCGTTGATCGTCGCCGGATCGGACTGGTCTTTTTCCAATTTTAATAAATTGGCATTTAGTTCTTCGATCTGGTCTTCCGATTCTTCCAGAAAAAGTTCGGTGTATTCTCCTAATACTCCGGCCACTTAGTTTTCCTCCGCAGTAAAGTCGATTAGCTTGGAGAGATTCAAATTAAGAACCAGAGTTTCTTCATATTGGCTTACGGATTCGATCAATTCACTGTAGCTTACGCTCAATTCCGCGCCGGCCTCGCTGATTTTATCCCGATGAATCTTGACTACTTGCTTTACGGAATCGACCAACAAGCCGCCTCGCTTTTCGCCGTTAACGACTACGATGATTCTCGTGGAAGGCAGGATATCGCAAAATCCAAGACCGAACAGCTCCTTTAAATCCATAATCGGAATGATTTCACCGCGCAAATTAATCACTCCAAGAATGAAACCTTCCACATTCGGAATGCGGGTAATAGGAACCGGTTTTAAGATTTCATGAATGTGCAGGATATCGATTCCGAAAAGTTCCTTATCCACTTCGAAGGTCAGGAATTCCTTCAACCCTTCTAGTTCTTTACCGGCTTGAACGTCTTCAGCGGGATTCAATTTTTCGATGGCTCTCACCGGTCCTCCACGTAGGTAAATTTCCGAAAAAAAGTAAAAACTCCTTCCCGGTGAATCAACGGCCCCCATATACAATCGGATTTCGGAAGCGCTGAATTCTCAGATTTTCAATTTATCGGACTGAATTTTCATCGTTTTTCTTTGGAAAGCAATGGTTTTTTTTATCAGTAAGAATGATCCCAGCTCGAATGTCGTGCTCTTCCGCCAAAAATTCGCAGGGAAACAGAGATTCGAATGTTAGGCCGATCAGACTCGCTTGTGGAACCCCGGAAAGCGCGTGATCATAAAACCCTTTCCCCCTCCCCAATCGCGCTCCCTCAAACGACCAGGCCAGGGCGGGCACTAGGATCAAATCGGCCTCCTGCGGAGAAATTATTTCTTTCCCAACGGGCTCCTGAATGTTAAACGCACCGGTTTCGAATCTCTCCGGTTTTATAAATACCAAATCCCGGTTTTGGACCTTGGGAAAAAAGAAAGAGGCGCCCTGTTCGCTTAGCAATCGTGATTCTGCGAAGGAAACCGGATCGATTTCGTATTCGTCGGCGACATAGGAAATGATCCTAAGGGAAGTCCTTTTCTCCAAAGAATGAAGAATCATTTCGCGCAAACACTCTCGGATTCGATTCTCTTTTTTAGCGCGATCGGAAAGACGTAGAACGGAGTCCTTACTGATCCTTCTCGCTTCTCGTTTCGATAGCAAATTAAAGGTCCCCTATGAGACCTTCTTCCAAAAGGGTAATCAGTTTTCGCGTTTTTTCTTCGGCCTCGGGGGAAGATGGCCCGGAAGAAGAGGGTCGGGCATTTTTTAATTGCTCCAGTTCGTCCGCAAAATTCAAGGCGGCTAGGACCGCTAACTTCAGCTTTGAGGAAGAAGGCATCCCCAAACTGAGTTCCCGGATCTTACGATCGACGACTTCCGCCAATTGTTTGATATATTCCGGATCCGCATCCCCGACGATCGTATACTCGTCCCCTAAGATGCGTGTCGTAATCTTTTCGCTCATCGCTAGCTAGGGCTTGGTATCTTTGTGATCTTTATGATCTTTATGATCTTTCGGTTCGTCTTCTATGACGAGAAAATCATCGTCTTCATCCGCGTCGAACACGCTGATCGCATCGTCATCATCTTCAATGATGATGTCATCATCGTCCGCAGACACCGGGCTAAAATCGTCGATAGGCTCGTCGGTTATGATGATCTCATCATCCCCTCCCGAACTATCTTCGGGCGATTCGGAAATTACCGCGATATCGTCGTCTTCGTCGTCCAGAAGGATAATTTCATCGTCCTCGTTGAAATCCTCTTCGGATGAATCGGCAACCACTGAAGGAATCGGAATAGAACTAGCGGAAGGAACTGCGGAACCCCCGGCGAAAGCGGCAGCCGTAGCAGGAGCCGAACTAGCGGAAGGGGCGGAAGAACTATCCATAGGCGGCGAAGATGGGGAAGACGCGTTAGAACTTGATGCACTCACGGGTGAAGCCGGCAGACCATCCAAACGCCCGAGAAGTTGATTGATTTTCCCTTCGAGTGCCCGCTCCCTCTCTTTCATCTCCTCGAGTTCTTTCGTGGTCTTTTGGAGTTGCTCGCGGAGAGAAGCCAGCTCTTTCTCCTTTTCCTCCATGGCCAGTTTCATCTGGTCATTTTCCGCACGGAGAGTTTCGTTTTCCGATTCTAACCGGCCGTTTTCGGCCCGAAGATCGCTAATCAGTTCGAGAGCCTTAATGACCTTACTTTCGAGTTCTTCGATAGTCTCCATTGTTAGCATAATGAGAACCTCATCCTTCCGGTATGTGATTTATAATAGGACGCATAAAGGTCATTCCTTAAGAACGACCTGAATCTTTTTGGACCGCTAAATCGGCGAAATCCATCCTATTTTTCTATTTTCGGCAAAAGAGAAAAACCTTTTTTTAGAAAAACAAAGAGAGCCCGGGAGAATCCGGGCCCTTTTTTGATTTCTTACCAAAAAACAAGGTTTTTTCGGCGCTTCCCCTCCCCATCGGAGGAGAGAGAAAATTCGACGGTTTGAATTAAACGGCGACTTTGATTTTTTCGACCAGAGCGTTGAACGTCTCTTTATCGCTAAAAGCAAGTTCAGCCAACGCTTTTCTATCTAAATCGATGTTAGCTTTTTTCAAGCCATACATGAATTGTGAATAGGAAAGTCCTGCTTCCCGCGCTGCAGCATTGATACGAATAATCCATAATTTGCGGAAATCACGTTTTTTTGCACGGCGATCGCGGTATGCCCACTGACCGGCTTTCATTACGGCAGATTTAGCGGTTCTATAAAGCTTAGAACGAGCGCCTCTAAATCCCTTAGCTTGCTTCAGGATTTTTTTGCGACGGTTCTTATGAATGGTTCCGTTTGTAGCTCTTGGCATTAGCGCACTCCGTAAGGCATTAATCTAACGATTGATTTCCAATCGGCATCCACGACCAAAGTCATTCCCCGGAGACGACGGCGTCTTTTAGGTCCTTTTTTGGTAAGAATGTGACGGGTATTCATGCTCTTCCGTTTAATCTTATTATTTTTGGAAAACTTGAACCGTTTTGCTGCGGCCCTGTTTGTCTTCAGCTTGGGCATTTTCCTACCTCAATAACTCCTAAGTTCCTGCTCACTATTTCGCGACGGCGGGGGTGATCACGACGACGATTTGGCGTCCGTCTAACACCGGTTCCCGTTCAGGCGTACCATGACCTTTTAAGTCTTCAACCATTCGATTGACTACGTTCATCCCTAATTCCGAGTGCATCATTTCTCGGCCCCGGAAGCGGAGGCTCACTTTCACCTTGTCCCCTTTTTGAAGGAATTCGACTGCGTGGCGCTTTTTAATCTCATAATCATGCTGATCGATCCGAGGGCGAATCTTTACTTCTTTTACATTGATTACGTGTTGCTTCTTCTTCGCTTCTTTGCTTTTTTTAAGTAGCTCGAACTTGTATTTACCGTAATCGATCAGCTTGCAAACGTGAATTTCCTGGTCCCCGGATACTTCTACCAAGTCCAGGTTTTCTTCCTTCGCCTTCCGGAGGGCTTCTTCAAAGCCGACGATCATCACACCGTCATCTGTGACCAATCTTACTTGGGCAACCCCAGTAATTTTTTCATTAATTCTATGGCTAAACAGTTTATCCGTGGGTTTAGGTTGGGGCTTCCTCTGCATTCAGTCTCCGGCTATTTTTCCAATTTTTTGGCTCTTGGGCCTGCATTCAAGCGATTTTCTCCCAGCATAAGGGAAGACTGGGCCTCTCATCAAGTAGAATTTAGGAGATATGCAAAGGAATCTAAGGGCGCCTCCCTGCATTCGCAGGGACCGGGCTGTTTCGGGTTCGGCTATTCGCCTCATCCCGCATGGAAATCCTGGGAAATAAAGAATTCCGAATATTAGCCATGCGGGACTAAAGCCCTGCACATCCCTGGCGCTTTCAGAAGACAGTAGCTGCTCGATGTTGGAAAAGTTACAGGAGTAGGGAAAAATCCCCTGTACACAGGAATCTTTCTCCAGAACATGGAATCTCCGCTCATCAATGTTCTGTCCTCTGACCTCTGTCCTCTGTCCTCTGTCCTCTGTCCTCTGTCCTCTGAACATCACGCAACTCCACTTCGAAGCAGGACCGATACGGGCTCGGCCTGAAAAGCACTCACCTTCAGGATGGAAAAACCAATGACATTTCCTGAAGCATCGACTTTTTCCATTACTGCATCGTTCTCCGTTTCTTTGAAATAACCTTCTTTCTTTTCAAAAAGAACCTCTAAATAATCCGAGTCTTTATCGAAATATATCTTGATCTCTCTATCCATACAAAACGGCCCCTTCCTTGACCTTATCGGTAAAGTATGCTGTGACAAGAAATAAATCGTCTCCGTGATTCTTTATTACCGCACAAAGATATTTTCTACCTACCGGAGTTGCCTCGAAAAGTTTATAAAAAAGCTCAACGCTCGAATCTGCCTTGGATATTCTCACCTGGTCCGGCTGTGACAAACACTCTGCAATTTTTTCACCCTGCCCGAACATCTCGGGATGATCTTCTTCAAAATGCCTTCTACGCTCTAAAGTAATTCGAATATTTCTTTTGAACACATCTTCTACAAGATTCATTTCGCCGAGATTAAAAGATTATGAATGCTTTGCATCCCTTCTTTTCCGGAGGAGTAGAGTAGAGATGGAAGTCTGTTAGACTTCCATCCCCCTCAACGAACCGAACGTGCAGATTTCCCGCATTCGGCTCTTTTAAGAGACTGTACCTCATTGCTTTCGCTTTTTGGTAGAGCTTGGATCTTAATTGAGTTAGTTTTTCCGATAAGCCATCATGATTCAATGGGTTCTTATCTATTTCCGTAGTCGATGTTTCCATCAAGCGGTCTTACTCCTTTAATTTCTAAGCATTCTCTATAAGAACCCCTTCGCTCCCTGAGCATTACCCCAGTTCTTCGCTACTATGAGTTCTTCCGACTTCCTTATTCGCCAAATGTAAATTATTCGTTCTCTACACTTGTTGCATTTAAGCACAAATAAGGATCTCCCAGGTTCCTGGGGTTTCCTTCGAAACGCGCTATCCAACTTTACCCCGAGTATTCCGACAAGTGCATTTGTTCATTTCTACCTTGTCGATTCCAAGCTTCATCTTATCAGAGAGACTGGCTAATACCACTTATTTCTGTTACGAGGCTTCAAGCATTGGTTCGCTTTCGCTATGGCTCATTTCTTTGCTACGAGAGGCTTCCTTTGTTCCGTTACCGTTACAAAGGCTCTTTTCGCTACCTGCCGAATGAACAAGGAGCAGGATGGAGGCCTTCCCTCCATTGGAAATCCCAGACTTTGCCTGGCGCACCTGAAGACAGTAGCTGCTAGATGTTAGGAAAGTAATAGAGGAAGGAGGAAAATCCACTCTTAGCATAAAAATCTTTCTATAGTACGTGGAATCTCCGATCACCAATGTTCTGTCCTCAGTCCTCTGTCTTCTGTCCTCTGAAAGACAGATGCATTCGCTTTGCTCACGCTAGACAGTAGCTGCCCGATGTCGGAAAAGTTACAGGAGTAGGGAAAAATCCCCTGTAACCACAGGAATCTTTCTCCAGAACATGGAATCTCCGCTCATCAATGTTCTGTCCTCTGTCCTCTGTCCTCTGTCCTCTGAATCTCAGACTCCAACTGCATTACAAATTCTGCAAAGGAAAGGCTGATCGTCTCCTCCGATCCCCTCTTCCGAACCGCTACAGTACCCGACTCTTTTTCCTTTTCGCCCAAGACGAGTATATAATTAGCTTTTTTTAATATAGAATCCCGAATTTTAGATCCGATTTTTTCGTTACGAAAATCCGCTTCGACTCTAAAGCCCAGGTCTATTAAATTCTTTAAGACTTCTTGTCCGTACGGCTGAACCGTATCGGTCACGGTTAGGATTCGAATTTGGTTCGGAGAGACCCAAAGAGGGAATTTCCCTTCGAAGTGTTCCGTTAAAATTCCGATGAATCGTTCCAAAGATCCGTAAATGGCCCTATGAATCATCACTGGACGTTTTTTTGATCCGTCCGAATCGGTATAATCCAACTCGAAACGATCAGGCATGGAAAAATCGATTTGGATCGTTCCGCATTGCCACATTCTTCCGATAGAATCCTTAATATTGAATTCGATCTTCGGTCCATAAAAGGCGCCCTCGCCTTCTTTAATTTCGAAAGGAATTCCTTTCTTATCCAAAGCCTGCCTGAGAGCATTCGTGGAGAATTCCCAATCCTCGTCTTTGCCCTGAGATTTCTCGGGGCGGGTCGCGATATATGTTTTAAATTCAGTAAATCCGAATTTTCTATATACATGAAACGTAAAGTCGATGATGTCCACGACTTCCGATTCCATAAAATCAAGCGGAGTGTAAATATGAGCGTCATCCTGAGTAAATGCTCGTACCCTAAAGAGTCCGTGCAAAACTCCATGAAGTTCATGGCGGTGCACGCTGCCGAGTTCCGCGAATCGAAGCGGAAGCTCGCGATAAGAATGTAAATGATGCCTGTAAATCAGACTGCAGCCGGGACAGTTCATCGGCTTGATGGCGAATTCCTCTTCATCAATCGATACGAAATACATATTTTCGTAGAAATTATCCCAGTGGCCGCTTTTACGCCATAGCTCCGAGGATAGAACGGCGGGGGTCTTTATCTCCTGGTATCCTCGCTTAGCGCATTCTTTTCGAATATAGTCCGCCAGCGAATTCCAGAGGATCGTTCCTTTAGGATGCCAAAACGGAAATCCCGGTGCCTCGGGTTGAAACGAGAAGAGATCCAATTCCTTCCCGAGCTTGCGGTGATCCCTCTTCTTGGCCTCTTCCAATCGGAAGAGGTATTCGTCCAATTCCTTTTTGGAAGGAAATGCGACTCCGTAAATACGGGTCAACATTCGATTTTCTTTATTCGCTTTCCAATACGCCCCGGAAAGAGCGGTCAACTTAAACGCCTTTAGAAAACCGGAACGAGGGATATGCGGGCCGCGACAAAGATCGAACCATTCCCCCATTCCGTAGATGGAAACTTGTTCGTCGGGAATTTGACCGATAATCTCGATCTTATAATTTTCGCCCATCTTCTTAAAAACGGAAACGGCTTCTTCCTTATCCAAGACTTTACGAAATACTTCGTAATCGCTTTCCACGATTTTTTTCATCTCGACTTCTATCTTAGGAAAGTCTTCCGGAGTAATTACCGAATCTCCGAAATCTATATCATAGTAAAAGAAACCCGGCCCGTTTTCGATCACGGGACCGACCGTTAGCTTTGCATCCTTATATAGGTTTTGCACTGCCATCCCGAGTAAGTGAGCGGCGGAATGTTGAAAGGTTTCCCAACCTTCCTTATCTTGAAACGTGAGTACTTCCAGTCTTGCATCCGTATCGATGGTACGGCTTAAATCCAGAACCCGGGTTCCGTTTAAACGAACTGCCAAGGCCTTATTCTTTAAAAATGGGAGATTCGATTCTATAAATTCCTTATACGTGGAACCGATTGAGGCCTCTTTCTGGCTGCCGTCAGGCAGAACGAATTTTACGATCTTATTGCTAACTTCCACAGTTCTTTACCCAGCCCTTGTTCCATGACGCCAAAGGCGGGGTTTTTCCTCAACCATTTAGAACGCATAAGGTCATCCCGCTCGCCCTATCCTCCTAAGATCGAATCGGAATCGAAGCCTACTTCCTATTCTCTATTTCTCGATTGACCCCTATCTACGCCGGACAACCCTGTCCGTATATGAAAGCGTTCTTGGTTTTGGAAAACGGGGACGTATACGAAGGCGAGTCCTTCGGCTACGAGACCCAATCTGTCGGGGAAATCGTCTTCAATACGTCATTGGCAGGATACCAAGAAATTTTAACGGATCCGTCTTACGCCGATCAAATTATAACGCTCACCTACCCCATGATCGGAAATTACGGCATCAGTCCGGAATACATGGAATCTTCTAAGATCCAAGCAAGCGGGATGATCGTGAAAGAGTATGTGGATCGCCCTTCTAACTTCAAATCCGAAAAAACTCTCTCACAATTTCTGAAAGAATATAAAATTCCCGGGATTCAAGGAATAGACACCCGGAAATTAACTCGCTTTATCCGTACGAACGGCGCGCCTAACGGAGGCATCTTCGTAGCCGAAGAGTATTCGAATTCCTTTTTGGAGAAAGTGAAGAGGTTTCCGGGAATTGCAAACTCGGATCTCGCAAAAATAGTCAGCACCAATCATAAATACGAATTCGGGACCATAGAAGGGAAGAAATACAAGCTCGCAGTCTACGATTACGGGGTAAAAACCAATATTCTTCGGCTTTTAGATGCGGCAGGATTCGCAGTCACCGTCTATCCGGCGGAAACTTCTGCCGACGAAATTATGAAAGACGGGGTCGATGCATTCTTCTTGTCCAACGGCCCCGGAGACCCTGCCGCATGTACCTATGCCATCGAATCCACGAGAGCTATTTTGGAAAAAGGATATCCACTCTTCGGAATTTGCCTAGGCCATCAAATCATCGGTCTAGCCATGGGCAAGAAGACCGAAAAAATGAAATTCGGTCATAGAGGCGGAAACCAGCCGGTCAAGAATATGGCGACCGGCAGAGTGGAAATCACCTCTCAAAATCACGGCTTCGCAGTGGTCGCAAAATCCTCGGAAAAAGAACCGGTATCTTTCGTAAATCTGAATGACGAAACGGTCGAAGGGATTTTAAAATCCGGCTATCCTTTGCTCTCCGTACAGTACCACCCTGAAAGCGCCCCCGGACCGAATGATAGTAGGTATTTGTTCAAGAAGTTCTATGACTTAGTGGACTCCACAAAAAACGGATTAAAACTGACTAGCATACTATAGCGGAAGACTGAGGACGGAAGACAGAACATTGGCGAGCCGGGTTTCCATGCTATAGAGAAAAATTCTTATGCTAACAGTGGATCTTTCCTCGGCCCTTCTTTCTCGGTGTAGGAGTTCCAACATAAATCGTTTTTAAAAAAATTGTTGTCAGGGTAATAGAAATAATTATCTGTCCTCTGTCCTCTGCTTTCTGAACCAGCGAGTGAATTTTTCCACGCCACAGGCATTCAGGTGAGTGTAGTCTCCAAAAACGGAGATTTCGAAAGGTTCTTCCGGCTTTGTAAGCGGAATACCATCCGCCTTTAAAACGGTTTCGAATTGCGACAGAGCATTATCTCCTCCGATGGCAACAACAAAGTCGGGGCGGGAAGGAATCAGCAACACCTCGAAAGGAATATTTTCTTTTTGTAATATTTTAAAAATCGACCTCCAGGCCGCAAGCGAGGAAGCACGTATTTTTTTATAATTCGATTCCCAGCCCCGGCCCGGCAAGGCCTGAGGAGAATCGTTCGGAACGCACTTGCCCGTGTACGTCTCCGAATTATTCCATTCCAAAAATCCGTCGTTTCGCTCCAACTCCGCGACGAGTCGTTCATTCTTATCCCGGTTCGCCTTCCATCGCTCGATCGGATTTATGGATAAAATTTCCGATAGTCTAGGGTCCGTCTCCGGAAATTGCTCCGTCTTAGGAATCGTGCGAATTTCCGAAGAAATCGCCGAATTCAATTTCATCAAAGGGAATATTCTTGCCAGAGCGAAAAATAAAGCGTCTCCTATATTCCGAAAATAAAAAGTTCTCTCCTGAGAATTCCAATACATGCTCCAACGAAAAGAATCGTAATTCAGCACGAGGGAACGATGAGCCGGAACGATGTCCACATCCGCCGTATTGAAGTAGTTCGCATTCAGGAATACTCTTTCGGGTCTTAATCCTGACGAAAGAAGTTCCTTTATCCGAATCAGGATCCCTTCCGGTTGTTCCGAAGGTCGCGGTAAAAAAAGGATCCTTTTCCCTAGGGATCTTTGCAATTCCGTGGGATTTATACCGCTCATCAACTGGCTATCTCCCAGAAAAAGCCAAGTGGGTTCCTGGTTCTTTATCTCACCGTAAGCCAACCGCCTTTCGAAGCGTTTCCGCAACAGATCATACAAAAAAGCGTTCTTTTCCTGAAACGGCAACAAATATTCGAAAAGAAAATTGGACGCCACGATCAGCAAAAAAAGAAACGTCCCCAACCGAAGAAGTATTTTATGTTTCCTTAATTCTCTCATATCAAAACTGGAAATAGAAAAAGACTTTTTTCTCGAAAACGCCCGCGCTCATAAACAATAACGCGAATAAAAAGGCGATGACCGAATATTTTAAGAATGATTCGGACCGGCTCCAACCGGAAAAAAATTCATCCGAACCTCCGGCCCTGATTTGTAGAATATCCACGAATATTAACGGAATTCCGAAAAAGAGGACCTTGAACGCCAATTCCAGCGACCAATAATAACCGGAAAATGCGTTATGGAAATACGGAAGCCAATCGCTCGGACTTGTAATATTAAAAAGAATTAAACCGAACGAAAACAGAGTCCATGTCAGAACGGTCCCGACGAATCGACTCGTTTTTTGGACCCAGATATTCGAAGTCCATTCCGCACGACCCAAAGTCTTTGCACCGATTATATAGAAGGAAATCTGGAGTCCGCAAAACAAACCCCAAACTAAAAATCCATATGCCGCACCGTGCCATAATCCTCCCAAGAGCCAGACGAACATGATATTAAGGATCTGCCGAACGAGGCCTAAACGATTTCCGCCTAAGGGAATATATATATAATCTCGTAGCCAGCTCGATAAGGAAATATGCCAGCGCTTCCAAAACTCGGTGGGATTCGAGGCGAGATAAGGAAAATTAAAATTATTGGTGAGTTTAAAACCTAGCATCCTCGCCAATCCTCTCGCTGCATCCGTATAACCGGAAAAATCGGCGTATAATTGTAAACTCATCACGAAAGCCAACCACCACACGATTCCGTCGGGCCAAACGACTCCCGGTTGCAGAACTTTTTCCACAAAGAAGAGCAGATTGTCTCCGACAAAGACTTTCTTAAAAATCCCCCAAGAAAACAGCCATAACCCGGCCCAGACTTCCTCGTTTTCTATCATGCGAGGATTTGCGATTTGAGGAAGCAGGGAATTCGGTCTTTCGATCGGACCGATCAGAAGCAACGGAAAAAATAAATCATAAACGCAAAATTGTACGAGATCGGTCGAAGCCCGAATTCGATTGATTCTGATTTCGACGATATAACTTATATTATGAAACGTATAAAAGGAAATCCCCAAGGGCAACAAAAGCTTCGGTATCCGAATTCCTTCTCCACCGAACATAAAAACTAGATCGTTCCATATTTGGGCGCCGAAGGAACTATACTTAAAGACACCGAGAAGAGCGAGATTCGATCCGATTAGGATTCCAGCGACCAAACTTTTGCGCGAATCGATTGCTTTAGAGAGCCAAAGTCCTCCGAGAAAATTTCCGAGAACCGAAAATACCAAAATCAAGGTCGGCTGCCAACCCCAGGAAACGTAAAACGCCAAGCCGGAAACTAGTAGTAAAAGATTCTGACCCCGAGTATTAAAGCGATTGTATAGGAAATAAACTACTCCGAAGAAGAGTAAGAATCCCAAGGAGTGAAATAGCATAAGAAAATTACGATTCTTCGATCAGTTCAAGTAATCGTTCTTTTTCCTTCGTATCAGCCGGGAAACATAAGGTCTGATTGGCGGTCGAAGTTTGGAAATCTTTGCTTTGACGATCTAGTTCAACGATTCGATTCCGAATTTTACGCACTACGATCTGAGTCTCCTCTCTGTCCTTACCGTCCAATACTACGACATATTTGCCTTGTCCGACCCTATAGCAATAATCACTCTCTCCCAAATTTTCTCGGATTGCGTTTCTTAATTCTTCGCAGTAATAGGCAAAATAACCGGCACCCTTCATTCTAACCACTCGAGTCGCATTCTGAACCTTGAAGACCGTAAGGCTAAACGGGGTTCCGATCTTAGAAGCACGCGCAATCGCTTCGTTAATCTTGGATTCTACCGGGCTGAACGGATCTCTGAACACGGCGTCGCGTTCTTCCAACATCAATAAATTGGAAAGGATGGGGGCCGTTATTTCGGAAATACCGACCGCGGATTCTCGATCGGTATCGGTCCAAGGAGATTCCGTTTCGTGAATGACTAGCATTCCGACCAGCCAATTCAAATTTAAAAACGGGAGAATATCGAACTCGCGCATCAGTCCTAATTCGTCGTTCGTCAATTGAGCGAGCAGTTCCGGATTTTTTCTAAAATTTGCGATCCTAAAAACTCCCGGAACATTCGCGACGATCCCGACTAGATTGGAATCTAATCCTAATCTAAATTTTCCGATCGTATCCGGAGTCAATAGGTTCGTTCCAAAAATCTTATATTCTTTTCTGTTTATCCGATCCAAAAGAAGTAAAGTCCATCTTCTCAATCCGAGTTCTTTCTTCAGGATTTCGATCAATCGATCGTAAGCCTCGTCCATATCGCGAACTTGAGCCAAATCACGAGCAGTCGATAAAATTCTTTCGTTACTTTTTAAAACTTCCTTTAGATGATCGTTTTCCTGATGGACAGCTTCCGAGTCCATAATGCGCCGAAAAACCGAGCCGGAGATCTCGCCTACGATCTTAAGAAATTCGAGGTCCTCTATCGTATAATCTTCGCCGGCAACCGTTTTAGTAAGAAGAATGATTCCGTAAAATTCCTCGTGATTCCGAATCGGCACTAGAAGTTCGGCGGAAGTTTTTTCCAAAATTTCCTTTTCCTTCCTAGGAACGAGCAGCGTAAGCATCTCTTTCGCATAAATTACGGAAGGAGCGCGACGGACTGCTTGGTAAATTTCATCGCCCGATTCCAATACCCAGCTCGGATCCGCATCCAATCCTTGCGCGTCCACGACTCTTAGTGCGTCAAAATCACCGTTGGTAGAAGAGAAAATCACGACGGCTTCGGCTCCGATTTGGCCTAAAATCGAATAGGATAGGTTTTCAAAAAAACTAGTAAAGTCCTTGGACGCGGCAATTTCTTTCGAGATCTCGAAGACAGACAGATAATTTTCAAGTTTCTTCCGAGAAGCGATCTGTAAATCGATGGGCAACGTGGAATAATCGGAGTCGTCGTCAAAAAGGAACTCGGCTTTTTCGGTTTCCTCCTGCTCTTTACGATGAGGACGATTCGCTTCCTTAACCGCCTGCGTCTCAGCGTCCTTAATCCAATCCGAGAATGGATCCTCGATTTTGTCCGCCTCGCCTAACGATTCCGGTTCGGAAATCGGGGATTCAAGTTCAACCTTTGCGGGCGCTTCCGTCTCATCGGGCTCGAAGGAAGGCAAATCGTTAAACGAAGTATCGGGGGTATGACTTGGCGCGAACGACTCTGCGTCATTTAAAAGCGGATCTTCTTTTTCCGAACCGATCTCCAAATCCTCGAACGTAGAATCCGGAAAATCGATTTCGGGAAGTTCCGAGTCCGGCTCTCGATCCTCATCTATCGGCTCGAATTCCGAATTCGGAGCGAATTCCGATGCGGCGTCGGGGGAATCGTAGGAAAATTCGTCTTCTGCGGACGCGGACAGGGGAGCCGGTTCGAATTCCGCCGGGTCTCCGTACGCCGAGTGGAATTCTTCCGGTTCTTTTCTACCGGTGAATTCCTTTGCCTTTTCCAAAAGACCTTTGGCCCTGGCTGCCATGGACTTTCTTAATAAGGAGGGTTTTTCGGAAACCGCCGCGGACTTCGAAGGCAAACCGGAATCTCCGGCCGGAACAGCCGTCTCGGAACGAATCATACGACTGACTTTGTCTAGAAGACCCATAGTCGTCAGACGCCGATTTGTTTCATTAATTTCTTATAAAGTTCGAAGTAGTCGGAACGAGAGAATTCCCGAATCATATCGTCCGGTAAATTACCTAACAATTCGTCGAGATAAAGCAGAATTCTTTTCATCTCTTCTTGAGAGGGTTGGACTTCGCTTGCATCCGCGCCAGTAGGAGTTCCCTCGTTGGCAGGAGCCGCAGTCTGACGAATTTCTTCGATAGGAGATAATTCTCCTTCGTCGGCGAATTCATCCAGTACGATAAGCAGTTCCGGATCCGGTGGTAACGCCTCGATCGTCGGTATACTGTCGAGATGACCTTCTTTTTCCGAAAAATTCAAATCCGCAATGAGAGCCTCGTCCCCGGTAGCGCCTAACGCATCCAAATCGGAAGCAGGAGGAGGCTCGGAAAGCAATGCGTCCAATTCTCCAACTTCCATACCCACCGGTTCTTCATCGGCCAGTAAATTACCCAGCTCGTCGTCCGAAAGAGTGATCGGTTCGTCGGCTTCTTCTCCCAGATCCCAGTCGGAAGGGGCAACCGGTTCGATCTCCGACAATTCGTTCAAATCCGCAACCGGTCCGTCCCAATCTATATCGTAATCGGTTTTAGGTTCCGAAGACATTCCGAGTTCGTCCAACTCATTGATCGGCAACGCGATCGGCCCGCCTTCGTCTTCTTCCTCCGGCATGAACTCGGAGGCTGATTCCTCTTTTCCTTCTTCGGATAACAAATTACCTAATTCGTCTTCGGAAAGGGCAATCGGTTCGTCGGCTTCTGAGAAGAAATCGGGTTCGTTCGCTGCGGACGGCATCGTCTCATCCGCGGATGATAATAGATCCCCTAATTCATTATCCGAAAGAGCGATCGGTTCGTCGGCCTCTTCGTCGGAAAGAAGATCCATCTCTTTCATCGGACGTTCCGTTTCTTGGCCCTCATCGATATCGGAAAAAGATAGATCTCCGAAGTCCGGTTCTACCCCAACTTCCGCAACTTCTTCTTCTCCGGAAGAAAGTAAGTCCCCCAATTCGTCGTCCGAAAGAGCGATCGGTTCGTCGGCCTCTTCGTCGGAAAGAAGATCCATCTCCTTCGTGGGATGTTCCGTTTCTTGGCCCTCATCGATATCGGAAAATGATAAATCTCCGAAGTCCGGTTCTACCGCAACTTCCGCAGCCTCTTCTTCTCCGGAAGAAAGTAAATCTCCCAATTCGTCGTTGGAAAGAGCAATCGGCTCCTCCGATTCCCCCTCCTCCGTTAAAAAGTCGGATGCAGGAATTACATCCTCATCCCCTACCTCATCCAACACTCGAGGCGCGAACGGATCGTTTTCATCTTCCGAAATCGCAAAATCACCGAATTCGTTAACAGGTAGAGATATCGATTCCTCTTCGTCCGAAAGGGTCGGTGCCTCCAAGTCGGCTCCGAAATCGAAGTCGGAAGCCGCAAGTTCGCCCATAGCTAGGTCCATTTCTTCTTCCGGAATTTCCAAATCGTTTAAAGAGAGTGAGGCGGAAGGTTCTTCCGATCCCGAAGATAGTAAATCGCCTAATTCGTCGTCCGAGAGAGCGATCGGTTCGTCGGAATCTTCTTCGGATAACAAATCTTGTTTCGGTGCTTCAAAGGAAAAATCCTCCGGAATAACCGGTGTCGGTTCCTCGGAGGAAGGCTCGAAATCCGCCCATCCCGCCGTGGACTGAGGCTCTTCCGGCGCGATTATATCCGGACCGAAATCGATTTCGGAGGCGGTGTCTTCGTCGGTCAGTAAATGGTCGAGTTCGTCGATCGAGAGAGCGATATCCCCTTCTTCATGCGGTTCTTCTAATGTGGAAGAAGTCGAGTCGAAGGCGGGAAACTCATCTCCGCCGATATCGGCAAAAGCGTCGTCAACCGTTCCATGCGACTCGATGATCGGCGGGGCTTCTCCTAATAGATCACCTAGTTCGTTGTCGGAAAGAGAGATCGGGCCTTCATCATCCGAAAGAAACTCGTCCTCGATAGCATGCGGAGCGGCCGGCCCGACCGTGTCTTCCGCCTCTTCTTCTTCCATATCGAAGTCGGCGAGATTTGCGCCTACATTAATATCTTGTAATTCATCATCGGAAAGAGAAATCGGAGTTTCGTCCTCCAGTTCCAGATCTCCAAGGCCCGTTTCGTGTTCCTCCGTCCCGAACGGTTCATCGTCGGAGTGAAACGCCGAGGAAGGAACTTCGCCAGGCTGAGAAAAATCGCCCAAATCCAAGGATCCCAAATCGGAAAACGCGTTTTCCAGACTCGATTCGGGTTCGATATCGGTGGCAGTGGAAGTCGTAGCAGCAGCATCTTTCCAGGACGGCGCCGTCGTTTTGGTCGAAGCGTTAGAATCATCCTCCTCTTCGATATCTAGGAGACGATCTATTTCCGCGTCGATCAGCGGATCGGTCAGCTCGAAGTCGAAATCCTCGTCAAGATGGACTTCCTCATCCAGCTCATTTAAATTAATGCTTAGATCACTATCGGTAAAATCCTGGGCAGGATCTAAATCGCCGAATGCCGTAGGAAACTCTTCTCCGGAAGACGATAGTAGCTCCTCGAAACCGCCTGGATCCGAAGTCTCGGTGATCGGTACGGAATCGAAGTCAAAGGCCGAAGAATCATCACCCGAAGAAAGAAGAGAATCTATATCATCCAAACTCATTTCATTCGGATCAAATTCATCCTCGCTTCCTTCCGGAAGATCCTTTCCTTTATTTATCCTAAAATCGTCCGCCATGCTTCCTACAATATATAACACTTATACCGGAAGATCCCTAAATTTCCAGGGAAATACAATCCGAAAATTATCTCATAGACATCTCATGAGTGAGAGTCCGTATGAGTTCTTTCTTCTTCCCGCGATGCCTTCGGAAAGAAGAGTTCTTATACTGATTTTCGGAATATGGGGACCCTAAAAGTTAGCGAGAAGCCGCTAAAATTCGGGTTTTTGCCTTTTGGAGGAGGAGATTTTTCTCCTGAGAAAGCGGAAGAGCTTCCGCGTCTTCCAGGGCTTTTTTGGCGGCTTCTAAATCGATCTCTTCTTTCAAGCTACCGTGATCCGTTAAGATCGTAACATTATTATTGCGGATTTCAAAGAAACCGCCTTCGATCACCGCGATCTTCGTTTTGTTTCCTTGCCTGATTTCTAGAACACCGATTCCAAGTAAGGATACCAGTGATGTGTGTCCCGGAAGGACTCCGAAGAATCCCTCGCTTCCCGGAACAATCAGACTATCGGCATCTCCGGTATAGAGAAGCTTTTCCGGAGAAATAACGGAAACCGTAAGCTTAGGACTAGCCATTATGCCCTCAGGTTTTTGGATTTCTCGATCGCATCTTCGATGGTCCCGACCATATAGAAGGCTTGCTCGGGAAGATGATCGTAATTTCCGGAAATCACTTCTTTGAAAGAACGGACCGTATCTGCCAATTTGACATATTTTCCTGGGAATCCTGTGAAGACTTCCGCAACATGGAATGGTTGAGACAGGAATTTTTCGATTTTTCTGGCACGAGCCACAAGAACCTTGTCATCCTCGGAAAGTTCGTCCATACCCAAAATGGCGATAATATCCTGAAGATCCTTATAACGCTGTAGAATCCGTTGAACTTCTCGAGCCACACCGTAATGCTCTTGTCCTAAAACTTCCGCGTTCATAACCCGAGACGTTGAATCCAATGGATCCACGGCAGGATAGATTCCTTTATCGGAAATTGCGCGGGAAAGAACCGTAGTCGCATCCAAGTGGGCGAATGCCGTTGCAGGAGCCGGGTCGGTCAAGTCGTCGGCGGGAACATAGATGGCCTGAACCGACGTAATGGATCCTTTTCGGGTCGAAGTAATCCTTTCTTGGAGAGCACCCATCTCGGTGGATAGAGTCGGCTGATAACCCACTGCGGACGGCATCCTTCCTAAAAGAGCGGATACTTCGGAACCTGCTTGCGAGAAACGGAAAATATTATCCACGAATAATAGTACATCCGTTCCGATCGAATCGCGGAAATGTTCGGCCATTGTAAGTGCGGAGAGTGCAACTCTCAGACGCGCACCGGGAGGTTCGTTCATCTGGCCGTAACAAAGTACGGTCTTGTCTATGACTCCGGATTCCTTCATCTCGCGCCAAAGGTCGTTTCCTTCCCGGGTTCTTTCCCCGACTCCCGCGAACACGGAAAAACCTCCGTGTTGTTTCGCGATATTATTGATTAATTCTTGGATAAGAACGGTCTTACCGACCCCGGCTCCTCCGAAGAGTCCGGTCTTTCCTCCCTTGATGTAAGGAGCAAGAAGATCGATTACTTTAATCCCGGTTTCAAAGACTTCGGTGCGGGAGGAAAGATCTTCGTATCCCGGAGCGGCGCGATGAATCGGTTTGCGTTCTTTGACTTGAACGACCGGCCCCTCGTCGATGGCCTCCCCTAATACGTTGAAAATTCGGCCTAGAGTTACTTCGCCCACAGGAACGGAAATTGAAGTCCCAGTATCGATTACTTCCTGACCCCGAATCAATCCGTCAGTGGAAGAAAGGGCGATCGCGCGAACCGTCGCGCCACCTATGTGTTGCTGGACTTCCGCTACGATTTTTTCCTTCTTTCCTCCGCCAGAGGATTGAATTTCAAGTGCGTTAAAAATTTCAGGTAGGTGCCCGGATTCAAACTCGATATCCAGAACCGACCCGATGATTTGTTTGATCTTACCTTTGCTCATCCAAATAACTCCAATTCCAATAAAAACTAGTTTAGCGAATCCGCCCCTGCAACTATCTCCGAGATCTCCTGAGTGATCTTAGCTTGACGAACACGGTTGTATCCACGGGTCAAGACCTTGATCATGTCGGAGGCCGCGTCGGTTGCGGACTTCATAGCTATGCGCTGTGCGATCTGCTCGGAGCAGTTCGCTTCCAGAATCGCCTTTAAAAATGCCGTCTTAACTACCAAGGGGAGTAGAGATTCCAAAATACTTTCGGGACTCGGTTCATAGACCACGCTGTCCCCGACAGAGCTATCCCCCTTTGGCTCAAAGGGGAGGATCTTAGTTACTTCCGCAAGTTGGGAAGCCGAAGAATGATAAACCGTAGACACGATCTCGACCGAATCTACCTCTTCCTTCGCGAATAAATCCAGGAAAAATTCGGCAAATTCTTCCGCTTCCTTATATCCCGATTTGTCGTTGATATGGGTGTACGATTTCTCGATTTTCTCACCGGCAAATTTGAAGAAGGAAGTCCCCTTCTTCCCGACTACGAATAACCGTACATCGATGCCTTTTCCTCTTAATTCGAGAATTCGACTTTTTGCCAAACGGTTGGCGTTCGAGTTATAGCCGCCGCAAAGCCCTCGGTTTGCGGTAATTACCAGAAGCGCCACGCTGCGAATCGTTTGAGGTCTCCGCAAATACGGACTCTTGACCACTTCGGAAAGAGAAGCAAGAGATCCAACCATCTCCTTAATCTTATTGGAAAAGGGATGGGAAGCGTTTACCCTATCGCTCAACTTCTTGGATTTAGCGGTGGCCACCATCTCCATCGTCCGAGTGATCTTTCGGGTATTCTTAACGGATACGATCCGTTTTTTTATTTCCCTTTGTGTAGCCAAGATCTTCTCCCGCTTACTTTAGGTTCCTGACGAAGTCGCCAGCAATTTTGGAAACGACTTCACCGAGTTTGCTTTCGTCGGCTATTTTCTTTTCGGTGCGAATCGCCTGGAAGACTTCCGGATATTGTTCCCGAATCGTGTTTAAGAGATGGACGCCGAATTCGCGCGCCTTCGATACCGGAACCTTATCCATATGTCCGCGGGTTACCGCAAAAATTTCCACTACCTGTTCTTCTACCGGATATGGGTTCGATACGGGTTGCTTTAAGACTTCTACGATTCTGTAACCGCGATCCAACTGAGACTGAGTGATCGGATCCAATTCCGTTCCCAATTGGGCAAACGCTTCGAGTTCCCGGAACTGAGCCAATTCCAACTTCATCTTTCCGGCAACCTGTTTCATTGCCTTGATCTGTGCTGCGGAACCCACGCGAGATACCGAAATACCCACGTCGACGGCGGGTCTTACGCCCGAAGCGAATAAGTTGGACTGGAGATAGATCTGTCCGTCGGTGATGGAAATCACGTTCGTAGGAATATAAGCGGAAACCTCGCCTTCCTGCGTTTCGATGATCGGAAGCGCGGTCAAAGAACCGGCACCGTATTTCTCGTCTAGTTTCGCCGCACGCTCTAATAAGCGGGAATGAAGATAGAAAACGTCTCCAGGATACGCTTCGCGGCCCGGAGGACGACGAAGTAATAAGGACATTTGACGATAGGCAACCGCTTGCTTGGAAAGGTCATCATATACCACTAGGGTCGCCTTTTTCTCGTTATACATAAAGTATTCCGCAAAGGAGCAGCCGGAATAAGGGGCAATGTATTGCATAGGAGCCGGATCGGCAGCCGTTGCGGAAACCACGATCGTGTAATCCATAGCGCCGACTGCCTTGAGTTTTTCTACGGTAGTCGCTACTGTAGAAGCTTTCTGACCGATCGCCACATACACGCAGATCACGCCGGAACCTTTTTGATTGATAATCGTATCCAATGCGATGGACGTCTTGCCCGTTCCACGGTCGCCGATGATCAACTCGCGTTGGCCACGGCCGATCGGGATCATGGCGTCTATACTTTTGATACCGGTTTGCATCGGCTCTTCCACAGGCTGTCTCATCGAGATGCCTGGGGCAGGACTTTCCACAGGGCGAGTTTGCTTGGTATTGATCGGGCCTTTTCCGTCGAGTGGCTCGCCCAAGGGATTTACGACTCTGCCTAGAAGTTCAGGTCCGACCGGAACCTCTAGAATTTTATCAGTACGTTTTACGGTGTGGCCTTCTTGGATATTTTTATATTCCCCGTAAATGATCACACCTACGGAATTATCTTCCAAGTTGAACGCCTGTCCGCGAACTCCGTTTTGAAATTCAACGAGCTCTCCGGCCATGACGTTTCTAAGTCCGAAGACTCTCGCAATACCGTCCCCTACTTCCAGAACGGTTCCGACTTCTTCCACACTTAGGTCTTTTTTATAATTTAGAATTTCTTGTTTAAGAACCGACGCAATTTCGTCCGTTTTAATTTTCATACACAACTCCGACCGGTAGTTTAGTTTCCAGCAAGGCTTGCCTTACCTTCTTTAGCTGGTTCTTCATGGAAGAATCGATCGCCAGGTCATGGAAGCGGACCACAAAACCGCCGATTAGGCTCGGATCCTCCGTGGCTTCCAGAATGAAATCTGACTTGAATTTATCCTTTAGAACATCGCGCAATCTCGCCAGTTGCGCATCATCGAGAGCGGGATAGCTCCTTACTTTCGCACGAATCCGTCCTTTTTTCCGATCCAATTCCTCTTTGAAAGCGTCATGGATCTCGAATAAAAAGGAAAATCTCCCTCTATGCAATAACACTTGCAGAAAATTTAAAGTAATTTCCGAGATCTTCCCCTGAAACGTTTTGTTTAGGACGCGTTCTTTTTCGTCCATCGTCACGGAAGGGATCTCAAAAAAGTCGCGAAACGGATGTTCCGATTTTATGACTTGGATTACCGAGTCCAATTCTTGCTCGGCATCTTCCAGGGAAGCACTTGCGTCCGCAAATGCGGTAGCGTAGGTTTTGGGAATCGCGGAATAGCTCATATCAATTAAGCACTCAGTTTCTTGATCTTGCCTAGCTCGTTTTCGATGAATGACTCATAGTCGTCCGCTTTCAACTGCTTCTCCAGCACTAGGCCTGCGACTTGGACGGCCATGCCTACGATCTGCGCCTGGAGTTCCGCTAAAGCTTTGGATTTTGCCATCTCTATATCTCTTACTGCGCTATCCTTTAATTGCTTCACGTCTTTAGCTGCATCTTCTAACATCTTATTCCGCAGGTTCGTCGCATCCGATTTCGCTTCCGAAACGATTCCGTTTGCCTGATCGCGGGCTACCGAAATCTTAGCTTCGTAATCCTTGAGCAGTGCTTCCGCCTCCGAACGAATGTCCGCAGCTTTCCGAATATCGTTTTGAATGGTCTCGGCCCGTTCATCGAGCGCTTTGAGAATGACATCCCAGGCGAATTTCTTTAGGACGAGTACGACGATCCCGAATGTAATCAGGGTCCAAACAACCAGACCCGGATTTACGTCAAGAAGACCGTTTAGCCCCTTAGCTGCTAAGAGAAACAAGATTATTTACCTTCGGCTGGTGCGGAAACTGCGGTTTTAGCCTTTTCAACGCTGGACTTAACGGCGTCGTTTAAGGTTCCTGCTGCGAGGAATGCGATAACGAGAGCGAAAAGTGCGGCACCTTCGATAAGAGCTGCAGAAATGATCATCGCAGTCTGAATCTTACCACCGGCTTCCGGCTGACGACTGATGCCTTCTGCAGCGGATCCACCGATTCTTCCGATTCCTAAACCTGCACCGAGGATGGCGATTCCAGCTGCGATTCCTACTCCGATATATCCTAGTCCGAATTCCATATTGCTACTATCTCCTGTTTGAACTCACAATGATTAAAATTAATGCCTATGCATACTCAAGCCCACGAAGAGCGAAGTTAAAAGGGCGAAGACATACGCTTGCAGGAACGCCACGAATAGTTCCAAAACGTAAATCACTCCCGCTCCTACCATTGATACCGGGATAATTCCCCAGGCCCTAAATTGGAAAATAAAGCCCATCAATGCCAAAATAATAACGTGCCCGGCGGTCATGTTCGCTAAAAGACGCACAGTTAACGCGAACGTTTTTGCGGCCGGGGAAACGATAAACTCCAAAGGCCACATTAAGAAATATAGGGGCCAAGGAACCCCGTTGGGAACGGAATGAATCACGAACTTAGGTCCTTGGTATATAAACCCGGCAGCATAGATCAAGGCCATGGTCATCAGCGCTAAAGTCATGGTTACGGACACGTCGCCTGTTACAGTGATTCCGTTCCAAACTTTCGCGAACCAGATCGGTTCGTGATGAGCGTTAGCCGGAATAGAGGAAACCGCCTCGTCCGCCTCCTCTCCCACATGCACGTAACTATGTACAAATTCGGAACCCAGCTCGACGATTTCTCCGACGGGGGGAATCAGACCTAAGAGATTACAGAAAAGTATAAAAAAGAACAGAGAGAATATGTAATGGTAATAACCGTGTCCGTGGCCGTCCATATTGGAATCGACCACATCCTTTTTTAGGAAGTCGACGGAAGTTTCCACGACGTTTGCAAACCGGCCCTGCACTTTCAGAGGATTTTTGGAAATGATTCTGGCGGCAGGAATAAAAATTACGAATAATAAAAATGAAACGATCCACATCATGGTCACCCTGCGAGTGATATGCAGATCGAAACCTCCCACAAAATGGAACCTCTTATTATGGTGATGGTCGAAGAAAATAGCATCCTTGGAAGGATCGAACCCTAGTTGATCTTCATAGATCTTATGACCACCGATGTTCAAAGGAAACTCGGCGTGATCCATCAAGTGATGAACCAGAACTTCGTTTAAATCAAATCCCTCTCCGGCGGATTCGGACGCGAACGCAGGTAGGGCGGAAAGAAGTAGGATTGCAGCAAAGAGTCGTTTCAACATACGTTTAAAAGATGCGCGGTTTCCTTTTGTGGGAAACAGGTTTCCGGGAAGAAAACCCCGGGGTTCTAACGTTCAGCTCGGATCGGTCGAAAACACTTCTAAACGGCGCTCGTCCCTTCACCTTGCGAATACCAATATTAATATGTTCGCGAAATGGGCAATAAAAAAACCGATTACAAATCCTTCACGTTCCCCCATCCATAAAAACGTAAACAAACAAGCCGTATGAATGAAAAAAAATAGAACGTTCGTTCCTAATTGCGCGTTCACGCCGTCTATAGGATTCTTCAAAAGGATATAAAATCGGATCGAATAGGAGAAAAAAGAAAGGAGAAGAGATGAGACAACACCCTTCCAAAAACCGAAATTTAAGTCGGGTCCGAACAGAAATAAAGTAAGGGATGCAAGGCTTATTAGCAGCGCGCCGAAACCGTATTTTTTAGGATTGAATAGACCTTCTTGCATCGAAGGTAGAGCTACTTTTCCCCTCTCTCATGTTTTGCCACACGATAGAGAATGTAATAAATCCCGTACGTAAAACCGATCACGGAGCCGCCTAAAATTCCGAAGGGAGAGAACCCGAATTTGGAATCCAGATAATTCCCGATAAAGATCGATCCTACGAGGATAAAGCAAAACTCCATCCCAAGTCCGGCTAGCTCCCAGGGAGAGGCTTCTTTCGGCTTCTTAGATTCGGGCTCGGGCATACGTTTGCCTACTGCAAGATGGTCCCGATTCTGGCCCATCGAATTTCCATTCTAGGAATTCGATATAAAATCGTTCGGAGAATCCAATTGGCGGAAGGATCTCCACAGCTACTCTTTAGTTCGGAGCCTTCGTACTGTTCCGCATACTGGACGCCTTTTTCGGCTAATTCTTGACCGCTCTTGTACTGACAGACGGAATCTTTCCAATTTACGGAAAAGTAAATCATGGCGGCTTTTCCGAGCACATCTTCCCTAGGGACAAACCCCCAATATCTCGAATCGGATGAATCGGGGCGATTGTCTCCTTCCATCATATAATGATCCGCCGGAATTTCACAGCCGCTAGGTTTATAGCAATCGGACCCGTGATAGTAAAGGGAATCGCTTCCTTCTAAAACGTAATGCTCGAAACCGGGTTTTTCTTCTTTGTACAAGAAGCCGCTCAGCGCCCGCGTATTGTCCAGGTCATACAGCAAGGTGCCTGGTTGGACTTCCCTATATTTGTACTTGGTAAATTCGGAACTCCCTTTTTCCTTATACTCGATTGCAGAATACGTGGAATAGTGATTGTCTCTACGAATATTCGTCAAAGTGATTCGAATCGTATCCCCCGGTAAACCGATGACTCGTTTTACATAACGCTTAGGAAAAAACCCGTCCCGAGTATCGCCCGGTTCCGTCATGGCCCTTTGCGGAGGAATAAATGTTACGATATCCCCTCTTTTAGGATTATCGTATCGAAACAGCTCCTTTTCCGTAAACGGCATTCTAAAGGAATACCTCATCTTATTCACGAAAAGAAAGTCTCCGATTTTTAAAGTCGGGATCATGGATCCGGAAGGGATATTATTAGCATCCAACACCGAGGATTTAAATGCCAATACCAAAACTACGATTACGATGAATGAAAAAGTGGAAGATATCGATTCTTCTTCCACAAATCCTGATATTAGGCTTTTTTTAGACGGAATGCCCTGGGGCTCGCTCATAGGTCTATGGAAAGGAGATTAGGATTTCCCGTCAATCACGCACCAAAAATCCTTACGCTTTTCAGAGAAAGGACGATACTAGAAAGGTGAAAGAGCAGATTGACCGCAAAATCATCGAACTTCGCCGCTACCTTATTTCTTTGACGACGACCTATCCTATCGTCGGCTTAAAAGGCGGAACGGAAACCGAGGATATGGACGCCGAGGAAATCAGGATTCTCCACCTGGTTGCCAAAGACGTGGCGCCGGTAACGGTCAAAATCGGGGGACCGGAAGCGAGGACGGATATCCGAATGCTCGTAAAAGAGGAAATCGAAGGTATTTCGGCTCCGATGATCGAATCGGCCTACGCCCTCAAAAACTTCATCTCCACTCTCAGAAGTATGCTTCCCCCTGTTACGTTTCGAAAAGTATCCAAAGCCATGAATCTGGAAACGATTACCGGGTATAAGAATCTCCTGGAAATTGTGGATTCAAAATCCTTCGAAGAACTGGATCAGGTGACCGCGGCTCGATCCGATTTATCCGCTTCCATGGGCCTGATTCCCGATGACGAGGAAGTCATGAAAGTCACCAAAACGATCGTGGCGATTTCCAAGGATCGCGGTAAAAAAACCTCCGTCGGCGGAACGATTACGAAACAGAATTTCCGAAAAATTGCCGAAGAAATCGGACCCGATAAAATAAACTCCAGACACGTATGCGTGGATGCCAAACGGTCCGTAGAGAAAGGGGCCGAAGAAGTGGCGGAAGCTATGCTTCAGTTCGAAATCGAACTTTATGATCTTCTTTCGATTTTAAAACCGGAAAAAGCGTTCGCATATAAGAATCGCATGGAAACAAACCGTGAAAGAATTGGATCTCGCAAGGTTCTTTATTCCATCCGCTAAAAAATGGCGAAGGATACGCGAGACCTAATCCTAAAAACATCTCTTAGGCTTTTTTCGGAGCAGGGATATCATGGCACTACGATGCGGCAAATCGCGCAACGCGCCGGATTATCGTTAGGCTTAGCGTACCGGTATTTCGAATCCAAAGAATCCATTCTAGTAGGTATCATTCAATCGCATGATAAAATTCTAAAAAAGTATCTTCCCGAGAATCTTACCTCTCCCGACGATCGAAAAGAATTGATCGAATTCCTTGCCGGACAGATCATAAAACTGGTAAAGGAAAACGAAGAATATTTAAGACTCTATTGGAATCTGATGCTTCAACCCAAAATACATAGATTGAAGCGCCGGAACATTCATCTCGTAAATCTGATCTTTTACGAAAATTCAAAGAAAGTAATTCTCGCGTTAAAGCCGAACTATACCGAATTCGAAGTGAAAAATCTATCTTCTTCCACGATCGGCTATATGATCAATTATCTTACGAATAGGAAAGAATTCAGTTTGGAAGATTTTCGCGCTTATATCGTATATGCGCTCGAAAATACCTAAACCAACCTTTGGGAAAACCCGGATTTCTAATCGAATTCTATAAACGGAAGACGGAGGACGGAAGACAGAGGCGTTCGCTTTCAGAGGACTGAAGACAGAGGTCAGACGCGCTCGCTTCGCTCGCGCTAGACAGAAGCTGCTCGACATTGTAAAGGCAGCAGCGGCAGAGGAAAAGATCTACTGCACAGGAACTCCAACATAATTCGTTTTTGAAAAAATTGTTGCCAGGGAAATAGAAATAATTATCTGTCCTCTGTCCTCTGTCCTCTGTCCTCTGTCCTCTGTCCTCTGTCCTCTGTCCTCTGTCCTCTGTCCTCTGTCCTCTGTCCTCTGTCCTCTGTCCTCTGTCCTCTGTCCTCTGTCCTCTGTCCTCTGATATGCCAAATCTTTTACTTTACATTTAAATAGATATCATATATATAGTATATATGCATATAGATTCTCTCCGAGATTTTGCTACCGATTTATATCGCCCTATCCTGGGTTGGGATCGTAAGGGAATCGGTATGCTTATGGGCCGGGAAGGTATTTATCGCCTAGCATTGCGCTGGGAATATGCATTTGCGGCTTCCGGATTTAAGGTCTTTAACTTGGACTGTGCGATACGATTCAACCCGTTTACGATTACTGCGGAAACACGGAGGGATCGAGTTCCACCGGAGGAGCTCCTACAAAATATTTTAATCCAACGTGCCTTTACACCGTATCAGATTTTGGATTCATTATTATCGATTGTGAGAAACCGAAGAGAGGACACTATTTATTTTCTTTTAGCACCATGTAAACAATTCTTCGACGGGGACGTACAGGAAGAGGAAGGACGTTACTTATTGGATAAAATGCATTTGGTTCTGGAGCTCCTCAGGGACAAGGAATTACCCGTCCTAGTGATCGAATCTTTAGGGTATTCCCATCCCACATTCCAACGTTTTTTTCCTAAACTTATAGCGACAGCCGACGATCTCTGGGAACTCAAAATAGAAAGCGGTCACTCCTATTTAAAGACAAGAAAAGGCTTCTTGCATTCGGATAGAACGCTAAGTGCACCTTTAAAAAACGATGAAGAGGAATAAATATGGGAAGAACAGTCATCCCCTACTCCAGGCAAATGCAGCAAGTGGAATCCAGTTTGAACGAATTCAGAAGAGGCTTACGAAGGCCGGACCAGACGATTTTTGATGAGCTCATTCGGATCGCCAAAATGCAAGTGCAAGCCGGTGTTATGGCCTCGTCTCCTTATCCGATCGATTCCATGTTACTTACGATGGTCATAGATCTAAAAAAGGAAACGTCTCTCTTAAAAAGAGAAATCGAGAAATTGAAGAATGGGAACGCGGGAGATGCTTCCTAAGCGATCCCAATTCGCGAAAGGTTATTTATTCGACGTATATCATACCGAAGATAAAATCTATCTCTGGATAAAAACATATACGGGAGAATCGCTTCTATTCTTCGATTCCTATCAACCGATCATTTATGCGAGAGGAGACGAAGGAATACTTAAAAAGTTGGTTCGAAGACTCTATGAACTGGATGCATTGGGCGATCATCCTCAGTACGAAGAGCGAACTCTTTTCTACGAAAATCGGACCGTTCCTGTTTTAAAATTAGTCATCTCTCGCCCTTCGATTCTATCAAGAATTACAAAAAAGTTATATGCACTTTATGGAAAATTCGATATCTACCATTCCGATATAGATGTTCCCACGAGCTATATGTTTCGCAAAGGCCTATTCCCGCTATGCGAAGTAAAATTGAGCTATATCCTCTCCGATAGCGGAAGGCAAATTAGGAAGATAAAATCCCGTTCTTCGGTTCCCGATATGGATTATAAAATTCCGGAATTTAAATCCATTTATATGAGATTGGAGAAAAGTCATAGGATAGGGTTTCAAAATAATCCGCTGATTCTGCAAACGGACGAACATTCCTATAGACTCGCCGAGGAAAATCCCAGGGAACTCCTAATCAAGATAGACTCGATCCTTCAAAAAGAAGATCCCGATATTATTTTTTCCTCTTACGGAGACCATGTCATTTTTCCTAAGCTATTCTCTTATGCGCAAAAAGTCGGTTTTCTTCCCTGTTTTGATAGGGACAAGACGGCCCCCATTCGTCGGCATATTACCACAAAAGGAACCAGTTACTTCACCTATGGCAATATAGTTTTTCGAGCACCTTCCTATCCTTTATTCGGAAGATGGCATATAGATTCCTCCAACAGTTTCGTTTACAAGGAAGCCTACTTGGCCGGAATCGTGGAATTGGCCAGATTATCCAGATTACCGATTCAAAGAATGGCGAGAGCTTCTACGGGTAAAGCCTTAACTTATATAGAAACGGACGTGGCATTACGAAGAGGATATCTTGTTCCTTGGCAAAAAAGTGCCGTCGAATCTCCGAAAACAGCGCTCCAATTATTAGAAGCCGACAAAGGAGGCTTGGTTTTTCAACCCGATATTTCTTTCGGGAAAACGGCCGAGAACGTTGCACAACTCGACTTCGCGCAAATGTATCCAAGCGTAATGGTATTACATAATATTTCTCCCGAATGCGTAAATTGTTCCTGCTGCGAATCGGATCCCAGCACTCCGATCGTTCCCGGTATCGGTTATCATATTTGTAATAAAAGAATCGGTATCGTTTCCGAAGCCTTAAAACACGTCTTGGATCGAAGGGCTTATTATAAACGAAAAGTAATCGAAAATGACGACAGGAGAGACGAGTACGACGCCAAACAATCCAGTTTAAAATGGATGCTGGTTACTTCGTTCGGTTATCTAGGCTATAGAAATGCCAAGTTCGGTCGTTTGGAAAGCCACGAAAGCGTTAATGCCTTTGCGAGAGAAAAATTGTTAGCGGCCAAGGAAGCGACCGAGGAAAGAGGTTACGTTTTCATACATGCAATTACCGATAGTATCTTTATCCGTAAGGAAGATTCGTCGCCTTTTACTTCCGAGGAATTAGAAAATCTTTGTTCGGAAATCTTTCAACGAACGAGTGTAAAAATCGAAGTAGACGGAATCTATACTTGGCTGGCTTTTCCACCCTCTTCTCAGGATCCCCACATGCCGGTTGCAAACCGATATATAGGGAGATTCGAATCGGGTAAATTGAAATTCAGAGGAATCTGCGCTCGAAGAAAGGACCTTCCAATATTTATTCGAACCGCTCAAACCGAAATGCTGGAATGGATGCGCACAAAAGTCTCAACCCTGGATTTAAAACATTCAGAAAATGATATATTATCGATTTATTCTAAATATGATTTCTTGCTAAGACACGGAAAAGTCGGCTGGAAGGAGTTATTAATAAAAAGGTCGACTACAAAAGATTTGGAAGAATACGAAGTAGATAGCGCAACTTCGCTATCCCTGCATAAACTTCGTGAACTGGGAATGGAAGTCCAGGCCGGAGAAAAAGTCAAATATCTGGTCCTGAACCAAGCCTCGAAATCCAAAGGGCTCAGGTACACTCCCGAAGAAGAACTTCAACTTTCCGACAAACAAATCCATTACGATAAAAAATTCTATCGCAAACTTTTAGTAAACGCATTTAGGGAAGTTTGGTCCGAATTCTCTTCCTTTAACGATTTCGATTCTCTTATCGATGATCAAGGAAGACTTCCCTTTTAAGAGTAATCGGCAAAACCTCTATCGAGGTCCATAAGCTCCTAATAATTTCAATAAGGACCTAGTAGCTTGGGCCGTCGTCTGAAAGTCCTTTCCGGATTCTTTAACGAGCTCATTTCCTTTTTCGAGATCGATATTGCGGATGAAAGCCGAAATTTCGTAATGAGGGTCATGCTCCAAATCGTAATTCGAATCCATCGTAATGGTTTTCCCGAATACGGTCACTATAGTTGAATCTATGTCAGGCGAATGATTAGATGCCTTGGCTCCCACTACCTGTAATAACTTGTCGGCCGAATCGAAGCCGTTCAGAAATGCATCGCCCTCGGTTAAATACGACTTCAAATTTTCAAAAATCGGATTCTTATCCGTGTAAGATTTATATAATCCGTACGCGACAAAATCCTCGTAAATAAAATGACGATTAGCAACGATCTGAGTCGTTTCCTTTTTTATCCTGACCTTGTTTTCCTTCGAAGCCGATGCATATTTTAAATAATAATAATATCCGGCGGAAGGAACCGCTCTGGAGTGATACGGTTGCGCGATATCTTGAACATAATGGGAAGCCCAGGCAGCGAACCTATATTTCCAGAAAGGATGATTCGTCTTTCCTGCGAATTCGGAAAGTCTTTGAAATAATTCCACGCGGTCGGGCAGCATGCTGCCATTGGTCATTTCGGGTGCGAATTTGCTAACGAAGAAATTTTCGTGTTGAAAGTACATATGAAACGGAGCCTTGCTGCTTTCTCCTTTCGGCTTCCCGAACGGTTGCTTTCCATATCCGTATTCGGCAACATTCCAAAGTTCATGATCCATTCCCCAATCCGGTTCGTCGACAAAAGTAGTTAAAATCGATCGTATGCTTACTTTCCGCGCCTTGATATTCTCGAACGAATACCGATCCATTTCTCTCTTTTCAAGATAAGGATATACCAAAAAGGAATTTACTAAATTATATTTGGCGGTCTCGCCCGGAAGCAATCTTCGAACCGAGTAAAATTTATGAGCTGGGCGTAATCTTGCTGCACGCAAGAATTCAGCCAACGGAAATTTACGGGCAGCGTCTACATTAAATTCATGACTCAAAAATCGATTTGAACCCCGATTCTTCAACCAAGTAAAGTAGTCGTCAAAGACTCCTTTAAGCCCTTTTGCTTCGGTTGAGACGAACGTTTCCAATTCTTCGACAGGAACTTCTTCATTTGCGTAAGAAGCCGATTTGTGCTCTAGAATACGATCCATGATTAGATAATGAGATCCCCAAGGAAAAATGGGAACCGATAAGAACATGATTAGAATAGAAAGAAGTCTAATACGATTCATCCATCTAAACTTCCACAGGTTACTTATTCTGCAAGTCAGTTTAACCGAATATCAAAGCGAAACGGTTTCAATTAATTCTGAGAATCCAAAAAAAGTCGAAAAGAATTAAGAAAAATTCGCATACTCTCCCAAGAGAGTAAGAGGTATTTGAAGCGTCCTTATTGCAAGCCTCCGATTCTTTACGTAATTCCCTCATTGATCCTAAGTGGAATTCAGATCACGTCGAATTCCAGAAAAAGGCGATCATCCTTTATTCTAACGCGATTACTGATTGTCTTTTTTACTTTTCTTTTTTGATTTCTGGGAAGATTTGGAATTTTCGGCCGACTCGCTCTTATCACCGTCGGGCGTCTGATTTCCGTCTTTTTCAAATAACTTTAGATAATTGTAATTGAATGTTACAAGCCGAAGAGGCGCATCCCAGCTCATATCGCCTTCTTTCGCCTGCATGCGAAGCTTTTCGGCCTTTCCGATCCAGTTCTTCGCATCCTCGAATTTATTTACGGATAGATAATACTGGGCCATGGTAACATGTCCCACAAAGAAGCGATAAGGGTCCTTTTCTTCCTTTAAGTGTTCGGTCAGGAGCGGGAGAATATTCTGATCATTCTCCAACTTTTCGTCGAAAAGATACGCATCCGCTCTTTGATTTCGATCCAGTTTCTCGTCTTTCTTCTTATCTTCAAAATCATTCAATTGAACCAGCTTACCGGAAGGAGTAAGTACGAAAATTCGTCCAAAAGATTCGTCTAGCTGCTCGGAAGTTTCCGCCAACTTTCCGCCCTGCATGAGGTTCGTCATAAAGAGAATCGCTTTTTCGGTCGGTTTTTCCTTATTCGTAACCAATCGGATAGCCACGTTCAGCGATTTACCGGCAATATAATTCTTATATATCAGAACTTGAGGATTGTCTTCGGTTAAATTATGCAGTACGGCGGAGATGATTTTGAATTTATAATTGTCCTCGATTCTCCTATCCAAATCCGTAATATAAAAAAGATCCCGATAAAGGTAATCGGAAAGAAAAAACGCCGTCTTATCGAACGCTTCGGTTTTCTTATTCGGATCGAAGCTATACACGAATCCGCTTCCTTCAGGTACCATCGAATTCAGATTATCCCAAAGGGTTTGGGCCGAAATCGGCACAATAGTCGAAAATGTCAGTAAAATCAAAAAGAGCCGACGCAGTATTCCCATAATTAAATTTCTAATATCATCCGTAAATTTGCAAGATCAATATGGCGAAGATCGAGAGTGAGGAATTCCCTCCTCCCAAGCAATAAAATTACCGGATTTTTTCCTGCAAATTTCTCGACGCAGGCTTACTTAAGAGTGCGCAACGATTCCGCGATATCCGCGTTGATCCTAGGGATCATTCCTTCAAAAACGATCGGATGATTCGCTCGAATCGTCGGGCTAAACATTCCTAAGCAACTTAAATTTCCGATTTTACATTCCGGCGGATTAGCGGCGGCCCATAGAGCTCTCAAGACGGTATAATCGTTATTATAATGCAATTCCTTCAATCGATTCAAATTCGCGTCATAGAAGATCACCGTAGTGGAGGCTTCGAACGTTTCGTACGAAGGCAGGATTCCGAAGCTTGCAATGCTCACTAAATCGGAGAGTAACGTAACGAAATTCCAAAATATTCGGGAAGAATTCTCCAATGGCGGCGCATGAATTCCCACAATATAATAATCGAAAGGAAGAATTTTTAAGGAGTACACATAGGACTGTTTCTCCTTTTTGATATCCAGGAATTTTTCCAATTCTCGAATCCCCGAAGCCCCCGTGTCGGAAAGATAAGCTTTCACAAACGATTCGACTCTTTCGGGGGGAATATCCTTGCGAATCCCCGCAGATTTGAGGTCAACCGTCGATGGGAAGATGCCTACCGAAGGATTTTTCAGAGTTCTGGAATCGGGTTCGGTTAAAGCTTCAAAGGCGACCGTGCCATCCGGATTCTTAAACGTCGCAGCTCGGAAGGTGTGAAATCCGATATATGCAATTCGCAAACTTCGATTCACCTTCGGAATTTCCGGCGTTCCTTGCGGTAGTTTCGTGTAATAACGGGAAGCGCAGGAGCAAATACAGGCATAGATCGAAAAAGTAAGTAGGATAGTTCTTGGCATAGATTTCATTTCCGGCGAATAGAATTTGAAATGAAATCCGGAAACAAATCCAGTAAAAAATCGTTTTCGGTCCGAAAGAAATCCGTATATTGATGCAGATTTTCTTATTAAGTAACTTTTAAATCGTGCATCAATATCGTCCGATAAAATCTACTTTGAATTCAAAAACTGCACCAAATCTGATTCAAGCTCCGGCAATACCGGTTTGAACGCAAATGCCGGAACCGGGCCGAAATTTTCAAAATCACAAATTCTTCCCTGTTCGCATTCTTTCGGATGGGGCTTTGCCCAAATCGCCCGGTACACAAAATAAGGCGCGTCGTATTCTTTTGACCAGATTCGGTTTAGATTTTTATCATAGACTAGGACCGTCGCTTTCGCGTCGGACCATAAGATAGATGGGATTAATCCGACGGTTATCATGGAAAACAAGTGGCTAAACGCATGTATTATTTCTAAACCTATATTGGATTTCTGAAACGGCGGATTAAGAATCCCCAATACGTAATAATCCGCCCCTAAATCCTTTAATCGAATCGTAGCCTCTTTCGCATTCGGATCCTCTTTAGCGGCGTCGACAACGGATAAAATCTCCTCTATCCCGGAATTCTTGACCGCATTGATGTAAGTTTCGACAAAGGCTTTCACTTTTTCAGGAGGTATATCTTTTCGAATCCCTCTTACTTTCAATTTGCCGGCGAGCTGCCCGATTTTTTCCGAAAGCTGAATCCGTTGCGAAGGATTCACGGTCGCGGTGTAGGTTCTACCCGCCGATGTGACTTTGTACGGTAGAAAACCTACAAAGGCGACCGAAACGCCTTTTTTGAGCGTTAAAGAAGGAATATCTGTTCTTCCTTCCTTAAGAATAAAATGAGAGTTGCAGGAAAGGAGAAACAAGACCGCAGCGAAGATAGCTGCAGGATTTTTTGGGATAGATTTCATTATAGTAATATTCTCGTACGCGTAAATTAAAGACAGGGAAAATGGAAAAAGAACGGGATGAATCGTAGAAAACGGCCAAAATGGAAAAACCGTCGAACGATTCGCGCGACGGCTTTTGATAAACGAACTTGCCTGGGACCAAGGAAAAAGATTTCGGCGGGATTCATCCGACCGAAACTCGAGACGACTATTAGTTTTTCTTTTCCTTTAGCTCGGGAGCTAACTCCGCCAAAGGAATTTTTTCCTTCGGAAGATTCTTATAAACTTCGAATTCGTATCCTTTCGAATAATGGTCCAAATCCGTCGGCTCGTAGAAATATTTATAATCCTTACGATAACCCCAAGCAAAAACGGAATTTTCCGGATTTTGATTCACCACCAAGCAAGTCGGATTCACCCAACCTTCGGTCTTATCGGTTTTTATGCGAACCAAAGGTTTTGGATGAATGGAATGATTTCGGTAATCATACACTCTAACCACGGTTCCGACCGACAACCTGCTAACGATTACGGGATTGTCTTTTTCGTCGGAAAGAATTCCGACCGAAGGTTCCAACCCTTTTTCCAAAGTAGGACAATTCATATTGCCTACGATTTGTGCGGAGTTGGAGCAGGCTCCTAGAGCCAGGGTTAACGTTCCAAGGATCGCTAAATTCGTTATTCTATTCTTCATGGATCCTTCCTCTATTGGTGATGATGGAGGCAATCTTCCAGCCTCGGATCGCCGACCGGAATCAGCGGAGCCTTCTCCAACCGTTTTAGAAGAACCAGTCCAAAAAGACCGACCATTCCGACGACGGAGCCTAAACTTGTTATATAACCGCCAAGCGAGAAATCCACGAAATTCGCAGGGTATACCAGCCAGAAGATTTCCGTTGCTTGCGTGAATAGAATCCAAACCGCCACTTTCATTAAGAAGTTAATATCTCGTTTATTGGGACGGTTTAATAGAAGTAGAAAAGGAATCGCGAACTTAATTCCCGGAATCGCTAACGTTAGATATTCCCAACCGCCCGTTAAGCGCTGCTCAAAGAAGAAAGTTTCCTCGGGAATATTCGCGTACCAAATCAACATGAACTGAGAAAACCCCACATAAGCCCAGAAAACGGTGAAGCCGAGCATGAACTTACCTAAGTCGTGAATATGATTTTCATTCACGAGATTTCCCAGATATCCCTTCTTCTTCAGAAAGTAAGCCGCGACGACGAGCGAGGAAAGACCCGCTTGGTAAGCCGCTGCAAAACAATAAACGCCGAACATGGTGGAAAACCAGTGAGGAGTAAGCGACATGATCACTTCGAACGAGACGAGCGAGAAAGATAAAGCGAAGAAAACGATAAATCCACCCGAGAGCTTCGCGTTGAATTGAGTATGTTTTACGTCCTTATCGCTATCTTGAGCGACCGATCTCTTATAGAACAGATAACCGAATGCGGACCATACCACGCTCAAGAAAACGAGAATTCCGGCGAAGAACCTCATATTCAATAACGGTTTTTTATGCTGAAGAAGGTGATCGTGCGCGACGACTTCGTCGTGGGTCCATTCGTATAGATCATGGGCGCCTAAAGTCAGAATGACCAATAATACGCCTGCAACAGGAAGGAACATACCGTATCCTTCGGAAATACGTCGCAAGGTTACGGGCCAATGGGCGCCGGTTATATGACCAAGAGCTGTGAAGAAGGTTCCGGCTATCGCAATACCCAGAATGAAAAAGGTTCCGACCAGATAAGCAGACCAAGCTGGATTGGAATGTCCGCCGTCATGACGTAGAGTTTCATGACCGAGGCCGAATGCCGCAATCGCGAGGCTGACGAGACCGACAATAATCATTCCGATCAGTGCCGTCCTGGTTTTGGAATCCAGCTTATAGTTGATGAGGTTTTGTTCTACCTTAACGTCCATTATTTCTTAGCCGTTTCCTTGTTGGTCTTATTGTCGTGATCCTGAAGCTTCCGGATATAGAGAACGATTTTCCAACGATCTTCGGGAGCGATTTGAGAGGCATAGCTGTTCATACGTCCCTTCCCTTCCGTCATCGCGTGATAAATCTGCCCATCCGAATATGCCTTTGCACTTGCAGATATTAGAGCAGCCATAGGACTTCCGTCACTCTGTCCGGCATTTAACTTCGGAGCAGGTCCTACTACGAAACCGTTTCCAGCCCCGCGAACTCCGTGGCAGGGACTACAGTAGGTCTGGTATTTATCTTCCCCACGCTTAAGATTCGCAAGATCCGCTTTAAAAGGATTAGCAAGACCTTTATTAGGAATTACTGAAATATCCAGGCCTTTATATTCGTACGGATAGTAGTCGACCGGAACCGCGCCCTTGGGTGGGAGCCGAACCGCCGAATTATTGGCAAAGAAAGGTTCCGCTTCCTGTGCCTCCCTCG
>NZ_AHMM02000005.1 GCF_000243675.2 Leptospira inadai serovar Lyme str. 10 | reverse complement strand
CGGTAAATAAGCGAGAGATAGGAGCGGCATCGTCTGATAAAAGCCCGAAAGGATGGAGGCTGAGCATGCTTGGAAAATCCCAATCGAGGCAAACAGCAAGGCCAGGAGTCTATTCAGGGCGGTTTTTCGTTCGATAACGATCTGCCCTAAACACATAAGAAATCCCAGAGAAATACCGAAATGAACCATCCACCAAAGAATCGCCAACCACGGGCCGGTTTCAGGCTGGTTTCCTAGTAAATAGGATGAGTTTGGCATGCCAAGAAAGATCCGACTAGTTTGCCGAGCTGTCAAGGAATTAGAGGACAGAGGACAGAGGACAGAGGACAGAGGACAGAGGACAGAGGACAGAGGACAGAGGACAGAGGACAGATAATTATTTCTATTTCCCTGACAACAATTTTTTTAAAAACGAATTATGTTGGAGCGAGGTGTTACTGGATTTTCGATGCGGGGGTATCAGGGGGGTGACAGCTCAAGTGTGTAAATGACTTGTTAATAAATTAAAAAACATAGTAGATTCTTCCTCCTACCCCAGCATTTCCAACATCTAGCAGCTTCTGTCTAGCGTGAGCAAAGCGAGCGCATCTGTCTTGCAGAGGACAGAGGACTGAAGACAGAACATTGATGAGCCGAGTTTCCACGTTATAGAGAAAAATTCCTGCATTACAGTAGATATCTCCTCTACTTCTGTAACCTTTCCAACATCGAGCAGCTTCTGTCTAGCGTGAGCGAAGCGAATGCATCTGTCTTCTGACCTCTGTCCTCTGAATTCCGTACATCTCAAAGAAACTAGCTTGCTTGGAGAAACGAAGCTCCTAAAATCCTCTCGCATGTCCCCATTATTTCAAAATCTTAGAAATTTCTTACATGAGAGACAAACCGAAACGGAAGGCATTTTGCCGGATCGGAAGAGAATACTGACCCAGTTTTCCGAATCCATTTTGGAATCATTCGAAAAAAGAAGTAAGGCTACGATTCTATTTGTATGCACCCAGAATTCCAGGCGGAGTCAAATTTCCCAAATTTTTGGGGCGGCCATTCCGCAATTTCTGGGTGTTCCGGGTATCAAAGCCTTTTCGGGCGGGACTGAAATTTCCACATTCCATCCGAATGCGATTACGGCATTGGAAACCATCGGTTTTAGAATCGAAAACGAGGGACCTCCCCGGAATCCGAAATATTCGATTCGTTGGGCCGATGGCACGCCCGCGCTAATCGCCTTTTCCAAAAAATTTTCGGACCCTCCCAATCCTCATCGCGATTTTATCGTGATCATGGTTTGTTCGACCGCCGACGAAGCCTGCCCTTACGTTGCCGGAGCGGAGGCCCGGATTAGTCTGCCCTTTGAGGACCCGAAATCCTCCGACGATACTTCGGAGGTCGCTTCTAAATATCTGGAAACCTGCGAAAGAATCGCCCGTGAGTTGCTCTTTACGTTTCAACTAGTAAAGAATAAAATTTGAATTTCATAGCGATAACTTAGCAAGAACCGATTTCACTTTCCTAAAATGATTATTATTTAATGGAAGGCAAGATTTGTGAAATCGTTTGCATCCTTTTCTTTCTTTCGAAATAGTTTCTTTTATGACTGTGAGAACTAAAGAAGATCTGGAAGCGCTTCGACGAGTCGGTAAGGTCGTTGCCGAAACTTTAAATTATATGAGAAAAGCGGCAGTCGCCGGAATCAGTACTGCCGAACTGGACCGCATCGGTTTCGATTTTTTTTCCGGCTTCGGCGCGAGAAGCGCTCCTATGCTGTCCTATAAATTTCCCGGTCATACTTGTATCAGTGTCGGTGATGAAATCGCCCACGGCATTCCCGGTCAAAGACGTTTAAAAGATGGTGATCTAGTAAACATAGATGTCTCTCTCGAATTAAACGGATATTTTGCCGACACGGGTGCAAGTTTTCTAATAGGATCGTCCGAATCCGGGAAGTTATCATTCTTACTCGAAACTTCCGCTCTTGCCCTGAAGAACGCATTAACCCACGTTTATTCAGGAAATAGAATGAATGATATCGGTAAGGCCATCGAATACACGGCAAAGCAAAACGGGTTCAAAGTGATCCGTTCGCTTTGCGGTCATGGAGTTGGTAGCGCTTTGCATGAAGAACCTTTTGATGTTTTGAATTATTATGAACCGAGGGATCGGAGAAAATTGCAATCGGGCCAGGTAATCGCGATAGAAACCTTCGTCTCGACCGGTGCCGAGGATTTTAGGGAAGACGGAGACGGTTGGACTCTTCGAACTCCGGACGGTTCCTTTGTGGCACAATTCGAACATTCCGTCATCGTAACGGATTCCGGTCCTTTAATCCTTACCGCCGCCTAGAGGAAAACGTGGATTTAAATTCGAGTGTGATCGCATTGGTGATATGGAAAAATAAAAAGAGCGACTAGTGCGGTTCTTTCTTGAAGAGTTGGGAACGAAATACGGAATTTTTGAAGCATAGAAATGGAAACCGATGATGAAGACGGGGAGTTCGAAATAATTTTTTTTGCGGATTCATCTTGGCGGTAAAAATTATGTGGAAGGCTCTTGTTAACGATGTACAATCCTGAAGAATAATAGATCGGACATAAAATGAGAAGAATACTCCTTGGATTCTTGGTTGGAGCGATTCTTTGGCTTTCTTGTCAAAGAGTTTCGGTCGAATATCCTTCCTTTCCTCAAACCAAAGAAGGCCGAGAACTCCGGCATTTTCTGAAAGGAGTCCGAGTCGTCGCTTTGGCAGTCGAGCCGCCGACTGCCGATGTCTGGGGCCAGGATTCCGACGTTAGCCAAGCTTTCCTTCGAATCGTACCGGCAAAGATTTTCCAGGCTTTCTCGGAAGATTCCTATTTTAAGATGGTCGATCTTAGTAAACGAGCGGATATTATAGACGAGGCGAGCTTGTCTCTCACCGGAATAACGAATGGTCGGGCCAAATTAGGCGAATTACTCGGAGTGGAGGCGATTCTTTATATCAGTGTCGCAAAGCCGGTTTATGAGTGTAGCTTGGAAATGCGTGCAGATTACATGGCAATGGGAATGTTGATTTTGCAAGCCGCTGCAAACGCTAATTCCAATAATAGGCGTGGACACCGTCGTTCGTCGGCTCCGATTCGGTCTAATAATGATCCGGTACTGAAGCCCACCGGTGTTCGAAAGTTGCTTTTACCTATAGAAGCTACTTTAGTGCGAGTCGATACCGGAGAATCTAAAAAAGCCGTTATCTCCAAACCTTCCACGATTTACAATAGCGTCGGAGCGACGTCCTGTCCGGCTCTGCTGGAATCCTTATCGCAAGCCTTAACGGAAGTGATTCCGGAAATGGAAATTAAGCTATCGCCGAAAGCGGAAACGAAAAACATTCGAATTTTTACCGACGATGACGATCCGGAGATAGCTTTTTATCTTTCGGAAGGATACGAAGAGATTAAAGGCGACACTCCCAGTTTCAATCGAGCAAAGTTAGCTTGGGAAAAAGCGGATGCAAAATCCGCCGGCAAAAGCTGGGCTGCCAAGGCGAATCTTGCCACCTATTATTTCTCTCAGGGAGATTTTGAAAAAGCTGCGGAATTATACGATTCCGCAATCAAACTCGGAAGCAATAAAAAAGGCTATCTAAAAGATTTAAGCAAGATCGCGTCCTCTGCGGCGGAAGCGATCGAGGAATAGTCCTTACCTTATTTTCCTTTTTCGCTTCTGCGCATAAAAGCCGGAATATCGTAATCTTCACGAGTGGAAGTCTGCCCCGAGCGAGTCTTTAGGGACCGAACCGTTTCGGCATCCGTGATTCGCTCGGGCTCCGTGCGATAGGATGGACGTTGCTCTTCCAGGGGAGTTTGTTCCGTCAAGCCGACGACTTTTCTTTGCAGTTGCCCTGTCGGATATTTGACGCTCGAATTTGTCGGTAAGCTTGCCGGGCGTTTATTGAATCCGGTTGCAATCACCGTCACTCGGATCTTTTTTTCTAATTCGGGATCTTCGGTTAATCCCACGATAATATTCGCGTTCGGATCGACTTGCGACGTGATGATCTGAGACACTTCGTTCCAATCCGAAATCGTAAGATCCGTTCCTCCGGTTACATTGATGAGAAGAGACGTTGCTCCTGCGATCGAACGCGAATCCAAAAGCGCGTTATCGATCGCATAATTCACGGCCTCCGATACTTTCTTCTCGCCGCTGCCTTCGCCGACACCCATGACCGCGTCGCCGGTGTCTCTCATAATGACTTTTACGTCGGCAAAATCCACATTGATAATGCCGGGATTGTTTACGATATCGCTAATTCCTCTAACTGCGTTTAACAAAATATCGTCGATGACTCGGAACGCTTGATCGATCGGAGTGTCTCTGTCCACGACTTGAAAAATCGACTCGTTATTCACTAAAATAAGTGTGTCCACGTAGCTTCGTAATTGATCGATTCCGCGTTTGGCTAACTCCATTCTGCGCCGACCTTCGAACGAAAAAGGAATGGTGACTACTCCGACTACAAGGCATTTCATTTCTTTCGCAATCTTTGCGATAATGGGAGCCGCGCCGGTTCCCGTTCCGCCCCCCATCCCCGCCGTGACGAAAACCATATCGGCTCCTTGGATTATCGATTGAATTCTGTCTCGATCTTCCTCCGCAGCTTTTGCCCCGAGTTCGGGATCTCCTCCCGCTCCCATTCCTCTCGTGATTTTGGATCCGAGAGTGATTCGATTTTCTATATCCGAGCGGCGCAGTACTTGCTCGTCGGTATTCATGATGACGTATTCCACTCCTCTCAAACTGGAATGAGCCATGCGCGCGACCGCATTCATGCCGCCTCCGCCTATACCTAGGACTTTAATTATGGCTGGACTTGTCTTATCTGCTTCTTCTTCGAAACGTAACATATTTCACCTTCCTTAGGCCGTACAAACGATTCCGAAATCTCCGGAAATCTATAAATTCTCTTCGATCCATCTGCGGAGTTTTTTACCCCAGGACTCGGTACGATCTTGGGATTTCTGCTCCATCTCACCTAAGCGAGACGCATATTTAATGAGTCCTACTGCCGTCGAAAATTCGGGAGAAGAAACTCTTTCGGCCAAACCGGAAAGTCCGGCGGGCCGGGCTCGAGTGACCGTCAGATGAAAGACATCCTCGGCCAAAGATTCGATTCCTTCCAAAAGACTTCCGCCGCCCGTAAGAATCGCTCCGCCTGCAAGAAACGATTTTTTTCCCGATTTTACCAATTCGGCATCCACCATTTCGAATATTTCTCTCATACGCGGTTCGATAATATTCACCAACTCTTCCCGCAAAACGGAGCGAGCAGGACGTCCGCTAATCGGGGGAATTTCCACGGTCTCCGTCGGATCCATCTCGTCGAGAGTGCAATGTCCATATCGTTTTTTTAATAGTTCGGCGGTTTCAATGGTCGTTTTTAGACCGATGGAGAGATCGGACGTTACGTTATAACCTCCGAACGGAATGATCGCGGAGTAGGCGATTCCCCCGTCTATGTAAATGATCAAGTCGCAAATTCCCGCTCCGATATCCAATACCGCGGTTCCCAGGTCCTTCTCTCCGGAAGTCAATACCGCCTCGGAGGAAGCAAGACTGGAAAGAACACGAGCCTCTTCCACTAATCCTGCAGCTTCAACACATTTTTCTAAATTATGAAGTGCTGTAATTCCTGCGGTGACGATGTGAACTTCCGCCTCTAGTCTGACTCCGGTCATTCCGATCGGATCTTTAATGGAGGTTTGATCGTCCACGGAAAATTCCTTGGACAGTACGTGTATGATTTCCTGGTCTGCCGGAACTCGTATGGCTTGCGCGGCTTCTATGACTCTGACTACGTCCGGCTCCGTTACGGCTCGGTCTCGATTGGTTATCGCCACGACTCCTTTGGAATTATCGGCTCTTACGGACTTCCCGGTGACGTTCACCACGACCGACGTGATTTCCTGTCCGCACATCAATTCGGCCTCGCTAACCGCTTCCACAATGGAACGGGTCGTCGCCTCTATATTTACGATCGCTCCGTTCTTGATCCCGGAGGACGGGAAGGAGCCCGTGCCGATGATTTCGGTTTCGTACTCCGAAATGGGACGTCCAACGACGACTTTAGTAAGCGAAGTTCCTAAATCTAACGCCACGATTGTTCTTTCGGAAGCTTCCATTCGCTTAATGATAGACCGCGTCCTCTCCGCGGATATCCACTAATCGTGGTTTGACTTTTTCTTTTTCGAGATAGGCAAGGACTGCGTATAGCTTTCTGACTTGTTCGATTTGGAATAAAGTACCTATTTGCACTCTTACCGGGATCGGGGCATCCGTATAAACGAAGATCTCTCCATCTTCGTGAAGCGAGACTTCGGACACTCTCGTTTTTAGGGCCGGATAGGAGCGAAATGCGTTCTCAACCGAGATATACAAATCTTTGAACGCGGCACCGCTGACGAATCCACCTTCCCGAGGGAAGGTTCCCGAGAGCACGGTCAATCCAGGAGTCCGAACATCATCTTTGGATAAAACTTTCAATTCGGAATCTATCTCGAATAGATGACCGTCGGAATTGACGAGATAGACCGGTTTTCGTTCGGTAATCTCGACGAATAGTTGATCATCCGACTTTTTTTCCAGTCTGGCTTTTTTGATTCGAGGATGAGACGTTAGGCGACTTTCCATGAGACTCAGGTCGTAATTTTCGAAAGAAGTTCCAGGTTGGATTCCCATGATTTGAACGATTTCTTCCGTCTTGAGCGTCTCGTGTCCGGTCAGGATAAGTTTGTTCAACTCCTGGGGAAGGGTTCCTTTTTTGAATCCCCATCCAAGACTGCCGACGAGCAGAGCCAGAATGGCCAGGAGCCACCAACTTGTTCTTTTTTGAATGGAATCTTTCAGAAAGTCAATTAGATTATGTCTCATAGAGCTTTCTAAGGGCCTTTTTCTTCCTTCCTAAGTATCCTATCGGGAAAAATCGGAGTTTCCCGTTTGATTTTCGACTTTCTGGGAACGTTTTAGTTGCTATCTCCCGAATACCGACATACTCTAGGCGGGAAAAGTTCCGAATCGATGAAATTTCCAAAACCGTCCCCCGTTCATTTAGGACTAGCGTTCTTTTTCGTATTCTTTTTGCTGCTCTATCATTCCGTTCTGGAGAGAGCCGGAACGAAAGATATCTATCCGTATACTCTCAAAATCTATTATCCAAAGTCTCAGGGAATTCGGCCCGGAACCTCGGTTAGCATTCTCGGGGTTGAGAAGGGTTTAGTTCGGGACGTGGACGTGGTTCCGATCGAAGAGGTTCCGGATAAACGGTTTTTGGACCCGCTTCGAAAGAAAGCCGTCGAAATTACGATACGACTGGCCGACCCGATCACATTGTACGCGAATTATAATATCAGCTTTCGGACGGCGACGGTTCTGTCCGGTAGAACGATAGATATCGATCCAGGCAATGCGGAAGGCCGATCGAATATGGGATTTTTTAAGCCGACATATAAGGAAGAAGAGGAAAACGTTCCCGATTTTGCGCCTTCCGCGAAATATTACGATGATTTCTTTGCGGCTTCCACAGGAATCATCCGGGAAAATCAAAACGATATTCATGTTACCTTTCGGAACTTGCTGGAAGTCTCGGAAAAACTAAAGGGTAGCAGGGGCAGCATTCCCAGAATAATAAACGATAACGATATTCATGAGAATATCGCGGAGACCATGGTGGATATGCGTTTATTCGGAGACGATACCAGACGTTATATGGAAGGGTACCGAAAATTGGAGCGCTCTTCTCTCATTCCTTTTTCAATTAACTTGTATCGGAGAACCACCCTGATCGGTAGTATCTCTTCCGATTTCTACCTGAATCGACTATAGGTTGAAAAAACCGTGGCGATTCGCCGTTTCTTGCCGATTGGGAGGATATGAAAGTCGCCGTCATTCATGATTGGTTAAACGGAATGCGCGGAGGGGAAGTCGTTTTGGACTCCCTTCTCAAGATATTTCCGAACGCCGACCTATTTACCCTGTTTTACGAACCGGGTAAACTCAACGAAAGAATCGAAACTCGTAAAATCACGACGGCTTTTACCGACAGGCTCCCGTTTAAATCCAAGTACAGATGGTATCTTCCTCTGTTTCCGACTGCGATAGAATCTTTGGATCTTCGCGGCTATGACCTGGTATTCTCCTCCTCGCATTGCGTGGCTAAAGGAGTGATTCCCGATCCGGATGCGATTCATATTAGTTATGTTCATTCTCCGATGCGTTATGTTTGGGATCTATATTACGATTATTTTCCGACCCGAAGCGGGCTGAAGTTTTTTGCGTTCCAAGCGGTTTCGAATTACCTTAGAATGTGGGACGCGGCTTCGGCAAATAGAGTGGATTCTTTTTTGGCGAATTCCGAGTTCGTAGGACGGAGAATTCAAAAGTTCTATCGACGAGAGTCGACGATCATTCCTCCTCCTTGCCTTCCGGAAGGATTTAAAGTTAAGAGGATTCAAAAAGAGGAATTTGATTTGATCGTTTCCGCCTTTGCTCCGTATAAAAGGATAGATCTGGCGATCGAGGCGTACCGAAAAAACGGTCGACGATTGAAGATTCTCGGAAGCGGCCAAGAATATAAGAATCTAGTGAAACTTCTCCCCCCGAATGTGGAAATACTTCCTCATCGCCCTCGTTCCGAAGTAATCGAGTATCTCTCGAAGGCAAACGTCTTCGTTTTTCCCGGGATGGAGGATTTCGGAATCGCGCCTGTGGAGGCTCAAGGGTATTGTACTCCCGTGATCGCGTACGGTAAGGGCGGCGCTTTGGAAACTGTGATAGGCGGGAAAACAGGCGTATTTTTCGGAGAACAGACGGTAGACGCTCTAAATTCCGCCTTACTCGAGTCGGATTCGATCGAATGGAAGTCTAAAAATTTTCAGACCTCCGTGAATCGATTTACGGAGGAAAAATTCATTATCCAAATTTCGAAGGCGGTCGATTCTATAAACAAGAACTCCCGCTCGAGGAAGGGCAATTGATTACCCTGCACCGTTTAAAGGGGACGGAATTCGTCCTGAACGCTTCTCATATTGAATGTATCGAGGCTAACCCCGATACTACGATCACTCTTTTTAATGATCGAAAGTATGTGGTTCAAGAGAGCGTTCCGCAAGTGATCGAAAAGATTATCGAGTTCAAAAAGAGGGTATTAGTCTTTCCGATAGGCTCTGCTCCCGACCAATTTAAGAAGGTAGATTAAGCGATCATGGATATAGCATCACTCATCGGTTTGGGTTCCGCTTTAGTCGTTGTGGCCTTCGGTATTCTTTCCGCAGGGTTGAACCCGATCGATATCGTGGATATTCCCTCGGTTTTGATTACGTTCGGGGGCGCAACCGCCTGTACGATCATGGCGGTTCCCTGGCAGTCGACTCTGGACGTCGGTAAAATTACTCGTAAGGCGTTTCGCGAGGAAAAGAGCGACCTGGTGGAACTGATTAAGACTCTTGTCTCCTTTTCCGAGAAGGCCAGACGGGAAGGGCTTCTCGCTTTGGAGGACGACGTTAACGAATTACCGGAGGAGTTCCTGCGCAAAGGAATTACCCTAGTCGTGGACGGAACGGATCCGGAGTTGGTTCGAAATATTATGGAAACCGAAATGGGAAACATCGCCACCCGCCATGCGCAGGGAAAAGCTTGGTGGGAAAACTGGGGCGCCCTTGCTCCCGCATTCGGGATGATCGGAACCTTGATCGGGCTAGTACAGATGCTTAAAAACCTCGGCTCGGGGGATCCGAGCGCGATCGGAACCGGGATGGCTGCGGCTTTGATCACCACTCTTTACGGATCGATGGGCGCGAATATGTTCGCCATTCCCATTATGAAAAAATTAATCCGTAAATCGGAAGATGAATTACTAATAAAGCAAATTATGATAGAGAAAACTCTTTCCATTCAATCCGGGGACAACCCTAGGATCGTTAAAGATAAGCTTGCCAGCTTCCTGCCTCCGTCCGAACGCGGCGTCCTGAAGGAAGAAGGGGATTAATCCGGGAACGAATCCCGTACGGTTGGAAGACTTATGGCGCAGCAAAAATGTCCAGAATGCATTCAGAACATCCCCGAGTACATGCTTACGTACGGGGACATGGTGACTCTTCTCCTATGTTTCTTTATCATGCTTTATAAGACCGGTAAGACGAACGCGATCGAGATGCAGATCATTTTATCCGCATTTAAAACGACTACCGGATTCTTTGACGGAGGACAAACCCTATCCAAAGGTAAGCTGGAAGAGATGGGGATGAACATCGAAAGTCTCCCGTCGATGACGACGGGCAAGGCTCTGTCCAAGTCCAAGAAGACCGCGACCGAACTATTCAAACCGGAGATCGAAGCGGGCAAGGTCCGCGTGACGGAAGACGAACGCGGGCTCGTCATAAGCTTGGTGGGAGCCGATTATTTCGGACCCGGTTCGGCGATTCTGAACGATCCTATTAAATCTACGCTTAAGAAAGCGAGCGGATTAATAAAAGACCTGGAGCGCTTCGTAAGGGTGGAAGGGCATTGCGATGCGGATGCGGTCGTGCCGGGAGCTAATCCGAATCGGGAAGAACGTGCCTATCTTAATAATTGGGATCTGGCGGGCGCAAGAGCCATTAATTCCACCGATTATTTAGTGGGTGTCGGTAGACTGGATCCGAGCTGGTTTCAGGCGGTAAGTTTCGGATCCTATCGACCTTTGGCCGTGGAATATGAAGGTACGCCCGAGGCAAAGGCATTCAATCGAAGGATTGACATCGTAATCTTAACCGATAAGTCCACGAAGAGAGGACCGCATGAATCCAATTACGGTCTTCCAAAGAGCCGAGTGCCAGGCTCTGAAACTTCCACAGAAAGTGGATTCTAAAAGAGAAAAAGGAGAGGTAACCCATGGGTGATCCCGAAATAGACGAAGAAGAAGGCGGCGCCCCTGCCGCAGACGGCGGAGCCGGTTCTTCTCCACTTATAAAATGGCTCATCTATATCGCGGGAGCCGTATTTGGAATTATCATCGTCGTACTTGTATCCATGTTTGTCGCCAAGCAGGCGGCTACGAGTACGTTTCGGGAAATGAAGAACGTTTCCTTGGTGAAACCTCCTCCTCCTTTAATTACGTTTGCATTCCAAGAAGAGTTCAGGATTAATACGGCCGATAAGGGTGAAACTCACTTCGTCAAAATGAAACTCTCTTTCGGTGTTTCGAAAGACGACACGAAGATAACGAACGAATTGGCGGAACGGATCGCTCAAATGCGGGATTTGGTGAACTTGATCGTCGGTCGTAAAACCAAGGACGATCTGATCGACGTGGAAGATCAATTGGATCTTCGCGAGGAAATCAAAGCTCAAATTAACCACATACTCTCGGAAGGAAAGATTCAGGAAGTTTACTTTACGGAATTTATCGTGAACTAATGGCGAATCCCAAAGTACTCGGAGTCATTCCGGCAAGGTTCGGAAGTTCAAGGTTTCCGGGAAAGCCCCTCGTCAATATAGGGGATTTTCCCATGATTCTTTGGACATATAAGAATTCTCTAAAGTCTTCTTTAGTGGACGAGCTGGTCGTAGCCACCGACGACGAGCGAATTCTGATGATCGTTTTGGACAATGGGGGGAACGCCGTAATGACCTCTCCCGATCATCCTTCCGGAACGGATAGAATTCGCGAGGTCGCTTTGCGATTTCCGCACTTCGGCGTTGTGGTAAATATACAAGGGGACGAACCGGGTATAGAGGCCGACCTGATCGACGGCGTGGCTCGCCTTAAAATAGACCGAAACGATTGGGCGATGACTACGGCGGCGGCGCCGATAGGTCCTGCCGAAATCACCGATCCGAATCGGGTAAAAGTCGTGATGGATTCGAAGGGGAAGGCGTTGTATTTTTCCCGCTCCCCGATTCCGAGCCAGTTTAAGAAAAACGTTCCGGCATTTCGACATCTAGGGATCTACGCGTACGATCGTGATTTTCTGTTACGGTACCCCGATCTTCCCCCGAGTCCGTTGGAGGAATCCGAATCCTTGGAACAACTGAGGGCGCTGGAAGCTGGTTATTCGATCGGAGTACATATAGCGGAACGCGCCGCATTGAGCGTGGATACTCCGAATGATTTAAAACTAGTGATCCAGGATTTTCAAGCCAAAGGCTGGATTTAGTGCGGCCATCCGCAAATTCCCCTTCGACTCTAAGGCCGAAACCGATCGTTTAACCTAAAGCTTCTTGAAGAGTATTATGGATCAGTACGAAGTCGGTCAATCCGACTATATCCATCACTTTACGAAAATGATCGTTTAAACCCGCAAACTCGATCTTTGCCGAAGACTCGGCGGCCTTTGTAATCAAACTGATCAACGTCGCTAGTCCCGCAGAATTGATATAGGATGTGCCGTGAAAATTCAGAATGACTCGGGCTCTACGCAATTCCGGAATAGAATGATATTTGTTGATGATGTCTTCGTCGGCTTCGGAAGTGATCTCACCTGAGATATGTAAGACCGGTACAGACGGCTCCAAGTCCACGGTTATTTTGAATTCGTCAGACATATGCCTTATTTATCACAAAGACCCTCTCTTGAAACCCAGTCAACCCCGTTTCATGGGGTTTTTGAAAGGTAGAACTGCCATTTTGCCGACCAAGATCAGGTATAATGTTCAAGCTCCTGCGGGGAAAGTGTATCGAAGATTTCCCCGCACTTAGTGCACTGGAAGCTGACTTCTTTCGGTTTGGAGGAAATACCGAACAGAATCAAGAACCAGGCGGATTTAGAATAGGTTTTCAATTCTTTCACTAGGGGAGAATTTCGAGTAGTTCCGCAGCTTCGACAATGAGGCGCCTGAGATCCGTTCACATTTCCAGAATTAAGGGAGGGCGGAAAAGTTCCAGAAGAAAAGCCCGTATAGTCGAGAAAAGGGTGGGAGAAACCCACCCTTTTAGGGCTTAGTTTTGTGAGAGGTAAATTACGTATTTTGCGACTAATTTAAGTTTTTCATCGCCTAGATACTTAAAGGCCACCATCGTGCCGCCAGGAATTCCGTTATTTAACGTTTTTAGAATACCGGTTTCGGTCGGTCCGTTCTTCCATTCTTTAGCCGGAGCCTTGTAATTGCGCGGTTTAGGATTTAGGTTTGCCGCCGCGAGTCCATCTCCTGCACCTTTTTCACCGTGGCAGGAGGCACAGTTCGCCGCAAAAATTTCTTTTCCCTGTTCCAATTCAGGAGTGAGGGCGGGAGCGGAGGGAACAGAAGGCGCAACCGGTTCCTTTTTAGATTCGTTTTTATCACCACAATTCAAAACCAGAGCCAAGGCGAGTACTGTCGCGGAGGCGGAAATTACTAGAGCCCTATTTTTCATGGACTTCTCCTTTTTCATGATTCCATTTTTCTTCGTTAGGATTGGAAAGCAAAGGAATTTTTTTGTCACAGAAACGTCCGAGCAACTTGACGTATATCAATGATAAAGTAATTTTCCAAGATGGAATAAATCGATAGTAAAGAAATTCGCAACCGGTTTCCGTATCGAAATCCGGCTGCGTTCGCTTATTCGGTCGGTTTGAAGATGGATCCGGTTTTAGGTTCCGTCCTATCGAACGTGACAGGCATATCGATCCTAACGGATTCAGTGACGGGCTTTCCTTCCGATCGGCCTTCCAAGATACCCATCGTTTTTGGGCCTTCCTCTAAATCGATGACAGCAAGGACATAGGGCGCTCTCGATGCTAGATGACCGAAACCCACATGAACGACCGTGTAAGTATAGATTTTTCCCTTCCCGCTAAAGACTTTTTCCTGCAGGGAATCGCTCCCGCAACGAGTGCATGCGACCGCCGGTTCGGTCATTTCAAATCCGCAAGAAGCGCATTTCTTTCCCTTGAGTACGTTTATTTCTAGGGTCTCCATTTCTATTCGCCTCTCTGCAGAATATGTACGATACTAACGGCGCCCGGACCGCCCAAAACATGAGTCAGTGCTATTCGGGCATTTGCGACCTGCCGTTTTTCGGCCTGGTTTCTTAACTGAAACGTCATTTCTACGACTTGTCCAACGCCGGTTGCGCCGACAGGATGACCCTTTGCTTTTAGGCCACCGGACGTATTGACGGGCAGTTTTCCGCCAAGACGAGTATGGCCATCCATAGTAAACGGACCGCCTTTTCCTTTTTCTACAAAACCTAAATCCTCGATATTGATGATCTCGGTGATCGTAAAGCAGTCATGACATTCCAATACGTCGATATCTTTCCTTTCTAAGCCCGACATCTTAAACGCTTCGGCTGCGGCTTGAAGCGAGGCGGGAAAACTGACCGAGTCTTTCTTTAAAGCCACATTAAAGTAATCTCCGCCGATTCCGGACCCTTTTACCAAAACGTAATCTTTTCTGATCGATTTCGCTTTTTCCTTTGTCGTAATGATTACCGCGGCGGAAGCATCCGTTACTAGAGAAACATCATGAAATCCGAATGGAGTCGTAACCATTCTCGCCTTCATAATATTATTAAACGAAATCTCTTTTTGTTTATGAGCGAAAGGGTTTAAACTTCCGTGATAATAGTTTTTTTCGGCAACCTTAGAGAGCATCTCCTTGGTCGTGCCGAATTCGTGCATGTGTCGGGTTGCATTGAGCGCGAAACCCGATGGGCCCGAAATACAGTACCCGCCTTCGACGTCTTGGTCCTGGCCGCGGGCAACGATCTCCATCGTAGTTTCCGGGTCCAGGCCGTTCATCTTCTCCACTCCCAAAACTAGAACCGTATCGTAGAGTCCGGATGCGACTGCGAGAAATCCTTGTCTCATCGCGATTCCTCCGGAGGCGCAGGCTCCTTCGGTTCGTATCGCCGGTCTATCACCTAATCCTAGTAAGTTGGCTGCGTAAGAACCCATCGTATTTTGAGCGTTGAATTCGTTACCTGCGTAATTTCCTACATAGACGGCTTGGATTTCTTTTCGATCGATTCCGGAGTCCCGAATGGCTCCATTCCCGGCTTCGGTCACCAAGTCCCTAAGCGTTCTGTCCTTGTGATTTCCATGGAGCGTTTCATAAGCTCCTATGATTGCGACGTCTCTCATAGGATTATAAGCCTATCCCGGCGCCGCCGTCCACGCGGAGATACGTTCCGGTGATATAGGAAGCTTTATCCGACAGGAAGAATTCTACAGCGTTCGCGATTTCTTGCTGTGTTCCAGGTCTCTTCAACGGAATGAAAGAAGGATCCGTTAGTTTCTTTTGAACCTCTTCCGAAAGAGAGGATGTCATGTCCGTTTGAACGTAGCCCGGACATACCGCATTTACCAATACTCCGCGACCGGAGAATTCTCTTGCTGCCACTTTTGTTAACGCAATAACGGCGGCCTTGGAAGAGGAATAGTTTGCCTGGCCGGGTTGTCCGGTTAAACCCGAAAGCGAAGAGATATTTACGATTCGCGCGGAAGGCGCTTTCAAAAGTAATTTTGAAGCCGACTTGGTCATAAGGAAAACGCCTTTTGCATTTACGTCCATAACGAAATCGAATTCTTGCTCCGTCATACGGATGAACAGATTGTCTTTTAAAACTCCGGCATTGTTTACCAAGAAATCCAGTTTGCCGAATTTGTCTTTCACTGCGGCGATGACTGCATCACAGTCTTCCGGCTTAGTCACGTTTGCGGCCACTCCGAGGGCTTTCACTCCGAACTCTTTAGCGATTTCTGCGGCAGCCTGTTCTATATGTTCCTTATTTAAATCGGCGACGACGATATCTCCGCCTTCCTTTGCGATCGTATTTGCGATCGCTCTCCCTAATCCTCTTGGAGAAGCGGCTCCGGTGACTAATGCAACTTTGCCTTCGAATTGTTTTGCCATGATTGAATTCCTCTTACTAGTTTCGAATTAGATCCGTCCCCGGAAAGGGGTGAAACCGTTTTCTTTCTTAATAGAACGATTGTTCTGGCTAAACTTCATTTTATACGCTCTTCTCGACAAGGAAAATTCCGGTACTAGTTTTCTGATAAAACGCCGTTAGGTTGGTTTGAACATTTGTTCGCATTCGATGATCTCGATCGGCATCGATTCTTTCGATTCGGTGTTCCAAGCGGATCAATCGAAAAAATCCCGGATCAATATAGGTTCATCACGATTCCATGAGCGCCATATATTGTTGGATTTAAAACCTATTGCCATGACAGGGTGTATCGCCCAGAAAGGAAAAGATGTCTCTTAATATTCCGTTAGAACAGATCGGTCCTTTGAAGGCCGCTCGGATCAAAGGCGACCAGAATGCACCGTACGTGATTTTCTTTCATGGGTATGGCGCGAATGCCTACGATCTTCTCCCGCTTTACTCTTATATGGATGTTCCCAAAGGAACGAATTTTATTTTTCCGGACGGTATCCTGGAAATTCCCTTAATGCCCGGGTATAATGGACGAGCTTGGTTTCCGATCGATATGGAAGCGTTGCAGAAGGCGATGATGACCGGCGGATATCGGGACTTTTCCGATCGCTATCCGAAAGGGTTGGCGGAAGCGAGAGAAAAGGCCGTGCAAATGATCGAAGCCTTAAATGTTCCGATGGATCGAATCGTATTAGGCGGATTTAGCCAAGGTTCCATGCTCGCAACCGATATCACTCTAAGAGCCGAAGTAAAACCGAAGGGAATAGTTATACTTTCAGGCACTCTAATCGACGAATCTGAATGGTCCTTATTTGCCAAAAAGACTCCAGGCTACTCTTTCTTTCAAAGCCATGGACGGATGGATCCAGTCTTGGGTTATCCTGCGGCAAAGAAATTGGAAACTTTATTAAAAGAAGCGGGCTGGAAGGGTGAATTGTTGGCGTTTCCTGGTGGACACGAAATACCGGAGGTAGTACTCCTCGGTATGAACCGTTATTTAAAAGATCTCTTCCAATGACTTATCTTATCGAAAAGTATATCGCGCTCAAAAACAAGTATCGGAATTACGATACTAAGGAAGCCCTGAAGCGGATGCAGACTTTTCGGATCGCGCTGAAGGAACTGGAAGACAAAGGATTTCGGACGGGCGTGGAAATCCTCGGTTCGATCAATTTCGGTATCGTGGAACCTTCTTCGGATATCGATTGTATTCTTCTTCATTACTGTGATCTACATAAAGATGAATGTCCGGAATATTGCCCCAACTTTCTTTACGAAGCCGAAGAGATTAAGACGAGTCTTCGCAAACGTTTAAAAGACGAGAATTTAAAAGTGGAATTCTTGGATTGCATCAATTTAAGAATGGTTGAAAGGGCTCTCGAATCGGGACATTTAAAGGAGCACGAAGTTTTACGAAGACTTCTATTTTATAGAACGATAGGCCGTCCCGTCAATCGGCCGCTATTTATCCCGTATTGCGAAAAATTGGAGGAAAACGAGGAATACATTAAGGAAATTTTAGAATGGGGTTCGGAGGCCTTGCAATCGTACCTAGGCACATCCAGGCATCGTTTTTCGTTTAACAAGTACAACGAAAGAATCGAGAGTTCCGGACTTCAGTTACCTCTCGGATTGAAGGAAGAACTCGCCAGTTACTTGGAACAGGGAGAGAAAATACCCTAGTTCAGTGTATCTTGAAACAGATAGTCTCTTACTTGTAAAGATGCTGGTCCTGAATATAATCGATTCCGTTTTTCTTTAAGTAACCGATTCCCCATTCGCTTAAAAATTCGAATAACGGCGCCAACGACCTGCCGAACTCGGTCAGGGAATATTCCACCCGTAACGGTCTTTCGGATATGATTTCTCTGTTTAGAAGTTTGTTTCCTTCCAACTCCTTCAATTGCTGAACTAAAATTTTTTCCGAAATTCCGGGCAGATTCGTCTTTATGTCCTTATAACTTTTATTTTTGAAGTGATAAAGATGAGATAGTATCAGTATCTTCCATTTTCCCGCAAAAAAACTGAGCGCAACGTCGACAGGGCAGGTAAAGGTTTTCTTATTCAACTCAATCATGGTTGGGACCGTTCCCGTAAAATGAAGAAATACGAATCTCTCTAGATCGATATCGCGATTTAGAGTTAAATGAAATCCTTATAAAGACCGCGACTCCTGCGACTTCGTGGATTTCCGAAAAATGAATCATTCCGAAGAGAACTTAATTTTTTTATGCGTTCCGTCGCAGTAAGGCTTATTGGAAGAGCCGCCGCATCTGCACAGGTATGTTTTATCGATACGATTGATCATGTGGCCTGTGCCGGTACAAATTTCTAAATTTCCTTGGACCTTTAGCGGACCGTTTTTAGCGGGAGTGATCAGCAATTTACCGTTCCTGGCAGTAAGTGTTTTCGGTTCCAGGACAGGGGTAGGCTCGCCCGTTGCAACGAATTGAATACTAGTATGACTGCTATCGCAGAACGGTTTATTCTTAGATTCTCCGCATCGACAAAGAGTGGCCCTAAACTCCAATCCGTGTCCGATAATATCCATGTCGGCGTTAAATGCCAGTGGCCCGTTTTCACGAACGCGAACTACATTTACGATAGGTGCGGATTCGGATAGGCTGGAATTCGACTCGAACTTAATTGCTCCGGAAGGACAATTGATGGCCAATTGCTTGATTTCCTCCTCCGTTGCTCGATCAGGATAAATCCAATCTCCGTCGACGTTCGGAACGAATACGTCGGGTCGACTCAGTACGCAATTACGAGAGTGGATGCATTTTTTCCCTTCGAAAAAGATGGTGCCATTTTTTCCTTTTATCATGTCCATAGAAGCCGCCTCTCGCTTTCGAATTATTCCTGATAAATTCGTTTTTTATAAAATAATATAGTATTTATTTAGAATATACTTTTAAATGAATGCCATTTTCGCTCCTGAAGATCGGTTCATAACAGGATATTATTTATCGGTTCTAACTTCGCCGGTAGTTCAGTTTCGCCTAAAAATTCGCGTAAGTCAATTTCAATATTTCTACAGATTGCCGTCATCGGGACATCGTTGATGGCGTTTTCGACAACATTTTCTATGCGTACTGGAACATGATTGACGGTTTTATGGAACGAGACGTACACATTTTACTCGGGTAAGTAGGGGCCGCCCGGCTCCCCCCATCCCCATTTCGGCATCGGTTCGTTCGGATTCATTTGCAGCTCGTCCGTGTTCGAGTTATTTACCGCGATTCTTGTTCCCCATTCAATATAGGCGACGAAAGCGGATCGAAATTCGGGATCACTAGGAAGACCAATCTCGTCGGCGGTCTCGAGGAGCAATCGAATCCATTGCTTTCTTTGATCTTCCGTCAAGCGTTTTGAAAGATGCTTTTGAATCATCGAGTAATGACTTCCATCTTCCGAACTATAAATCTTGGGACCTCCAAAGACTTCGGCGATGAAATGTGCCACTCTTTGTTGATGGTCCGGCGACATATGCTTAAAGACGGGTTCTAATAAATCATCCTGTAAGACTTTTTGATAGAAAAGCTTCGTTAGATTTTCAAAGGCTTGCATTCCGCCTGCCCATTCGTATAAGGAAGGAGTCTTATTTTTTTCATTCATGATAGTAGTTTAAATAAATATTAAGTTTCATAAAACGGACTTACCGAAAAGTTAGCCCGTTTTTATGAAACGCTCGATTTATTGGAACATCGAGTCCCGGTTTCGTCATTCGTCATTCGTCAACCGGAATAAGTCGTTTTCTAAACGGGAAAAAAACGGAATTTTATGAAGAAGGGAAGTCTCGTTTACGAAGGTGTTTTTACTTTTTCGGTGACTTGGACCGGATCGGATAAATGTCGTATATCCATTCCCGTATTAAGACGCACAAGTTCTTCGGCGATGTTTACCGCGTAGTCGCCGGCTCGTTCGATTCCTAAGATCATCCGATACAAATCGGCGAATTGGTTTTTATCCAGTCTAGGATCCATAACGAATTTTAGGAAGGCACCGTTGCACAGATTGTTCAATTCCTCTTCAACGGTATGAACCGAACCGTAGAACCGGTTTTTTTCTTCCACGAGCGATTCTACCGCCATTCCGACTAAGGTTACGACTCGGGAGAGCATTTTATCCAGGATTTCTTCTTGTCGGAAAAAACCCTTAGGCAACAGTCCTCGCCTATAACACGTAGCGCAGTTCACGATCTGATCGCCCATTCTTTCCAAGTTACGGTTGATTCTGATCGCGGAGAGCGCGAATCGAAGCGGATCTTTTTTGAGAATGACTTCGCCGTCCACCTGATCCATTCCCAGTAAATTACGATTGGCAACCGCCTCTAAAATCGCATTTTGCGAAAGGTTATCATTCTGTTTTTCTAAACTATCGATCAGATCGTCCCGTTCGATTACTTGCTTTGCTAAATCCGGATTTTCCTGTTCGATCGCATCATCTAAAATTAAGATTTGTTCCAGACATAATTCGGCCATTGCGTACAGGTTACGTCTGAGATAATCGAATTTAGAAGCCATCTGATAAATAAACCAATAGGAATGTAGTCTGGATTCGAATCACGGTCAAGATGATTTTTTCTTTAGAAGGACTTTGCCACGTTTCTCTCGAATTTCCGAGGCGGGAATCTCCCCTTCCGATAAAGATTCCGCGAAATCGTTTCAGAATGACGATCCCGACAAAATTTCGCATGGAATACGTGATATATTAGAATTCCTGAATTTTTCCTCGATTTCCAAAGAACGGAACGTCCGAAGTGTACGGGCGTGGAAAGGAAAAAGGATCGTAAAGAGAAATCATGAGTTTGGATTTTGATCGGGACTGATTAGTTGGAGTGGCTAAATGACGGATATAGGTTCTACGACTTCATACTCGATTCGCATGAGCTCAACGAGGACAACTTCGGTCAGAGGACACGAATCGCATGCCCTCTGCATAAGAAAAACCTAATACTGTAAGCGGTGTTACGGTAGGCTCTGTATGAGAAGGTAAAGCATCGAGGCAAAGGAGGCGTATTGAAAAAGAAATCCCGTAAATCGGATATTTACCGGCCATTCACCGCCTCCGCTCAGGTGGGCGGAGGTTTGGAGGATTCTTGATGCAAATGCGATCCATGCGAATAAATCAAACATAGCCGGATTAGGATCCAGTAACGCCCCGGCAAAAACTAAAACCGCGAAAATAGGCAAGTTCTCTAAACAGTTTACGTGGGCCCTATGCAATCTCCAATAGAAGTCGCTGCCGTGCTGGATCCATGCCGGAAATTCGTTCGATTTTTTCTTTCCGGTAAGCACCTGCGTTACTCGAAATAAAATAACTCCGAAACCTAGGAGTAAGGTCCAACTCGTAAACGATAAGAGAGCGTGTAGGGAACTATACATAGTCCGTTAATAGAAAGAGAAGTCGCTTCTCTGGCAAGAATAATTTAACGGGACCATCACGACTAAAATCATTTCGAGCCTTCTTTCTACAACGAATCGTCCGATCCCTAATCTCCGTCGGCGTTAGAGGGCATAGCAGGTACTCCTAATACCGAAAGTAAATCGGTCCCGGTAAGCGTTCTCAGAGTTTTGAATTTTATCCAAAGCGGGGAGACTTGCGCGTTAATCGTGGAAGATCCGGCGCTTATATCCGCATACAGATCGGAGGCCCCGGCGATTTTCGTTTGCAGAGTCGTTTTTAAATCCGCGATCGCGCTCTTGATGTTTGCGTCCACCGAAGAATTTTGGGCTTGAACCATTAAGGAAAGCGATTTTGCCTGAGAATCTCCCGCATTTCCGATATAGGCAAATTCGATTCCGTAAACGTTGTCCAACAGATCTTGGTACGCGTTTCTGGAAAAAATCGCTTCCGTTAGGTTGGAATGAGCCGTGCCTGCGGAACTAAGACTTAAACCGGCGGGAGTTCCCGTTTTTTGATCGCGGGTTACCTCGGCCAAACTTGCAATTTTCGTAACATACGTGTCGAAGGCCTCTTTCGAGGATTTAAAATATCCGTTACCGCCGACGTAGTTCCCTATAAAATTCCCACCGGTCGATTTCCACTGAGTGTTTAAGTTTCTCGCATCGTCATAGATAACCTGCGCGAGGGCTTGAATATAGTCCAATCTTCGCTGATAACCCGCATTAGAACTATTTGCGGCAATGATATTGGCGGAACTGGAAATATTCGCATCGTTTCCGTCGGAACTGAAGATCAGCATTTCCAACGCTTCGAAACCTCTTCGAACGGTGCTATAGGTTAATACGCTGCTTTCATTGATCGTAGGAAAGCTTGTAGTATTCGTAAGCACTGCGGAGATATTATTCCATTTGGGCCTTTGTAATTTTTCATATCCGTCCAAATTCGTGAAATAGTATCCAGGAGGATTTTCGGCAGGTCCGAAATAAAAAACTTCGGATTTTTTTAATGAACTTCTGGCGTTTTTCCAAGCTTGTTGTAGGTTTGCAAGCTTGGTCGTGTTGGTCGGGTCCGAACAATAGTTTTGAGCCGAAGTGTTCAGACTTAAACTCTTATTCTCCAGATCCTGCAACGTAGGCAGGATCACATTGTTTCCCGAATAATTCAGAAATTCCGCATAGGAAGGTTGCGCTGCGAGTAAGAACGCAATTGTGGACATGTCCGTTCCTTTATTAGGTTGGCAGGAAAGCGAAAAGAATATAAAGAAATCCGCAAGCAATACGGTTGCGAAGGTGGAATTGAAGTTAAGATAATATTTCATTGTTACCCTGCCTTACAGTGAATTTAAGAATTTAAGTATATCGTTTCTATCGGATGCGGACAGTAGTTGAAAATTCGATCTTGCCGTGGTCGCCTCTCCTCCGTGCCACAGAATGGCTTCTTCCGGTCCGTTGGCTCTTCCGTCATGGAGTAGCCTTTGGTGTCCATTAACGTTCTGGATTAAACCCAATCCCCAAAGAGGCGGGGTCTTCCATTCGCTCCCGGTGGCGTCAAAATCGGCTCTTCCATCAGCTAAGCCGGATCCCATATCGTGCAAAAGTAAGTCCGTATAAGGCTTTATGTACTGAGATGAATTTTCCGGAAAATCCGGTACGACACCCGTTACGACCAAAGGCTTGTGACACGCGGCACAACCGATCGAGATGAACAACTGTTTTCCATGCACGACTTGCGGATCGTTCACGGATCGCCTGCCGGGAGCCCCTACGAGTTGTCCGTAAAAATTTATGGGATCTACGATGCTAGAAGTGATTTCCGGATCACCCGAGCCGTTCCTGGCATCCAGACAAATCGTTTGGATTGCCGGACAATTATCAGTGGGGTTTAAGGGACTCGTTATGCCTATATCACCCAGAAACGCATCCTGATTCTGCTGAGATAGGTTAGGTTCGTTAGCTTTCCAACCGAACCGACCGAGCGCTTTTTTTCCCGCGGCAGTATCCCAAACATAATTAGGTCTTCCTGAAATTCCATCTCCGTCCGCATCGTTCGGATCCGCCCAGGATAAAATCGTACTTTCTGGTATTGCCTCTAATAATCCTAGACCGGCAATCATCGGAGCCACTCTGGGTGAATAATGGAAGCCGCCAGCCGCGACGGTCGGATCTCCGAAGTTCCATCCGGAAAAAGAATACGTCGGTTGCGAAAGCGTAACGGAAGTTCCGTCGGAATATGTAGTGCCGGAGCAAGTCGAGCAAACAGGCGCTGCAACCGAGTTGTACGTTACGGATGCGTGCCCTTCTTCCGGAGTTGCAGCAACGCTATGCGAGCTGGGATGAAGGTTCGTAAAGCCTGCAATACCTTGTTGATTCAATTGAAGTCCGTAGTTGTCGGTCGGGATCGGTCCCCCCGTCGTTGCGTTGGCGCCGTCTTTGGATAATCGCACCAGCATGCTCACCGCTATATCTAAGGAACCTCCGTACACCGGGGGAGACGCGCCGTTATTTGGGGGAGCTCCCCGGCCGTCCTTCTTGTGGCAGGCTTGGCAGGAACTAGTATTAAACGTGGGTCCTTTACCGGAAAGTGCGCTATTTCCCTCCTGAGACCAGTTCGTATTAAAAAACGCATGCCCCGTGTTGAATTGAGTCGAACCGTCTATACGTAGATTAAAGGCCGGTAGGCTAAACGCGTTGACCGTATTATCGAATACGGTCGTCCAACCTCCGGAATAGGCTTCGCCCGGGTCCTGATTTAGGCTCATCAAAATGAGGGCCAGTTCCCCAAGATTGCTTTTCGATTCGTGTTTGCAGGAATAGAAAGGCGTAACAAAAAATAGAGTAACGATTCCAAATCCGGAAAAAAGCCGAATCAGCTTAGCTGAAAATTTTCCGGATTTGGCCGAAGAGAGTGATTTAAGATTACAGTTCATTTTTTTTTAAGTCTCAAGCTATGTCTTGATTTCGGATCCGTTGCATATTACTTATTAGTAAAGTCGGTGATCGTAATGCCTAGAGCCGTTGCTGCCGACACGAAATCCCGTTTCAGTCGGTCCCCGATCAGAACCTGAGCATTTTGAAGAGTCGGATAATCCGGACTTTGGGATCCCGGGAAACCGTTGAACCCGTTCATAATGATCTGGTCATAACGCCCTGATATCGATCCGGACGGACAGGAAGATGTATAATTCGGATCCGCAATGCTCTCGGCGTTATTGAGGCAAAAAGTATCCCTTGCCTGAGCGATTTCCGACTGTATATTTCCTTGGCCTAGCATTCCCAATAAGGCCGAGAGTCCCGGACCGGTGCTCGATGGATTACCTTTTACTAATGTATAACTTCCCGTCCAAAGATTCAAAACGCTTTGAGCGTCGTAGTAAAAGTCCGACTTCGTATTGTCGCTAAAGCAAGAGTGTTCGTCTTCCTGGTCATGGGCATAAATTCCCTTTAAACGATCTCCTCCCCATTCCCCGGCGATAAACTTTCCTAACCCTCTAAATACCTGAGTGAGAGACGCATTCGGATCCGCAAGGAAAGTTTGTCTATAAGGACCCGGTGAGCCTGCGGTTCCCCAGGAATCCCTGACTAACTTTAAATGACCGACTAATGCGTCGGTGACGGTTTTAAGATAATTTCCTCGGTTGCTTCCCGTTCCACCGTTGGTTCCGCCTTGTCCATTGCTATTACAGGTGCCTGGCGAACCCGTAAAACAAGTATAATCGGCAAGACCGGCCACTTGGTTGTACATTTGCGGGCTTCCGGAATTATCCTGTCCCCAAAGAAGGTATTCGATAGCGTGCCATCCGGTAAGAACGATGGTCGTAGAGTCCGTATTTCCGCCCGATGCGATGGAAATATCTCCGTTCCTGTTCAGAATCGACGCAAAGCTAGTAGTGTTGTTGCCGCCCTGTATGTAGTTGTCGATTGCAATTTCGTCTAACGGCCAAGAGTTGATTAAGCTCTCGCAAGCATAGGTCGTATCGCCCACGTAATTCGTTCCGGCTCCGCAACCTTGCCAGTTGATGCTTGAGATGCTGGCCACATCAATCGGCCCTCCCGCAAATCGAAACGCTTCGGTTACCAAGTAGCTAGATCTAGCCTTGATCCAAGCGTTTTTGGCGGCGGTTAGATTTGCCGCGCTGGGCGTAGTTACGAGTGCGTTTACCGCGGTTTGTAAAGCGACTAGGTCCTGGTAATTTTTATTGTAAGATTCGTACGCCAAATCGGCATAGCGGCTCACTACCTGTGCCCTCGAGGCCGAGGGTTGATTTCCTAGAATGGCCATTAAGGCCATGGAAGAATCATCCTTCTTTCCGTTTGTACAGGATAGAAGGATTCCGATAAAGAGAACCGGGATTACATAGTTAATTGTTCGATACATAGATTTCGCTCCTAAAATAATTTCGAATCTCTCCGGAAAAATCCCCGAGAGGCGTTTGCCTAACGGGGCCAGAGATGAACTGTGGGATGACTCCCTCCGGCACCAACTGGAACCAGATTGATACTGTAGATGAGAATCAGTCTCATAAAAGTCAAGAAAATTTTATCTCCAGCTCTAACAGAAATTCCTCCAAGTTTCAGACACTCCCCTTTTTCCGCTCGGGCCATTTCACCGAGAATCCTTCGAAAACGGAATGGGAATTACTGTCTCTTATTTTGAAACTGAGGATGATTCTCAAAAATATTTTAGCGCCTAAATTGTCAATGCGAATTCCTCGATTGCCGGCTGGAAAAGTGCCCTTTCGGGCTTAGAAGGATTAGAATTTTAGAGGGATCAAATTTCCGGTTGCAGCCCATGCGAAGGATCATCGGTCAAAATCTCAAATGCCGCCGATCGGGCAGAGATAAGTCGTAAAGGCGATGTTTCCCCGCTCCTAGTGACTAAAAGTTCGGCCCTCGCGAGCTTTGTATTCAAACAGTACTTCCAGCCGCCGGGAGGATTATTGTATCGTAAGCATGCGAAGTCGGATCGATTCGCATGAATTCTTCCTTCGATTCGAATTTTTGGGGAGGAAACGGAAAATTTCCAATCGAAGTAGGAATAAGAAGCTCTAAAAAGCGATCGCATCGGCTCATTTAGGGTATATTCAAGATTTCTAAATCGAAGAACGATAGGAGTGATTCCCGGAGTCCAAATAGGACCGAATTTCAGTTTTGCGGTCGCCAATTCTAAAAATGAGTCGGGTTCCCCATCGAATCCGCATACCTGTCCCCAAGCGTATCGATCCGTATGCCGGCTTCCCCAATTATGATTATGAGAACCTTTCCAATTCTCTATCGGGAGTTCCTTGCCGCCGAATTTTAAGACTCCGTTAAATATGGCTAAAGGTCGGCCTACCAAGACTTTCGCTTTCGGAAAGTTCGAGTCGTAGTATTTTTCCGGGAATAAAAATGCCGGAGAACTTCCTCCACTCAACGTTAAATCCCATTCTATTTTTTGAGACCGATCCTTCGAATCGGCTTGTCCGATCGTTTTTTCCTTCGTAAGATAGGAAGCTCCGATTCTCACAATGAACGGATCCGCGTTAAATTCGCATTCTTGAATGGGAAATTCGGATTTGAAGCTTATGTGCGAATTCGCTTCCCCGTCGAAATAAATCGCCCAAAGTTCTCCTAGTGCGGATGCCGGATGCGACCGAGGAGAGAATATGGTGTATCGAATCCAAATCGCCAAAGGACGATGCGGATGATTGGCTCGTACAAACCAACTTTCATAATGTCCGCTTCTAGAATTTCTATTAAAACGAGGTTGGTCGAAGTTTGTTCGAATCCGATTCATGCGATTGAGGTTCCGTGAAATTGTGTAAGGCGCAAGCAGAATACCGATCGGCTCGTTGATGCCGACTATCGATTCGGAATTCTTGAAGCGTATCCGAATTTCCGACTCGACGGGGGCGAAGAATTAGGTAGGGTAGTTTATTATGGAAATCGCTCGTTATTCCCCCGAAGCTTGGCAGAACGCAGTAGCCGGTTATGCAGGAGAAATTCGTCGTATCGGTCATGAAAAATCTCCGTTTTGGCTGGTAGTCAGAACGTTTGCATCGGCGGCTTGCGAGGCGGATGATCCCGAATCTTTTTATGACGATTTGGACGCCGGATTCACGAGAGAATTGACGGAAGAAGACGAGTATCGTTTTGACGAAGCTCTTTCGAACGTTCTGGATCAATCTACGGAAATCCTGGTCGCGATTTCGGAAGCATATAACGAAGAAGACGAAGAACGCGCCGAAGCCGTCACCGACGAGGCGATTTCCGGAATCCTAGGCGGTCTTAAGGACGCCGGGATCCAAACAATGGCGGATTCCGATCTCATCGGAGTGGCGATTCGTATTTTGAATACTCGACTCTCTTTATATGAAATTCCCGTGGACGATAGCTTCAGTGTGGATAGTTTGAAGGCGATTTCCGAAGAGGAGGAAAGAAACATATTGGAACCTTTCGTTTCCTTTCTCTTGGAAGATTATAAATCGATCGAGGATCAGGAGGAACGATTCGCGCTTCTGATGCAGATTCTTTTTGATACCCTCTGGGCCCTCTTTTATCTAGGGCTGGAAGAGGACGCGGAAGATCAGTGATTTCCGAATAGACGGCAATCCACTTTAAGCGATATTTTCCTGGATAAACGAATTAGTTTGTCGTAATTCTCTTTTTTTCCGCCCGGAAGCAGGCAACGCAAATAATTCCGCTCAGGACCGCCAAGCAGGAACTCATAATAAACGGAGCTCCGGGAAAGTAAAGGATCGAACCGGATTTCGTAAAATAGGAAAATAGGTTCGTCATGATCACCGGACCAACGATGGACGTAAGACTCATTATACTTCCCATCATTCCCTGCAATTCGCCTTGTGCGTTAGCCGGTATATGATTGGAGACGTAACCTTGAATTGCGGGTGTCGCGAGAAAGCTTAACGCAAAAGGGACCAGGAGCGCATACATCATCCATCCTTGGGTCGATAGGGCAAAGAGAATGCTCACGAAAATCCGGACGAAGATTCCCAGATACGCTGCGTTCTTTTGACCCAATTTAGGAATAATAATCCGCAGTAAGAATCCCTGCACGAATGCGATCGTGATTCCTACGACTCCGAGGGAGTATCCTACCAACTCCTCGTTCCATTGAAATTTCTCCATCGTAAAATACGTCCAGGTAGATTCTGAGGAATGGTTTGCGATGAATAGGAGAGCGATGGACAGTAATAATCCGGAGAGCGCTCCCGGTAGTTTATTGATTTGAACCAACGATCCGATCGGATTGGCCCGTTTCCATTCGAACTCCCTTCTGTTTTCCTTCGACAAAGACTCGGGAAGTACGAAATATCCGTAAATCCAATTCAAAAGAGATAATGCGGCCGCGACTAAGAACGGAGCTCTCGGGCCGAATTTGCTGAAGATTCCTCCGATGACCGGTCCGATAATAAATCCGATTCCGAAGGCCGCTCCGATTAGGCCGAAATTTTGGGAACGTTTTTCGGGAGTGCTGATGTCCGCAATATAAGCCGTCGCGGTACTGAAACTAGCGCCTGTGAGTCCCGCTACGATTCGTCCGATGAACAACCACCAAATGTCCGGCGCAAACGCCAAAAATACATAATCGATTCCTAATCCTAGGAGAGAAGCGAGTAATACAGGTCGTCTTCCGAAACGATCGCTTAAGCCCCCTAAAATCGGTGCAAAAATGAATTGAGTAAATGCATACGCGAATGTCAGCCAACCTCCGTGGAGAGAGGCCTGGCTCAGATCCCCGCCGATCAATTGTTCGATGAGTTTCGGAACGACGGGGATTATAATGCCGAATCCGGTAAAGTCGATCAATAGAGTGATGAGAATAAAGCGGAGGGCGCCCGTTTTGGCGACTGTCATGGATGGATCCTTAAACTAGATTTGAAATCATTTCGAGATGCTAAATGGGAATTCCGACATAAGGAGAATTTTGCATTCGTTTTTCGTAAAGCCATTTATTCTATTTTCGAACATTCTACACTCTTTCGACGGCGATAAGGCTGATATCGTCCTGCGGAAGCGTTTGCCCCAACCAAGCCTCGATATCTTGAAGAACGATATCGGGAATCGTTTCTATCGGTTCTTTGGAGAGTTCCGCTAATCGACGTTGCAATCGACGCTCTCCCCATGCTTCTCTCCGGGAATTAAATTGCTCGAAAACTCCGTCGGAAAACAGAAATAACCTGTCTCCCGGGCGAAACGATCTCTCGGCATTTTCATAACCTTTATTGTTTCGAAGTCCGATGATTGCGCCGGTACGGCGTAAAGGGGATAATCCGGAGGACAGTAGGAGGATCTGGTCGGGATGACCGGCGGATGCGTATACGATACGATCTTCCTTCGCATAAATATCCACGATAAATGAAGAAAAAATCGTTCCTAGGGAGGAGAATTTTCTTTGGAATTTATCATCCAAAAGATATAGGCAAAAGGCCGGGTCTTTTGCTCCGTATTTGATTCCCTCGTATTCCGCCTTGATTGCCATCGTGACTAACGCGGCTTGGACCCCGTGGCCCGTTGCGTCGGCTAAAAAGACACGGAAGATTCCCGGAGAAATTTCGAATAAATCGTAAAAATCGCCGCCTACTTCGTCCTTGGGCAGATATTTTACCGAATACCGTATTTCACGGAAGGCTTCCGAATTTTCCGGAAAGATTTTTTTCTGTATGCTCTGCGCGACCAGCAAATCCCTGCGAATATGATCCAATGAGCGATTTAACTCGGAGGTTTTTTCTAGGACCAACGCTTCCAGATTATCCTTTAGTATATTTAACGCGTTATTGGAGATCTGAAGGTTTTCGGTCAATTCTTCCGACTTCCTGAAGGCCCTTGCTATTCTTCTGGATAAAACTAAGGATTGGCAAAGGGTAAACAGCAGTAAGCCGTAGGGAGATAAATTCATTCCTCGGATATTCAATCGGTCCCAAATCAAATCCATAGCGACGGTTATTCCGAACGCTATAAACCCGCCTAAGAAAAGAATCGCATCCTCTTGCTTGCGGTATGCGGCGATTCCCGTGGCCGCGATCGTGTATACGATACAAAAAGCGATGAACATCTGAAAAGGGTCGATTATCTTCGTAAAGAAAGAAAGAGGGAATAATAATGAAATATTATAAATTCCTGATAAAATGATGCTGCCTATTACGATCGATCGATGCGTGTTTAACGGGAACAACGAATGTAAGAACAGAAGAAATATCGGAACGGCGCTATAAAATGAAAAAAATTCCAACCTGAAAAGGGAGTCCCAGGCGAATTCGGGTAGAATATCCAGGAGCAGCCTGTTTCCTACAAGGATGATTCGAAGCGATAAAAGAAAGCAAAAGATCGCGAAATACAGAATGGATAATTCTTTTCGTCGAAACAGGAATAATCCTATATGATATAGGCCGATTAAAAGCAAACCTCCGAAAAGAAACGCTTCTCTCGACTGAACGAACGTTCTTTCGAGCTCCATGGCCGAGGCGGTTCCGATTTTCGGTACCTGCCAAAAGCCTCCGAAATTATTTACCCAATTCGAGCCTTGCAAAAGAATTTCGACGGAGGATGAATTCGGACGAATCGAAATGTAGACCGGTTTCAGGCGAGGGATTTCCTGCTTGGAATCAGCGCTCGGTATACCGGATGAATGCGTTAATTTTCCGTCGATATAGAGGCGGTACGCGGAGGCAAAATCGGGTAGAAACAATTGATAATCTTTTCCGAAAGAATCCGGAGAGAAGTGCAGAATCAATCTGAGCGTTACGATTCCTTCCCGCGGAAGGATTTTATTCCCAAGGGTTTTACCCTGCCATGATTCCGGAATCGAAAGAGTTCCCCAAGACGTAAAATCCGCCGTTTGCTTCGGATCGATGAAACTTCCGTAAACAAACTGCCAATTTCCCTCTAAAGATACGACTTCGCGCTCGCCGCCTGATATTTCAAAGATCCCGCTTTGCAAAGGAGAGGCATGCGTATTGCCTTGAAATAAAAGAAAGATGGAAAAAATAATGAAAAAAACATTCACCAGACTACGCAAAGTAAAGAGTTTTCCTAAGGATGTCTAACTCTTTTTAGGTGAAAAACTTTACGAATTAAAATCGGAAAATCCCGCGGGGGATCGGACATTGGAAAGGCATTTCGTTACTTCACCCTTACTTAGAGCCATCGCTTACGATAAGGACTCGCGAATTCTGGAAATCGAGTTTCACACGGATGAGATCCTGATTTATTCGGAAATTTCTTTCGATCTGTATGTCGCTTTCATGTCTTCTCCGTCCAAAGCGGAGTTCTGGCAACTGTACATAAAATAGAGAATCAGGATTTGATTCGAGTGAAATATATGAAATCTGTGATTCCGGGGTCGATTCCGTTTTGAAACAAGAGAGTCGTGACCTGCCCTCGATGATGAGTTTGATGATTAAAGAGATGGATTAGAACTTCGGAAATCGGAGTGGAAAACGAATCGCCTTTCAAACTTTTATAGCCTAGATTTTGCCGGATGATTTCCTCCGAAAGGCCTTCCTTTACCCAACGAATCAATTTCTCGTCTAAACTCTTTCTTTCCGATTTGAGCTTCGAAAAATCCGAATGGATTTCGTGACGATGATTTGAACTTTGAGAATGTTCTTCGAACGCGATATTCCGATCCAAAATTGCGGACCCATAACCGCTATCGACGAATCTACCCAACCAATTTTTATCGGCCCAAAGAATATGATTTAAGGTGCCGTGAATGGAGCCGAAGAAAGCTCCCATATCCTTTTTTCGAATCTCATCGCTTAATTTTTCCGCCGATTCGTAAATCGTACCGTTCATCCATAAATTATATTCAGAAAGAGTAATGAGATTTTTGTGAAACGACATAAACGATTTTCCTATCGAAGATAATTAAAAATAAAGAGCGCCGGAATTCATAAAAGCCGAATCAGGAATCCGGCAAAAGCTCCACCGCAGAGCGGAGCCATCACGGGCAACCAGGCATATTCCCATCTTGAAGAACTCTTTCCCGGAATCGGTAATAGAAAATGTGCGAATCTAGGTCCGAAATCCCGGGCGGGGTTGATCGCATATCCGGTCGTACCGCCCATGGAAAGTCCGATGCTCCAGACTAAAAGTCCGACTAGGAAGGCTCCTAGATGAGACGTTAACCCTTTTATCTGCGGGGAAAAAATCGCGTATACGCCTAAGATTAATATAAACGTACCGAGAAACTCGCTTGTGAAATTCGCAACCCTATGTCTAATCGCGGGCTCCGTGGAGAATACCGCTAAAATTCGAGCGGGGTCTTTCGTTTCCTTCCAATGCGGAAGATAATGAATGTATACGAAAACGGATCCGAGAAAGGCGCCTAATACCTGTGCCGGAACATACGTAATCAATTTAGAAAAATCACCCGATTGAACGGCGAATGCCAGCGTTACTGCGGGGTTCAAGTGCGCGTCGACGCTACCGAAAGCGTTTGCCGTTAAGATTCCCAAAAGCACTGCAAAAGCCCATCCCGCCGTGATCACTATCCAACCGCTATCTTTTGATTTGGAATGTTCCAGTAAGGCGCCTGCGACGACGCCGTTTCCCAACAAGATTAAAACGAATGTTCCTAAAAATTCCCCAAAAAAAGGAGTGAGCATATTTGGCCCCCGAAGGAATACAAATTTGAAGATCTAAATCAATACTGCAACCGGATTATTTGGATTTTCATCGCTTTCCGTTCCCTCACTTTCGCCGATCGATTAACTCGACTCGAGGGCCGATCTGAAATCCGATTTTTCGAAGACAAAAATGATGGCGACATTCGATTCAAAGCCGATCTAAGTCCGACGCCCAGTAAGCGAGAGAATTTCCTAAAACCGCTAGGCCGAATAGAAGCATGACCGCACGATAAGGTCTCTTGGGCGATTCGGAAATTCTTCCTATCGCGTATAGCCGATGAAGTCCGTAGAGTATGCCCGTGTATACCGGTAAAAATAACTTTCCAAAAATGTAATATTTCTAGGATTTACGGAATAGAACCGTTCCGGGTAAGCTTATGATAACGCTGAATTTCATTTTCCGTCCTACTTATCTTTGAATAAAGTATTTTTATATCAAGATATATGGACGGATTTAATCTTCAATTACCTTGACGTCAAGATACTTTTATTTCAAAAAGTAAAAATGAGCGGAAAAACGGATCATGTGGATACTATTCGAGCACAATGGATTCGGGAACGACCGGATTTGGACGTGGACGCGATCGCTTTGATCGGTCGCGTCCACCGGTTGTCGCAGATTATTTTTACCGACGTTCACAAACCTATTTTCGACAAACACGGATTGACCTACCAAGACTTCGATGTCTTAGCCGCGTTATTACGTAGCGGGAAACCGTATCGGAAATCTCCGGGCGAATTACTTTCCACGTTAATGATAACTTCGGGAACGATGACCAATCGTATCGATCGGTTGGAGTCTTCCGGTTTGGTCGTACGAGATCTCGACCCGGAAGATAGGCGAGGGATTTTGATTCGTTTAACAAACCAAGGAAAAGAGGCGATTTCCCGCGCTATTCAGGAACATGCGCAATCCGAGACGGATCTCCTAAATACCTTGACAGAGAAGGAGAAGGGTGAGTTGTCTCGGTTATTAAAGAAGCTTCTTTTAAAACTCGAACTGAAGGAGGACTTTTCTTCATGAAATTATTTCCAACAGACCGTAAGGAATCTTGGGAATCCCGCTGGCTTCGATTCAAATTGAACTATTGGCCTTGTATTTGGTGTACGGGAGGTAAAATCGAATTCATATCGTCCGATTTCAGGGAATTACACATCGGGCTTTCCTTAAATTTGCGGACTTTGAATCGGGTCGGTACCGTGTACGGAGGAAGCATTTATAGTTCGGTCGATCCTTATTTTATGCTTTTAATGATGTGGATATTAGGAAAAGATTATGTGGTTTGGGATAAGGCGGCGAAGATTAAGTTCATTAGACCGATTACGGAGAGAATCAAGACTCGCTTTCTTATCTCGGAGGAACTAATCGCCGAAACGAAGGAGAAGATTTCACAGAACGGAGAGACGACGTTCGATCTCCCTTTAAAATACGAGAACGAAAACGGGACCGTCTTTGCCACATTCGAAAAATCGATTTATGCTGCGAGCAAAGAATTTTACGAGCAAAAACTTGCGGCTCGAAAAAAGGATCGTTAAGGATTAGAGATTTCCCCGAACGGAAATCGCAACGAGATATTTATGAGCAGAGCCTAGGGTTTTGCGGGAACACGGGTCGAGACTCGAAGCCCGAGACGGTATTTCTCGTTTTTACAAGCCGTATTCGTTCGTATGCGCCGGTTCGATTGCAAGCCGAAATCACTTCGTCGATATTTCGGCGTCGAAGGCTCCTTGCAACTGTAGATATAAGGTGCCATCATGCGAGTCGTACGGTGTGCCTGTATACATATGTTTTCCTAGCGAATCATGTTGTTCCTTATAGAATATTTGAATCTTTAGATCGTTTCTTTTTAAGAATAAATCGAACCCGAACCACCAAGCTTGCAAATTCTCGTACGGCTCCAATTTTTGATCCTCGTTAAAATCCCCCCAGATCCGATCATACCGTACAAGCGGCAAAAGAATCGTATGGCCCATCGGTATGGAATAACCCAATGTCCCCGTGTAAGATACCGTGCCGAGAGAAGCCGCACCATAGCTACTAGTATAGGCGCCGGAAGCATACAATCCATGCGTGGTGAATGTGAAATCATAAGTGTGGGCTCCAAATCCGAAGGAAGGACGAAAGGTTCCGGTTTGGTCCAAAGGAACTCCCGTAATTCCGATCGGTTTTGAGTTCGGGCCGATTCCAGTCCCGTTTGAAGGCGTCGTTTGTTGAATTTCTAAATTAAGAGGCGAGACTCCGCGAATCTGCGGGTTTAGCTGGTCTAACGTCGATAGCTCTTTCGTTTGAACTCCCGCGAATCCGATGGATAGTTTCGTTTCCCGGTAAAAAATTTCCTCCCCCTCCGTCCAACCCGCGTCTTTACCGTCCTTAAGGATTCCACCGAAAGGATTGAATTCGATTCTCCAGGAGAGTTGAGGAGAAATTAATAGCGGAGTATCCGTGGTATTATAGGAAGTAAGAACTTGTTTATTTCCGACTCCATTGAGGCTGGACCCCTTTCCATTCGTCGCCGCCAAGGAGAGAATTATATATTTTGAATGTTCTTGCGATATCATCTTTAAGGGTTCGAGCTCGATCATTCCTCCGATATCGTAACGGGGAAGAAGGTATGTTCCGTATGCCCTTTCGGGTAGCGCTAACCGATTTGCATTCGCCAATTGTTCTCTTTGGAACGGAGTTTTGAATTGTCCTATAGTCGCTCTCACCCAGGACACGGGAAACTGAAACCAAAAATACCCGGACTGCAGAATTCCTCCGTCGGTCTTTACCGATACGTCGGTTACGGTTCCGTTCGCGTTTTTCCGTTCCTTTGTGTTCGGGAAATTGATCAAATCTTCCAAACGAAGATTTAAGGCAAACCCCCAATTTTGCGCTCGGTAGTTCGTCCCAAGCCGGACTCGACGAAAATTAGCATCAACAGAGTTGAAATCGCGGTGTCCGTTCGAGAAGCTAGAATCTCTTTGAGCGGAAATGCCGCGTACTTGTAGCATTCCTTGGATTCGAAGTTTTCCCGGTAATAAAGTGTCCGCCGGTTTCGACACCGTTTCGCCGGATAAATTCGGTTTCGTTTCGACAGGAGCTTCTTGAGCCGATCGAGGCGATACGAATGATACGATATGGATTACCGAGAAAAAGAATAAAATCGTCCATTTCCCCATAACGAAAAAACTCCGAAAAGATTTCGATTAGAAACGGGCCGACCCCGCCTATCTTGAATTCATTAATGGTTCATTCGATCGATTCTAAACTCCCGGCTAGGAGTTAAGTGGCAGATCTTATGACCCGAAAAGTAATCCGCCGCGATAAAATCCTTGAAGTCGCAGCCTGTGATCGAAGCGGCAAGTATCGCCGATTCGCAATTATGGACCGCACTCGTTTTAAAATACTGATCCGATTCGTCGGACGGTGCGAGAGTAGGGTTTTGTGAAATTACTTCCGTGACTAACGACTGGACATTGGCTAGATCGCTCGCCTTTCCTCCGGAAGACATGCATTTGAGTATTCCGACTTGAAATATTATTTTTTTAGCATTCTTTTGGCTCGTATAGATCGAGTTTCCGTTCATGCAATTAGAGAAATTCAAGGAGGATAGAATTAAGACTGAAGTTGCTATAATTATAATATTATGCATTAGTGTTTCCTTATATTTTTCCGTTAACCAAGTCTTTCACCTTGGTATAAATCAAATACTCGGTGTAGGCATCGATCAATTCTCCCTGGGTTCGTAAAAGGTTCCGGAAGGCTTCCCGAAAATCGACCAAGGTTCCCTGGTAATTCGCGTAGCGACTTCTTGCGACTTCGTACGCCGTCTTTGCAAGATCCACCTCGGTACGAAGGTGCTTGATTCTCAACGCCGAGGAATCGATCGTCTTTCCTAAACCCACGTTTAATTCTGCGACTCTCTTTCTTGCCGCCTCCAATTCCTTTCTCTTTGCGGAAACGTCGTGCTCGGCGGCCTTTACTTCCTTAACCGTCTTTAATCCTTCGAATACGGGGACGACGAAGGAAAGATTCGCCGAATAATTTTGATAAGGAACAAGACGTGCTTCCTTGAACGTGCCGACGGAATAGGATGATTTAAGTTCGGGCATAAAGTCGGCTTTTGAGCGATCTAATTTCGCTTCGGCGGAAATCAGTTCCAATTTTGCCCTACTTACGATCGGCGAGCTATCGTATTCATTTCCGATTCCTAATGCGGGGTCGGTAAGTCTTACAACAGACGATTCCTGTTCGGGCAATTTACCTAGGTTGATGGAAAGAATCGTCGGGCAGGAAAAGTTATTCCAATCTTCCTGTACTAATAAACCTAATTCTTCTCTTGCCTTTTTTAATCTTAGCTCATAGTCGCTAGTTTGCGTTTTGATTTGTTCGACTTGTGATTCTATTAAATATCTATCAACTACGGATTTTTGTCCGTTCCTTACGAATCTAAGGACTTCCCTGCGGATCGTTTCCAAATCGTCGGTTAAACCGGACCATAATTCCATCATGCTTCTATTTCTAGCGCAGGAGTAATAGCTTCTGACCGAGGTATCCAGCACTTCGATTCGTGTCAGTCGAATCTCTTCTTTTCTTTCCTTTGCCTGGCTTTCCGCGAACTTTACGTCATTCGCTCTTCTCCCCCAATCATAGAGAGTGTATTGTCCCCAAATACCGGCAGACGGGCCTGCATGAAATGGAGAAACCATCACGCCTCTCGGCACCATGACTCCGGGCTCTCCGAAGGAGCCGGGTAAGCCGGAAGTGATCATGCCCGAAGCATATGCGGTCGGCATGTACGCGGATTTTGCGACGCCTATCGTTTCTTCCGCCTGCTTGGCTTGGAAAATCTTTGCGGCCACGTCGGGGCTGGTTTTTTCGGCCTTAGACATCAGATCTTCGATCGTAAGTATCGTTTCGGTTTCGGAGTATAGAGTCGAAGAAAATACAATAATGAATATTATTATTATATTTATTAGTTTATTTGATATAAGATTCATGACTTCGCCTGGAAATTTCATAGGAGTTAATTTCCCTTCAGATAAAATTTTCGGTAAAGATATCTGAATACGGTCGGTAGAACGAATAGAGTAAGCAGAGTAGCAAGAAATTGACCTCCTATGACCGCTCTGCCCAGCGGGATATTCGCTTCCGCACCTTTTCCGAAACCGATTGCCATAGGAGTTAAACCCAACATGGAAGCCAACGAAGTCATCATAATGGGCCGCAATCTCGCCTTCGCTCCGGCTATAATTCCTTCGTCAAGATTCATCTTTTCGTGCTCGATCATATGGAGAATGAACTCGATCAAGAGAACCCCGTTGGAAACGGCGATGCCGATGAGAAAAATGGTGCCGATTCCTGCCTGGAGGCTATAGTATGTTCCCGTAATGGAGAACATTAAGGCGATTCCGATCATCCCCAACGGTACCGTGAGCATCATGATACCCGGTAACAGGAAGGATCTAAATTGCACTACGAGAATCATGTAAACTAGAAACGCGGAGAGAAAGAAGCCGCCCCCTAGTTGAGAAAGAGCGTCCCGCATTTTTTCGATTTCTCCCGTAATTGCGATCTTATATCCGTCCGGGACTTTAACGCTCTTTATGATCTTTTCGATCTCGGAAGAAACGCTTCCAACATCGCGGTCCTGAGAGTCCAGCATGATGTTTACGGTTCGTTTCATATTTACCCGACTTAATACGGTCGGACCTTGGGTTTGTTCGATATCGGAAAGCTGGGAAAGCGGGATGGCTCTCTCTTGAAATTTACCGGTTACCGGAATATTTTCGAAATCCTTCATCGTTTGAAATTTTTCTTCGGGGAAACGGACGCCTAACGCGTAGTCTATGCCGCTCTTCGGGTCGACCCAGATCGTAGGCTTGTAAACGATACTTCCCGCCAAGGCGCTTACTATATTCTGAACGATTTCGTCCGTAAGAACTCCTTGGGCGTCCGCCTTCTTTCTATTTATGTTCACTTCGATCGCCGGAGTATCAAAGTTTTCTAAAATACGAACGTCGGTCGCTCCCTTGACGGCCTTGATGTCTGGCAGTAAGCTTTTGGCGATTTCATAGGCTTTTCCGGCGTTCGAACCTTTGACTTGAACGTTTATCGGCGCCTGCGCGCCTCCGTTCAGTGAAGAGGAAAGAAGTCCGCCCAATTCTACGCCTATATCGACGTTCGGAAATTCCTGAGGTAGTTTTTCCCGAATGATTCGCGCGTAGTACTGGGAAGTTTTCTTTCGATTTTCCTTTAGCTCGACGGTCATCGTCACATCTTGCGTTCCGCCGTTTTGTGAAAAAGCTGCCGGAAATCCCTGATACAATCCTGAATCGGAAAGCACCATTTCCAGATCGCTTTTAATCCATTCTTTGAGCTTGGCTTCCACCTGCTTGGCTTTCTCGCTCGTTTCCTCGATTCGAAGGCCGGAGGGAAGTCTCAGATGTAAAACGAAGCTGCCCGCATCTGCCCGCGGAAAAAGTTCCGTTCCGATAAACGGCAATGCGGCGGCGCCGATCGCGAACAAAATGCAGATTCCGATTACGACCGCCCTAGTCTTGGTCATTACTTTTTCGAGTGCCCTGCCGTAAATTTCAGTGAGGCCGGCGATTAGGTCCTGGATCACTTGGAAGAACTTCGGAAGTTTAGGCGGTTCACCCGTTAGGAAGCGACTTGCAAAGAGAGGAATGATTGCCGTTTCGGATAATAAGGAACCCGTTATCGCGAGCATTACGGTTTTTGCAATCGCTCCGAAGAGGACGTTTACGACTCCCTTCGTAAGTAGGATCGGGAATAGTACGACTACGTTGCAAAGAGTCACCGCGATGATCGGCGGAGTGACTTCCTGCGCCGCCCTTACGACTACCCGAATTCTATTCGGATCCTTATCTTCCGCGAGATGTCGCATAATATTTTCGATTGCGACGATCGAGTTGTCCACGAGTAGACCGATAGAAAGTGCCATTCCGCCTAACGTCATGATATTGATCGTCGATCCCGTAGCCTTTAAGCCCATCAACACGAATAGAGTGGAAAAAGGAAGGGAAAGTAAGGTCGCGAAGGTCGCGCGAGGATTACCCAGAAAAAGAAAGACCATCAGGGCCGCCAAGCCGCCTCCGAACATGGCTTCTTCTCCCACGGTTTCGACGGCTTTGCGGATGAATACGGTCGTGTCGGCGACGATATTCAATTTAAGACCTTTAATCTCCTTTTCCAGACTTTTCATCGCTTCTCTGGCCGCGTCAACGACGGCTAACGTGTTCGCTCCTTGTTGGCGTAAGACCGGAACGTATACGATTTCCTTGCCGTTTAACGTGACCATTTCGGTCTGAACAATGCTAGACTCCTTGGTTTTACCCACGTTTTTGACAAAAACGGATACTCCTTCCCTGCTTCGGAGAGGGAAGTCGTCGAAGGCTTGGATGCTGTCCGCGACCCCGTTAGTATAGATCGGATAATCGAAGTCGCCGATCTTAACGTCGCCTGCCGGAATAAACGTATTTAATCGTCCGATCTTATCCATCGCTTCCGCCGCGGACATATCGTACTGTTTCAATTTGAGCGGATCTAATTCGATGATGACTTGCTTTTCCGCTCCACCCATAACGGTGGGAGCTATGGTTCCCGGAGTTCCTTGCAAGGCACGACGAACGTCGTATTGACCTCTATCATAAAGTTCGTTAACTTCGAAATCTCCGCTCACTGCAACAAGACAAACCGGAGTAGAACCCATCGGGTCGAACGGCAGAACGATCGGAGGCATGGCGCCCGGCGGAAGTCTCCGGAGCACCGACATGATATAGCCCACGGTGGATGCCATGGCTTCCGGTCTCGATGTGGAATCTTCGTCGAAGAAATTATTAACCACGCTTACGCCGGGATAAGATTTCGATTCTTGGTGGATCAGTCCGGGGGCTTGACCCGTATATCTCTCGAACTTCCAAGTTAAAATGGTTTCGGTACTGGAAGTCGGCATTCCCCAATAAACGTCCAGTATTTGAACTGCAGGTTGTTTGGATGGGGGTAGGAGATCCCGAGGCATCTGGAACAAGGCCAGAACTCCTAAAACGAGAACGATAATGCAAGAGACGATCATTAAGTGAGGGTTCTTTACGGAAAATGCGGCAATGCCTGCCTGGTTAACCTGCTGAACCGCCTCGGCATAGGAATCGGGAGCGACGTCGTTTGGAGACGAGCTTTCGCTCCGTATGGGAAGGGTTTGAATGTTTTTATTCTTTTGGCTCATCGGGTACCTCGTCCCACGATTTCTTATCTTATATGCTTCGAACTTCGCCTGGATACGGAGCGTTACTCTATTGAAGAATAATTCTAAATTAGAATAAAGTTGCGAAGCGCTCTACGCGCCGTGCTTGAATCTTTTAAACTTTGCAGGAAGGGGGAGGGATATTTAATAGGGAAGGTAAAAGAAGAATGGAATATAAAGAGGATAAAAGGAGACCTATGACGTAGGAAAATTCGTAAGTGAAACTAGGATAATCGATATACTCCGCCGGAATCAAACCCGAGAGAGAAAAATTAGATTGGTCCTGCTCGGGACGCTCTTCCCGTACTTCTAGAGAATCCTCCGTTTCAGTTTCGGCACGAAATTTCTCTTTTTGAGCAAACGGTTTCGTGAGGGCAATATTAACGGACAAGCATAAGACTAGCGCAATGGCGCTGTATCTTAATAGTCTACCGATAAATTTTTCCATCGACTTGTCGAACCCTAGTATCTTCGTTTTATTTGATCCCCCGCATGTCAAGTGAGTTTGCATTTTCATGCCTAAAACCGCGTAAAAAGTTGTCCACATTTAAAAAGTTGGACGATCTATATTAGCAAGATTTTATATTGTATCGCTCGTTCATTCTGTAATCGATTGTCGAATAAGGAGAGTTCGGATTCGGATCGTTGCTTCCGGATAAAAGGAATAAAAATTCATATCGACCTTCGAAAGCTTTCCGTTTATCGGTGAAATTTTTATCGAAAGCGTATTGGAGTTCTCTTCTCTTTCTTTATTTCGCTAAGCGATATATCCGGTAACCGAAATGTGCATTTTTGTTTGACGTCCGTTCCGCTTTAAATATCAAGAGAGCGATATTATTCCGATTTTTTCGGGTTTTTTCCGGATGTCCTAATGGTTTGAGTTTACCGCTTTGAGTAGAGCCAAATAAAATATGAAGATTCGAAACTATTCTCATTCTCTCATACTCGTTTCCGCACTTCTTTCCTTGCTGTCTCCTAAGATAATAACAGCAGATCCGATTTCTATCACTACAAGTACTCCCGATACGCTGAATATAAGTTCTCAAGCCGAATATAGGTATAGGGGGACTGCTGTAGTCGGCTGCTCCGATCGAGGATTGGAAAAAGTACGAAAACTGGAATGGCACACGAATCCGATTCCTAATACCTTAAGAGTGCGCAAAACTAATTTCGGCAATTGGCTAAGGTTTACTTTTAAGAATGAAACGGGAAATGACGTTGATAAACGACTCGTTTTTTTCTCAACCAATCTTTCTCGAATCGAATTCTGCGCTTTTTCGTCCGAAGGCCGATTTGAACGAGACTTCTATGTTCAGAGCGAGGATAAGAATTTCCGAGGGTACCTTGTTCCACGCTTTCCTTCTTTTCCGATTCGGTTACGATCGGGGGAAACGAAAACATTTTATTATTATTTTTATTCTACCGAGGACATTACGTACGCGAACTTTCCCGTTAAAGTGCAGGGCCAAAGCACGATGGAAAAGGGAGAGTCAGTGCGCGGCGCTTCGGTGATTTTCATTTTTCTTTTAACGATATTTACTTGGGTTTTAGGAATGATTTATTGGATTCGACGCAAAAAGGCGGTTTTCCCGGCTCTTCATGCGTATATCTTAATTTCCTTATTCTTCTTTTATTTTTTGCATATAAAGTCTTTCGCTTTATTTTGGGGTGTAAGCGGAAGAATAACGGAATATCCGTACTTTCTTTTTCAAACCGTATCCTATATCTCCTTATTTCCTTTTTTTCTTTCGGTTGAAAGAATTTGGAACGGAAAGCAAAAGGGAAATTGGATCTCCTTATCGGCCCTCCTATTCGGATTTTCTTTCTTGCTGATTCCCGTATCGGAGCCGGTATTCGAATATCGGATTCTCATCCTAGCGGGAGCTTCGGCGCTTACGATTTATTTTTTTATAAAATCGCATAGGTCGATACTCGGTTCCGGAAGACCGACGGTAATCGTTTATTTATTTTCCTGGACCGTTTTCTTTCTGTTGAATTCGGCTAAGTCGCTTTACCATTTCGATTTTTATCCATATAACGAAATCGCGATATTCTCCGTCGTTTTTTTTGCTCCTTTCCACATGTTTATTTCGAATTATTGCCTATTTTCGATCGGTGCCGAGGGATATTTTTATTCCGAACCCTCCAAGTCCGGAAATCGAAAGAGTACGGTTTCCTCGTTGGAAGTGGGGAGCTTAGTTTCCCGTATTCTCACGATGATTCAAGAGGACAAAATATTTTTAAAAAATTCTCTGAAGGAAGAACATTTAGCCAAGGAATTGGGAATCGGAATCCATCAACTTTCCGAAATCATAAACGTGGAATTTAAGACGAATTTTCCTACTTTAATGAACCAGTATAGAATAGAAGAGGCCAAAAAATTACTCCTTCTTACCCCGAAATTATCGATTGCCGAGGTCCGAGTTAAATCCGGTTTTAGTTCCAAATCCGCATTTAATCTAGAATTCAAAAAATTAACCGGTTTCAGCCCCAACGGATATCGTCAGTTCAACGGATACAGAATTAATCGGGAAGATTCGCTCAAAGAATCGTCGTAATAAAACGTTGATAGGCCGCGTTCGGAGAGTTATGCTTTCCACTCCTTCCATCCTAGACACATATTCCCGAAACCTGAAATCAGGAACCCGGCACCCGCCCATACGAGGATAGTGAACATCCCGAGCAGCGGAAAGAAGAGTATTCCTAATGCGAACAGAACGGTTGCGATTCCGCTAAATAAAAGCCAGCCCCAAGGATACGATTGAACGGAGTGCACTTCGAGGGCGAATGAAATTAAAGAGACTCCGCGGAACACCAACCAAAAACCTAAAATAAAAGGAAGAGTAATGGCGGTCACTTCGGGATGAACTAGCAGGACTGATCCGACAATTATATCTAGAATTCCTAATGCAAGATTCCAGCCCCAACCGGAGAATCGATTTCGGTTCGATATCGCAAAAGAAATTTGAAATAGGCCCGTCATCGCTAATATGATCGAAAATGCGATGCTCAAACCTAAATAGCTTTGGATCGGGAAAAATAAGGTAATAATTCCGACTCCTATCCAGAGGATTCCTACGATCACGTGAATCCACCAGTGTTTGGCCGCTTTCGGTTTTACGGAATTCATCACTACCTTCCTATATGAATTCGGAATGATTAAATCATTCCGGATAGTAATGTCGAGGCTATTAGAATTTCGGCGTTATGATAGGAGTGAACGATTGATAATTGTCACTCTAGTTCTTGAAAACGACCCAGCCGCAGACGTGCATTGCTTGAAAGACTTGTTGTGCATTTGAGAATCCGGCCGCATGAAATAATTCCTGATAACGAAATTCGGAAATCCGATGCAGTCGTTTTACTCGTTTGATATACAATTTTAATTCGCTTGATTTCCATTCTTTAAAATTTTTTAAATAAGATTCTGCGGAACGGAAAATAAAATCCCGGTTATGTGGTGAGGGGTCGCAGAGGTCGAATAATATGAATGTACTTCCGGGCTCGAGTCTTTTTGCAATTTCTTGTAATAGGGAAAGTTTGGCGCCGTCGTCGGGGAGAAAATGGAGGACGAACAATAATGTCGCTCCCGCATAAGCGATATCGACCGGCAGATTCTGAACGGTGCAACATTCGAATCTCAATGAAGGGTACTTTATTTTAGCCTGGGAAATCATTTCCGGAGAAGGATCAACTCCGGTGATGGAGTATCGATCCGGTGCGACTTCTAATAATTTTTGAAAGTCCGCACCGGTTCCGCATCCCGCACAAAGTATCCCGGAATTTTCCTTTACGAATTCTAAAAGTAGCGTCGCCACTAATTCCTGAACCCCGTCGTAAAACGGGATCATTCTTACGATTCGCTCGTCGTAGGCCTTGGCTCGATCGCCCTCGAAAGATTCCACGTATTCCATATACGTAAGAAGAGAATCTTCCTCTCGATCTGTCTCGTACGATTTTAATCTTTAGTTCCGGTGGAAACGACTCTGTTTCTACCGGATCGCTTTGCGATGTACAATGCGGAATTTGCCGCGTAGATGAGCTCATCTTCGGAAGATCCGTCGGCAGGAAACATTGCGACTCCGGCAGAAAGAGTTCCGGTAATCGGATCGGCGAAATTCTCCACAAAAAACTTAGAGAATAACTCTCGAATCCTCTCGGCCCGTTCCAAAACGATTTTTCTTTCCGCTCCCGGTAATAAAAGCAAGAATTCTTCTCCGCCCAACCGGCAGGCGATATCGCTCTTTCTCGAATTCTCCAAAAGGATTTTCCCGATTTCGGCGATAAACATATCTCCTTTGCTATTTCCGAAAGCGTCGTTGATTCCTTTCAATCGATCGATATCCATGAGTATGATACCTATCGAATGGCCGTTTCTAGTAGCCTTGGAAAGCTCCGCATTGAATGTTTCCACCATGTAATTTCTATTAAACAATCCGGTTAATGGATCTCTAATTTCGAGTTCTCGGATCTTATTTCTATCCCGACGATTCAAGGACTTTAATCTACTTAACGTAACTTCAAGTTTCCGAAAATCCGTTTTGTCTTGGAATATATAGGCGGTTAAAGTTTTTTCCGGAAAATCCGTTAAACGGATCGCGGCAACTTTAACTTCGAATCGTCGCTTACTTGTGGAGGTTCTTAAAAAGATATGGACGGCGTCGCCCGGTGCAAGGAGTCGGAGAACCGGATACCAATCTTTTTCCAGCAGGGAATCGTTTTCGGAAATTAACTCCAATTTCCTTGCATTGGAATTAAATTCGATAAGCCTCCCGTGGGAATCCGCTAGAATAACCGCGTCCGTAGTAAGCTCTAAGAAATTTCTAACTTGAGTATGTTCGCTCTCTGGATTCAGCAGCATAGAAGTTCTTAGCCTGGGAGGTTCTCTTATTAGAAGGCAGAAGATTCGAAAATCTACGATTTTGGAGTCGATTCCTGCCATCCACGAATCGCTTTTTCCCGAAATTTTAAGGACTTCGGACTAAAATATTTCGATCGAATAATAATAAATCTTAAATTTTGCATTCTGGGATGGAACGGTTCCTAATTCAAGTGGAAGACTTTTTATAGAGGAGACCGGGGTTTTGCGATAAACGGCGGAAATTTCAGGAATCGGAAGGTTCGTATAGACTCAAGAGTTCCTTCGCTTTCTTAAGGATCGATTCTTTCAATTCCGGCGGATGCAGTACTTCGATTTCGGATCCGAAGCGCATCAATATTCCTGTTGCCCAATCCTGGGTTTCTAGATCCAGCTCCAATTCGCTCCAACCTTTTTTGGGAGGAAACGTCTTAGTGATTTTGGCGTACGGAATATTCCGTATCCGCGGTTCCAAGGCGGTTGTGATCTTAATTCGAACCAGATATCGCGGCAGTCTGGATTGAAAATCCTGCAACCACACTTCCCAATATTTCGCAAGATCGAATTTTTTGGGACGATCGAACCTTTCTTCCGTTAGGCGAGTATTTCTAATTCGTGATATTCTGTAGATCCGGATCTCCCTGCTTCTTCGAGCGACTAAATACCAGACCGTGTCCTTTGCAACGAGTCCTAACGGTTCCAAAAGTCTGGGCGAAGTCTGGCCTTCTTTTTCGTACAATATTTCTATTTTTCGATCTTCCCAAATCGCATCCTGTAAAATCGGAAGCTGAGGAAGATCCCGTATCGCTTGGTTCCAACCGGCTCCGTCGATATGGATTCTTTGACGAACCGTCTCGGCATCTTTTTTATAGGCCGGCGGTAATGCTGCCAAGAGTTTTAAGAATGCGGAGTCGAAATCCTTTTTTCTTCCTAGATCTTCTAAGATTCGAGACGATTGAAGAAGAAACAAAGAGAGTACCTCTTCCCGTTTCATCCCGGTTAAATTCGTTCTGTACCCGTCGCTCAGAACCCAACCGCCTCCAACACCTCGTTCGGCGTAGATAGGAATTCCTGCGGCGGAAAGCGCTTCCATATCCCGGTGGACGGTTCGTTCCGAAACTTCTAATTTGGAGGATAGTTCCTTTGCAGTGGTTTTCCCCTTGGCTTGGAGATGCAAAAGAATATTTAAAAGACGATCTGCCCGCATCCGATAATCTTATTGGCAATATATGACATCCTATGTCATATATTGCAATCTTATATTCAGAGGACAGAAGACAGAGGACTGAGGACAGAACATTGGTGAGCCGAGTTTCCACGTTCTAGAGAAAAATTCCTGCATTACAGTAGATATCTCCTCTACTTCTATAACCTTCACAACCTCTAGCAGCTTCTGTCTAGCGCGAGCGAAGCGAGCGCATCTGTCCTCTGTCCTCAGTCCTCTGCAAGCGAACGCGTCTGTCTTCCGTCCTCTGGATTAAATATGACAGATTATGACAACTAGGCTGTCGTATACTTTTGTCATGATTACAAAACCGTTAGGCGGTAAGATCGCTGTCGTTGCGGGAGGAACTCGGGGAGCTGGTCGAGGCATCTCGATCGCGTTAGGCGAATTAGGTTGCACGGTGTATGTTACGGGTCGCACTAGTCGGAAGTTGAAGTCCGAGCTAGGGCGAACGGAAACGATCGAAGAGACCGCCGAGAAAGTTTCTCAAGCCGGTGGGGTAGGAATTCCTGTCCGAGTGGATCATACGGATCCTGAGCAGGTAAAATCCCTCTTTGAAAAAGTTAAGAACGAATCCAAGGCCGGCTTAGATATTCCGGTCAATGACGTTTGGGGAGGAGATCACTTAGCTACGGCTTTGTCGATTCGGACGGTTCGCGTCTGCATTGGGGAAACTATTATCTAAAAACGTTCGGTGAGAGTTGCGATTAAAAAAAAGGATTCAGGATTTTATAGATGATGATGATAGCGTGTTCGGTGTTAGGAATCGTATTTTGTAGGGGAACTTCTCGGATTATCGAAGGACCGAAAAGTAAAATCGCGTTCGAAGACGAAGGAGAGGGTGGAATACCCGTCATTCTTTTGCACTCGTTGGGAGGAGAAGTTTCTCATTGGGAAGACGTGAGGCAAAGATTGTCGGAGAGTCGACGAGTGATCTCGATCGAACTCCGAGGGCATGGTCGTTCCGGTCCGCCTGAAGATGGAGATTTTTCGATCTCCTCAATGACAAAGGACGTCGCGGCGGTCGCTAAATTCCTGCACTTGAATCGATTCGTCTTGGTCGGTCATAGCATGGGAGGCTCCGTCGCTCTCGAGTTCGCGGCCAAACATCCGGAGCAGGTGCTCGGTCTTTTTCTCGTAGATTCCGGCGGCGACCCTAAGGGAATTCCGGACGGCATTCGCGACGGTGTAAAGTCGGCTTTACATTCCGATGCGTACGAACAAACGACTCAAGGATATTGGGAACAACTTCTTGTTAAATCGAATCCGACGGTAAAGACAAAGATTTGGAATCAGTTTATGAGCATGCCGAAGAAAACCGTAATCGGAGTGACCGAGACTCTGTTGGATTACGATCCGAGCCCTGCTTTGAAAAATTTTTCCGGACTTTTATATGCTGTCGTTACGACCGAAAATAACGGTCCATTATCATTGCATAAATTAGGTTCCGGATTTCCGTATGCCGTCGTGGAAGGAGCCGGTCATTGGTTGCATTTGGATAAGCCGAATGAATTCTTCACGCTCCTAAAAGGATTTCTGGACGATATTCATGGGAGCTGATCGAAATCGGCTTATTCGGGAAAGGTTCGGCGGCATAGATCCAAAGCTTTTATAATCGAGTCTTTGGATAAGGCCGGACCTTCCGGTTCCTCGGCAGCTAAATTTTTTAGTCGCCTTCTCCTTCGTCGATCATTTCCATAACTCCCACGAGCCGGGGCCGGGAAAAAAGGAGATCCCTGCTTTTGCTTTGCTTCCGGACGGAATTTCAACGAGTGTACGGATCTCGTCCGGAGGATTGGAGCCAAGGCCGGCTTCGTGCCAGGGATGTAATATTTTGGTCTTTGAACTTAACTTTCTCGGCCCGAAAGCGGGAAATTACGACTTCTTATTATGAATCTTCTCGTTGCGTTCCAGCATCTCCACGAATTGTGTAAGTCGCTTGATTCTTGTTTCTTCTTTTTTAGCATTATGAATTCGAAATAATATCGCGTATCGATTCGCGCTGTCCAAAGTTTCGAAGAATGCTTTCGCTTTTTTGTTTTTTTCCAAAGCCTGCTTTAGATCTTCCGGTACGGTGATTCGTCCTTGGGATTCGTACGCTTTTTCCCAAGATCCGTTTTGCCTCGCATTTTCTATCGCTTTCAGCCCGGCGGATTTCATTTTGCCCGAGGCAATTAATTCTTCCGCCTTAGTACGATTGATCTTGGACCAAATGCTTTTCTTACCTCGGGGAGAAAACTTCTGCAGCCAATATTGTGCATCCAGCGGTTTTTTTTGACTATCGATCCAACCGTAACAAAGAGCGATTTCAATCGCCTCTTCATACGTTATCGTTTTTATTCCGGAATCTTTTTTAGCGAATTTAAGCCAGATTCCGAGAACGGCGGAATGATTTCCTTTCAGCCATTTTTCCCATTCTTTTCGGGAACGAAACTCGGTCGTGGGAATTTCTTTGGATTCCTCTTTCATAATGCTTTTATACCTCTACTTTTCCCAATCGGCAACGAACTTACGATGTTTTAAAGAAGGGATTTTCTTTCTAGCCGTCCTAATTTCATCCGTATCGATATCAGCATAAATAATTCCTTCCTCGATTCCCGATTCGGATAAAATTTCTCCCCAGGGAGAAACGATCATGGAATGCCCGTATGTTTCTCTTCCCGTTCCATGCAAACCCGTCTGCGCCGGTGCGAGAATATAGCAAAAATTTTCTATTGCCCTAGCTCTTAAAAGCGGCTCCCAGTGAGCGATGCCTGTCAGTTTCGTGAATGCGGACGGAACGAATATGATCTCCGCTCCTTTAGAAACCAAGGCACGGAATAGCTCGGGGAAACGAAGGTCATAGCATATTACGGTGGAAATATTACCTAAATCGGAGGAAAAGAATATCGGTGAGGGCTCCTTTCCCGAATCGACGCTTCTAGATTCCCTGTATTCGACTCCGTCTCCCGGATCCGTATCGAATAAATGAATTTTATAATATCTGAATATTTCTTTTCCGTCCGGTCCGTAAAGGGCGGCGGTGTTCAGCACTTTTCCGCTCGCCGTCCGGACAGGATATCCGCCGCCTAAGAGATAGATGCGATGTTCGCGGGAAGTTTGACCGAGAAAACTCTCGGACAATCTTTGGATCTCCTCCCCACGTTCCAATTTTTCCTTTTCCGATCCGAGGAAAGGAAAATTTTCGGGAAGGCCGATCAGTTTTGCTCCTTTTTCCGCCGCGTTTCGAATAGACTCTCCTGCCTTTCCTAAATTGGCGGAAGGATCTGCATTACTATTTAGTTGTATTACCGCAGCCTTGTATTTAGCCATGATTGAACTGATCTTATTCTATCGCCATAAATTGGAAAGCGATTTGCGAGAAGCAATCTGCTTGCATGTAAATCACGTAAAAGGATTCTGTTAGAACGTATGGCATTCCCGCTTAAAGAGTTTCAATCTTTCCAAAAGTTCTGCGTCGCAAACGGTCATCCCGAAAATCCTTGGGCGTTGATCTATCTGCTCTTAGGTTTTTTAAGCAGCGGAGAAGGCGCCTTGAATGCCGTTCAGGAATCCTGGATGAAGGGATTTTCCGAATCGCTCTCCGAGGAAAAGCGAAAGGAAGCTTCCGACAAGATTTTGGAACTTGCGGACGAACTTTTGGACTGTCTACGCGGATGGAGGGAACTTGCCGAGGAAGAGGGAAGCGAAGCCGTCATGGAGGAAATTTTAGAATTGGGAGAGGCGGTCCTGCTCGAAACCAGGGAAATGGGAGAATTCTCCGCGATCGTGCGAGAGGAATCCATGGAGATCCTTTCCGATCTTTGCTCCACCTGCGGCGTAACTATTCCGAAAGGCGGATACAAAAAAATCAATCTGGTCGATTTCGACGACGCCGAGATTGCCGAAGAAGTGGAAGAATGGATATTGGCCTTAACATCCTTTGATAAGGCGCAAGAAGCGAGCGAACTGGAAGCAGGCATACTCGTATTGTTCGTAAAAGTATTCTTATTCTTCGTCTTCTTTACTTAAATTGCACTGCGGTTTTAGGATTCGAAAGAAATCGCGAAGTGCAGCTGCAGACGTGATCTCTCGAACGATTCTTTCCTTCAAGCGGTTTAAAGATCGCTGAATTTCGTCCTCTCAATCCGAAGAAATCCGATCCCGAGTAGCAAGTTGTGATCGACTAGGCTGGGCGTCTCTTGCCGTCAGAACTTCGAAAAGATTTCCCGAATTGCGGAGACCACATCCTCTATGTCTCCGTCGCTCATTCCCGGAAACAGAGGAAGGGACAATGTTCTCTGATACATCGAGTCGGCATTCGGATAGTATTTCTTTTCAAAACCGAACCTTTGATAAAAAGAATGTTCGTATAGAGGAATAAAATGCAGGCTAGAACCTATATTTCGTTTCTTTAATTCGGAACATAAGATGTCCCGATCGATCTTTCCGTTTACGCGATCGACTTCTACTCTAAATAAATGCCAGGAATGCTCTCCCGATTTTGCCGGTAAAGGCAAATGAAGAAAAGGTAATTCGGAAAACTCGGAACGATAAATATCCGAGATCAGAATTCTTCGTTTCCAAAGTTCGTCCGCTTCGGATAATTGAACGACGCCGATTGCGGCCGCGATATCGCTCATATTATATTTGAAGCCCGGGGAAACCACTTCGTAGTACCAGCCCGGACGATCGAAGGTTTCCCGATTGATCCCGTGCAATCGCATCAGCTTGATCCGCTCCGCAAAATGAGCATGTCGAGTCGTCACCATGCCGCCCTCACCGGTAGTAATTCCTTTGGTGGCGTAAAAACTGAAGACGGTAAAATCCCCGTGAGTTCCTACCTTTTCTCCTTTATGAGTTGCGGGGAATGCGTGAGCGGAGTCTTCGATTACGTATAGATGATACTCGCGGGCGATCGCATTCAAGGCATCCATGTCGCAGACGGCTCCGGCTAAATGGACGGGCATTAGAGCTCGAACGGTTTTCCCGGTTTTTTTATGAACCAAATTTCCCTTAGTGGAAACGCATTCCCGGTCTATCGCTTCTCTCAATGTGCTTTCGGTCATCAGGTTGAAAATAGGATCCACGTCGGTCAGGATCGGTTCGGCCCCAAAGTAACAGATCGTCTCCGCCGTTGCGGTAAACGTGACCGCCGGAACGAAGACCGCGTCTTCGGAGCAAAGTCCGATAGCCTCTAACGCTAAATGAAGACCTGCGGTGGCGGAATTTAATGCGAGTGCGTATGCCGAGCCGGTGTATCGGGCGAATTCTTCTTCGAATTCCTTCACTTTCGGCCCCGAGGTGATCCAGCCGGAGCGGAGTACGGCGGCAACTTCTTCGACGGCTCTTTCCGAGATCAACGGTAGTGCAAAAGGCAAGAAAGTCTTTCTCGCTGTTATCATGCGACAAAATCCTCCGGGGCTTCCTATAAGATCGGCGAATTTTTGGAAAAGATAAGAGGAAAACCTCCGGAATCTTTTTCCGAATTGAAATCCAAGAGGCGGTTCCCTATTCTGCTCCCGTGGGTTTAACCTTCGCCGACATCCTGGATAGAATCCGGATCCTCGACCGTGACGTAACGGAACTGAATCGATTAAAAAGTCGGCTTCCCGCCGACAGGCCGTATTCGTCGTCCCTGCAAATTTCCTTCGATAAACAGATCAATAACCTACTCAACGAACGGATTCGACTTCTGGAATTAGAAGTCGATCGGCCTCCTTCTTGGCTCCTCGGTGATTCGGAAGCGCATGAATCCGGTAGGTCTACGGCGTCGGCGCTATTGGAACCGGCGGATCTTTCGGGCCAAAAGCTTCAGGACCAAGACGTCATCAATTTTATTCGGGAACTCCCTAAGACCGAAATCCATTTGCATCTGGAAGCCTGCGTAAATAAGGAAACCATGAGGAAGCTGATGGTGAAGAACGGCATTTCGTTAAGCGACGAAGAGTTCGAGGCCAAGTTCAATTTCAAGGATCTGAACGGATTCATTCAAGTATTCTTCTTTATCCAAAGCTTAGTTAAAGAGCCCGCGGATTTGTATTATTTTGTTGGCAGTCTTGCGGAATACATGAGGACCAATAATATCCTCTATACCGAGGTTTTCTTTGCACCTTCCAAATTTATCCAGAACGGCTTGGATTTCGACGAAATGGTCGGGCAACTCGTGGAAGGAATCCGTGAGGAAAAAGCGAAGGATGGGATAGAAATTCGAATTCTGGTCGATGTTTCCCGTTCTTTCGGTCCCGAGAATGCGATGAATAATCTCAATCGGGTTCTCAAGCTCAAGCAAAAGGAAATTATAGGAATCGGATTAGGCGGTGCCGAATTAATGGGCCCTGCGCGGGATTATGCCGAAGTCTTTAAAAAAGCGAGGGAAGCGGGGCTTCGAGTCGTCGCACATTCGGGAGAAGACGACGGTCCATGGGCGATTTGGGAAGCGGTGGAACAATGTAAGGCCGAACGTATCGGCCATGGTACTTCCGCGATTCAGGACCCGGAATTGGTCAACTATCTCCGCGAAAACAGGATCCCGATCGAAATCTGTGTGACGTCTAACGTGTTTACCGGAAAATACGTTAGAAAGGAGCAGAACCATCCGGTACGATATTATTACGATCAAGGGTTGCCTCTTTGCATCAATACGGACGATCCCGAAATCTTTAACGTCAATCTTACTTACGAATATTTTAAACTTTGGCGCTTTCTAGACTTTTCATTGGAAGAAATCATAGATCTTGTTCGACAAGGCGTCTATGCGACCTTCCATCCGCAAAAAGAGACTTTGTGGAAGGGAATGGAAGTTAAAATCAAACGGGCCAAGGAAAAATACGGAATTCGCTAGTTCATCGCTTATCGTTCACGAAACTAGATGCAACGGTTTGGTGAACAACTGAAACCTTCGAATCGGATTTTTAACGTTAGAAATACTTTTATGAGAATATGTTTCGGGATGCCAAGCCGTTGGGACGTTACGCATCGCTTTTTTTGGCTCCGATCGCTTCCATAAATATAGTCGAGGTTTCTATGAAAATCGGTTTATCCATCGCCGGGGTTATACTCCTCTTATTGATCGTATTTCTCGGATACATGGGTGCTTTTAATACGGTGGAAGTTCGAGAAGAAGTTCAGGGACCGTTTTATGTGATCTCTCATCATCAAACCGGAGAGTATCGAAAAGCGGGGGAAACGTTTGTTCTCGGCTGGAACGGATATCGGTCCGGGGAATCGATATATCATCGATTCGTTAGAGGGTTTTTAAGTAAGCCATAATAAACGGTTCTATGTCCCCGTCCATAACCGCCTGAACATTTCCGGTTTCATAATCCGTTCGATGGTCTTTAACCATATTATAAGGATGGAATACGTATGAGCGGATTTGATTTCCCCAGGCGATGTCTTTCTTTTCGCCGGATTTTTTTTGCAGATCCTCTTTTAATCGCTCCTGTTCCATTTCATATAAACGCGCCTTGAGCATCTTCATCGCAGTATCGCGGTTTTTAATTTGCGAACGTTCATTTTGGCAGGCGACGACGATCCCTGTCGGAATATGCGTCATTCGGACTGCCGAGTCGGTAGTGTTGACGTGTTGTCCGCCGGCACCGGACGAACGATACACGTCGATTCTCAAATCCTTATCTTCGATTTTTATATCGATATCGTCGTCCAGCTCAGGACTGACGTGAACCGAAACGAAAGACGTATGTCGTCTTTTATTTGCGTCGAAAGGGGAGATTCGGACTAGTCTATGAACTCCGTTTTCGCATTTCAAAAAACCGTAAGCGAAATCCCCGATTACATGGATCGTCGCATTCTTGATCCCGGCGCCTTCACCTTCTTGAAAATCGACGACGCTGTACTGATATCCTTTCTTATCGAAGTATTTTAAATACATTCGAAAAAGCATTTCTGCCCAATCTTGACTTTCGGTGCCGCCTGCGCCGGGATGAATATTCAAGAAGGCGGGCTTCATATCCTCCGGTTCGTTCAGTGCGCCGAGGAGTTCTAATCTTTCAAATTCGTCTTTTAGACGGGAATATTCCGTACTAAGCTCTTCTACCCCGTCTTCCCCTTTCTCTTCGAAAGTTAATTCCACCAAATCCGGAAAGTCGTTGATGTCCTGTCGGATTGCGATCCAGGGCGCAAGTTTTCGTTCTAATTCGGTTTTTCGTTGGCTGATTGATTTTGCCTGATCCGGGTTATCCCAAAACGAGGGATCGGATATTCTATCGTTAAAGGACTTTAATTGATCTTGATCCTTATCCAGATTCAAGAGTTTCCATCGATTCAGGAAATTCTCCTGTAATTCTTTAGAGAGACGTTTGAGTTCCTTGGCGTTTTTAACTTCCATGCGGATCGATTTTTACTGCTTTATAATAAGATGTGTGAAAAAGAGGGAAGGAAGAGCCGGCTCTTCAACGGAAAAGAAAGTCTTCGCGTTCTTCCCGTTCCACTTCCCAACTAAATACGGTGTCCCGTAATTGGGGCGTGTTGCCTTCCACAGTCGAGACGAGATCGAACTCCTCTCTTTTGCCAAATTCCTCCGGGGTGCGTTTTAGGACAAGTTTTCCCGAACGAATTAGATCTAAAACATGCAATAAGAAAGGATCTCTCTCTACCCGCTGGAGCTCCTTCATGGCCGTATAGAAAGGAGTGATTCCCTTATAAAACCAGTCGGCGACTTCATCTTTTCCCGGAGCCCATAATTGATCGATCCGAATGACTTCTTCCTGGACCAGACTCTTTCCTTGGAAGGGTTTTTGCAGATGTCGGCATTGAAAATAAAGCTCGTGATTGATCTCTCTGGGAAACGTTTTCCCGTATCCGGCTCCTATCCATTCGATCCAAGCTTTCTTTTCCTTAGAAGGCAGGGGAGGAATCAGCGCAAACAGATAATTTTGATTTCGAAATACTCTAGAATGCGCTAAAAAATCCAGGACTTCGTAAGGAACCATAAAATGTCCCTTCTGCCATTCTAAAACGACGGGTATATTGTCGACGTCTAGATATTCTTGGGGAGTCTCCCCTTGGACGACATCCCCGAACTGCGTGAGAATATAGATAAAGGAAAGCAATTCTTTCCTACTCATTCTTCGAATTAAGTTTTCCGAATCTAGTTTGGATCGTAAGGAATTTCGAATTAAATTATATTGTTCTATCGGATATTGATGAGGAGATAAAATGACCCCTAGATGCTTCTCCAACTTGCGCAGGCTGACCTGATCGATTAAATCTATATTTCCAGATACGAGAAACGGCATAGTCTACAATGCTTTGTGAGCAATATCCTTTCGGTAGAAGGTTTTGGGCGCGTCGAGTTTGCTTAAATAAGAATAAGCTTTTTCTACAGAATCCTTCAGATTCTTTCCTCGGGCCGAAACTCCTAAAATTCTTCCACCCGTGGAGATTATGTTTCCATCCTTTTTTGAAGTTCCTGCATGAAAAACTACGATATCTTTACTACCCGTTTCGGGGATATTTAAAGGAATATTCTTTGCATAAGATTCGGGATAACCATCTGCGGCCAAAACGACCACGGTAGATGCACCCGGTAGAATGCTCGTTTTTACGCCGGAGAGGTTTCCTTTGGCGCTTGCCATGAAAATCTCCAATAAGTCGCCGTCCAGCATCGGAAGCACACACTGCGTTTCCGGATCACCGAAGCGGCAATTAAATTCCACTATCTTCGGTTCTCCCTTAGGAGTGATCATTAATCCGGCGTACAATAGTCCTTTATAAGGATGACCTTTTTTTCGGAATACTTCGAACATCGGATCGAAAACGGTTCGATTAATATTTTCTAATGTTTCAGACGTGATGATAGGCGTCGGACAGTATGCGCCCATGCCTCCGGTGTTCGGACCCTTGTCTCCGTCATAGGCCCGCTTATGATCCTGTGCGGCGGGAAGAGTAAAATATCTGATGCCGTCGCTTATCGCAAAGATGGAAGCTTCTTGACCTTCCATAAATTCTTCGATAACGACTTTATTTCCGCTAACTCCGAATTTCTTATCTAAAAAGATTTCTTTGAGCGCGATCACGGCCTCTTCGATCCGAAAACAAACCGTGACCCCTTTTCCTGCTGCGAGCCCGTCCGCCTTAATTACGATCGGAACTCCCTCTTTTCGGGTATAGGCCAAGGCGGACTCGAAATCGGAAAAAGACTCGTATTTTGCGGTAGGAACTCCCGCCTCGTTCATTAAAGATTTTGCAAATTCTTTGGATCCCTCCACCTGCGCACAGTAAGCGGACGGCCCGAAAGTCGGTACGTTTATTTCCTGAAGCCAATCGCAGATACCGTCCACTAAGGGATCCTCGGGTCCGACTACGACTAGGTCATATCCCCCTTTTCTAACGAACTCTTGCACGGACGTTTTTTGTTTTAAGTCTAAGGAATCGATGGGGAGGAGTTCCTCTTCGGGAAAGCCGCCGTTTCCCGGAAAAACATGGAGGGAGGTCAATTTTGAAGATTGCCTTAGTTTGTAAGCGATTGCACTTTCCCTACCGCCAGAGCCGATTAAAAGAACACTAGACATAATATAAAAGACCGCTCCAAGATTCTTACTATGCGCTCAACAAACCGAAAAGGACGAAAGAAGAACGCCTTTTTTGAAATAAATCGAATTATGAAAAACTTATAAATACCGTTTCAGTAAGAAAGCTTTTCGATTCCCTTGCGAATGATTTCCACTTTTTCCTTTAAAAGCCGGAGTTTTTCCTTTTCCTTTTCGACGATGTCCGGATTCGCTTTCGCAAGAAAATTCGCATTTTCGAGCTTGGAAGAAAGTTTCTCCTCTTCTTGCACGGTTTTTTGAAGTTCTTTTTCTAATCTCGCTTTTTCCTTTTCAAAATCGATCATTCCGGCAAGGGGAAGAATCACTTCGCCGAATCGAAACGCACCGACCGAATCCGTTTTTTCGATCGAGTAAGCCTCGTCTACGCGAATGTTTTCCAACCGAGCCAGCTGTAAAATCGAAACTTCAAAATCTTTAACGGAAGAGGCGACTAACGGATTGGTCGATTTTAATATGGCCTGGCATTTTTTATCCAGAGGAACGCCGTTTTCCGCTCTTTGTACGCGGATTTGCTTGATCGCTTCCTGCATAATAGTGGTCTTAACGACTCCCTCGTCTTCCGCCGAAGCGGAATATTTGGTCGGAAAAGGTGTCCCGATCAGGAATTCTCCCTCTCCGAATACCTCATGGATTTCTTCGGTTAAGAAAGGCATAAAAGGATGCAATAATCCTAATGCTTGAACGAGAATGTCCACTAACACTTGCTTGGCGACTTCCTGGGATTCGGGTCCTAATTTACCGTAGATCCTCGGTTTTACGAGTTCGATGTACCAATCGCAAAAATCGCCCCAAACGAATTCGTAAATTTCGGAAGCCATTTCAAAAAAAAGAAATTTGGAATAGGCTCGTTCGTAGTTGGAAAGAGTTTCGTTGAATTTGTGCAGGATCCATTTGTCCATCGGTTCCAATCTGGAGCCGTAAGAAGTTTCTAGTTTCTTCTTTTGGAATCCTTCCTCCAAGTTCATCTGAATGAATCTGCTGGAATTCCAAATCTTATTGCAGAAAGAGCGGTAACCGTCCAGTCGGCTTTCGTCAAAGAGAATATCCTTCGCTTCGGGAAGAGTGGCGGCCAAGAAGAAACGGAACGAATCGGTTCCGTATTTGTTCATCATATCGAGAGGATCCACGACGTTCCCGACCGACTTGGAAAATTTTTTTCCTTCCTTATCGCGGACGAGCGCATGGATGATTACTTTTGCGAAAGGGGATTTTCCGGTAAATTTTTTGCCCATCATAATCATGCGGGCTACCCAGAAAAAGATGATATCGAAAGCGGTAACGAGAACTTGCGTCGGATAAAATTTCTCGAAATCCGGTGTACGTTCCGGCCAACCTAATGTCGAAAACGGCCAGAGTTGGGACGAGAACCAAGTGTCCAATACGTCGGGATCCTGCTCCACGTCGCGAGAGCTGCAATTCGGGCAAACTTCTACTTTCGATTCGGAAACTTCCGTATGATTACAATTTTTGCAATGATATGCGGGAATTCGGTGTCCCCACCAAAGTTGCCTGGAAACGCACCAGTCTCGGATATTGTTCATCCATTCGAAAAAAGTTTTTTCCCAAAGCTTAGGCGCGAATTCCGTTTCTCCGGAACGAACCGCTTCGACGGCTAGATCCGCGAGGGATCTCATTTTGCAGAACCATTGTAGGGAAAGATACGGCTCTATTACCTCTCCACCTCTGGAATTATGCCCTATAGAATGAACATGATCTTCGACCTTCTCGACCAATCCCGCCTCTTCCAGATCCGAGACTATCTTTCTGCGAGCGACGAAACGATCTAGTCCCGCGTATTTTCCCGCCTGTTCGTTTAGAGTGGCATTCGGGTTCATTACGATCAACGGCTTTAAGCCGAGACGTTGTCCTGCTTCGAAGTCGTTCGCGTCGTGGGCAGGAGTGATTTTCACCAAACCGGAACCGAAATCCTTATCTACGAAACCGTCGAATACGATCGGGATCGTGCGATTTGTGAGCGGGAGCTCCACCACGGCGCCTTTTAAATTTTTATAACGTTCGTCATCCGGGTGCGCGGCGACTGCGACGTCCCCGAACATGGTTTCAGGTCTAGTCGTAGCGACGATAACGTATTTTCCCGGCTGTCCGACGATCGGATACCGTAGATGGTATAATTTGCCTTTTGTTTCCTTGTATTCGACTTCCAAGTCCGAAATCGCAGTCAGAGTTTTAGGACACCAGTTGATGATGCGTTCTCCGCGATAAATCAAGCCTTCGTCATATAGGGATTTAAAAACCGTAACGACCGCCTTGGATAGGCCTTCGTCCATAGTGAATCTTTGCCGCGACCAATCGACGGATTCTCCTAGCAGTTTTTGCTGGTTACGGATCAATCCACCCGAATGTTCCTTCCACTCCCAAACCTTCTTTTCGAATTCTTCCCGGGTAAAATCGGTGCGTTTCTTTCCTTCTTTTGCCAATTCCCGCTCGACTACGACTTGGGTTGCAATTCCGGCATGATCCATTCCCGGAATCCAAAGCGCCGCTTTTCCTTTCTTCCGTTCGATTCGAATGATGATATCTTGGATCGTATGATTCAGAGCATGTCCGATGTGGAGACTTCCGGTCACATTCGGAGGAGGTATTGCGATCGAAAAAGAAGGGGAAACTGCTTGGTTCGGGCAAAAGCTTTTACGTTCTTCCCAGAGGGAAATCCATTTTGGCTCGACGCTCGCGGGTTCGTAACGATCGCTTATCTGCTTCTTCATGGCCTTCGTTCGGATAGATTTTTCTGCGGAAGGGAGAGGTCAAGTGAATAGAAACTCTGCGATTCGAGTCTGAGAATTCGCCGTTAATTATGTCACATTCTTTTTTAGTAGGACACATACCGTTATAAAGAAGAATTGCGATCCGGGAAACCGGATTCGATGCAGAGCTCGGATTTCATTCCGATAAGCCGTTTTCTTGTGAAGAGGCGGGAGTGGTTTTGGGGAATACGACCCGGAAGAGGATCGAACAACTTCGAAGGTCGTATTCCCTTTTAAGAAGGAAAGAGTAGCCGCCTATCAGTTTCGTTTCGATTTATCCGCAAGAGCCTTCTTTAGTAAGGTTTTCAGATAGACCATCGGAACCTTATCTTTGTCTTTTAAGTTGATACAGGTTTTTCCGCTGGCAATACCGCTAGCTTTTGCACGGAACGCTCTAACATAGGATTCTTCCGGAAAGTAAATGGAGAGATAGTTCTTCTGGTTCGCAAAAGAAATACTTTTTCCGTTCCTTTCAAAAGTAGGCATCTTATATTTCAGACTTTCTCGAAGGTCGGGATATTCGGTTCGCATAAAATCGAGTAATTCCTGCATTCTACTTTTCCGAATTTCGGACGACCGCTTAATATAATCTTCAATTCCGGAATCGATCGGAGTTTCCCAATCGATTCTAGGAAGGGTAGGAACAAGAGCATAGAGTAGCATATTCTATCCTCGGCAATCGAGTTGCCGTTGGCACGTTAACTGGCATTCGCCACTAATGGAGTGGGTTCCGAGAAACTTTCAGCGATTGGTTCGGGTTTTCTAAATAATTTTGATAACTCCGTCCATTCGTTTCGATCGAAATAATCCAATCCGCCTTCCGGACATCCGAGCAATCCTTCGATCGTTTTATGATACGAAAGCATTAGCTCGTATATCTCATCGTCGCTCTCTTTGCTCTTTCCTAAAAGGAAGAAAGCGACTCTTTCTCCTAACGCATCGGAAAGATCAAAGATGATGGAAGTTAAATGGTCCGCTCTTAACTTGCTTTGCAAGGAGCCGTCTTGTTGGCCTTCCAACGTTAAGGACACGAAAAGCGGAAAACTAAGATCGACGGATTTTCTATGAATCTTGTCTCTCAATTGAAGGTTGCCCGCCGAAAAGAGCGATTCCAATAAGAACCGAATTTCCTCCGCTTTCCCTTTCTTCCAATTATGAGTCACGATCAAGGCTCTCCGAATTTTATCCAATCCTGTTCCCTCGTTTCCAAGGTCCCCGATCTCCGCTTGCATTGTAGAGTGAGCTTCTTGAGCAAACTTTACTGCAATCTCTTCCAATAATTCTTCCTTTGATTGAAAGTGGTGATAAAACGTACCCTTCGCGATATCAAGTGCGGAGAGAATATCCTGGATCGATGTTGTTTCGTATCCTTTGGCAAAGAATAGCTTTCTGGATTCGTTAAGAATTCTTTCTCTTGTGGAAACTTTAGCTGGAATCATTCGAGTTCTCCATTCAAACCGACCGTCGGTATAGACCGACGGTCGGTTTGAATGTGCCCTTTCGACAAGTTTTGGTCAAACTCTTTTCCAGTTTCCCACTAAAAAAAGTACACAGGAAACAAACATAAGATTTATTGTTTCCTGCCTTTCTGTCTTGCAGAGGACAGGTGTCAGAAGACAGAGGACAGAGGACTGAGGACAGAGGACAGAACATTGGTGATCGGAGATTCCACGCTCTAGAGAAAAATTCCTGCATTACAGTAGATATCTCCTCTACTTCTATAACCTTCACAACATCGAGCAGCTTCTGTCTTGCAGAAGACAGAGGACTGAGGACAGAACATTGATGAGCCGAGTTTCCACGCTCTAAAGAAAGATTCTTGCGTTACCGTAGATTGTTTCCTCTACCTCTGCCGCATTGCCAACCTCTAGCAGCTTCTGTCTAGCGCGAGCGAAGCGAGCGCATCTGTCGTCAGTCTTCAGTCCTCTGGAAGCGAGCGCATCTGTCGTCAGTCTTCTGTCCTCTGGCAAGCGAACATAGTTCGGCCTCATTGTCGAGAAAAATCGGGTATAAGGGGTCATTTTGATTAAAAACGTTGAAAAATTGCGCCGCTTCCAGCCTATTTTGTACTCTTTTTAGTTGCAAATTTTTGTTTTCCCTTCAGGATCTGTTTTTATCAAATTGTTTCTTTTCCATTCTTGTCTTTGTCATTCTTGGAAACGGATCGTTTGGCTGGTATTATGTTGGAACGCACTCTAAAAGGCTACTTTTTGTCTTGCTGGGGTCTTTGGACCGTTTTGTTGGCTAGCTTTTTGGCTGTTGGGTGCGGGCCTACGAAGGGTCAGGATTATTCCATCTTGTCGGCTCTGGAGCAGATGTTCCTGGGGAGTTCGTCCTCCGGTTCTTCCGGAGGGGTTTTGAACCTTCCTTTGTTCGGGAAGAGCCAGTTTTTGCCCGGGCAGTCCGTGAATTTGAACGGGAGTTCGGCCGCTATCGTGTCGGCCATCGTGGTGGATCCGAGCGGGAACGGTACTGCGGTGGGGTTGTCGACTCAAGGTAACGGAATCCCGAATCTGCTGTTTTTGTACCAGGCTAACTCGGTAAATCCGTATGCGGTGGATGTAAACGGGGACGGGGTTCCGGATTATTATTTGTGTTATCATTCGGACGGTTCCGTCACGTTGACAACCGGGATGAACTGTTCCGGTAATCCGGTTACGATCTATCCGAACCAGGGGTTTGATTCGACCGGGAACGGTGTGGTGGATAACCCGATCATCGCCCGACTTTTGACGGATACGATTCCGCCTAGCAGCAGTATTTCCCCCACTCCGGGCACCTACGGTGGGGTTCAGACGGTGACGATCGTATGCGCGGATAACGTGGCTCCGGGGAATTTGGCCTATACTTCCGACGGTACTTCTCCCACGTATTCACCGGTCAACGGGACGATTACGAATCCCCCCAAGACGAAGACGAACATCGGCGGTAACGGGGACGGTTCGTATACGATCAAGTATCGTTGCAGGGATATGGCCGGGAATTTGGAAGGGGTGAATACCGCTTCGTATCAAGTGAATCATAACGTTCCGAACGTGACGATTGTATCTCCGGTGAGTTCCTTTTACATCAGTGTGAACGCAGGCGCCATTAACACGGCCAGTTATGTTTGGAAATCGAGCCAAACGGGTAGCTATTCTATCCGTCAGAATGCGACCGGTTGCTCGGACGGGACGGTGATCGAGAGCGGGATCGCGAGTGCCAACCAGAATAATACTTCCTTTCTTTCCGCGAGTCAATTGAGCGCGGGTTCCAATTCGATTTATATCTGTGTGAGCTCGGGTTTTACCGGCCAGAATTCGTTTGCAATCACCCGGGACGATATCGCTCCCACGATTACGGCCAGTCCCGGTGCCGGGGGTTACGGGTACGACGGCGTGTCTCCGATTAACGTTCAGTTGAACTATGCTGATAATAGCGGGATTGCGAGCGGGTACGTGGTGGCGTATACGATGGACGGCAGCAATCCCGGGATCAATTCCTTGACGGGAGCCATTTCCAACGGTCTGTCCTATCCTCCGGCGAACGCGAGCGCTATCGCACTGACTAGCAATACGACTTTGAATTTTGTGGCCCGGGATCCGGCCGGAAATCTTTCCAGCGTGGGGACTGCGGTTTATGTAATCGATTCCTCTCGGCCGAATATTCAGGTCAACGGTTTTACTCCTGCGAATAAGGTTTTGAATGCCACGAGCAATCTGGGTATTAATTGGCAATTTACCGGGAACGGGGCCTCGTATAAGGTTTTGTTAGGCGGGAATCAATGTACGGCGAGTACGACGACCACGACGGTCAACGGAAACCAAGTCAGTAAGACGACCTATGCGGGACCGAGCGGGATTAAGTACACGAATTCCGTGGATTGCGAATGCAATAACGGGTCGGCGCCGAGCGGGACGAGTTCCTTCGTTTCGGGTAACGTAGTCACTTCTGCTCCGACGGGTTCGGATATTCTGGTCGGCACTCCGGTGAATACGACCCTAGCGAATCTGAATTTTACCGCGGGTAAGAATACCGTGATCATCTGTGTTGCGAACCAGAAGAACCAACCGGAATACGGTATGCAGACGGGTAGCCAGAGCATCCCGGTTTGGAAGGATACCATGGCTCCGAAATTGATCTCGGCGACTCCGAGCGGGGGTAGTACGGGAGTGAATCCGAATTCCGCGCAATTGACCCTGGTCTTTAGCGAGCCCTTGGATCCGGCTCACTTGCCGAACTTGACGGTGCAGGTGTTTCAACTTTCGAGCTGGGTGAATTTGGATCTAACCAACGTCAAGTACCAGTTTTTGGGGAGCTCCAATCAACCAGATACGCTAGTGATCCAATTTCCTTGGATTTTCTTTCCCGAAAACGCCCTGATTCAATGGTCGATTGCGTCGGGTAGCATCGTGGATGCGGCGGGCCTGGGGTTGGCGAGTACGATTACCCAGAGTTTCTTGACCACGACGTTTGAGACGGCCAACGGTTTTGCGTTTCCGGTCCTGAAAACGGGTGCGGGCGATGATACCAACGTTACGACTTCCGTTGCCCAAAATCTTACCACGACACCGCCTAACGGATTGTGGACGAACCAATTTTCCGGGACCGACACGGTGGTCTTTGATTCGAATACGCTTCTTGTTTGGAAGCAGACGGACGAGGGTGTGAGCAAGGATTATATCTCTGCGTTGAACCAATGCTCTAGTCTGAATTTGACGCATAGCGGCTTGGGGTACGCTTCCTTGACCAATTGGAGGCTGCCGAGCGTGCAGGAATTGGCTTCGATTTCCATTTATAGCAGTGCCATTCCTTCCATCGCTTCGCCTTCTTTTTCGGGGACATCGGCCTCTCCATATTGGAGTTCCACCCTGTTTGCCCCTACGGTTACGAATGCCTGGTATGTGGATTTTCAATATCCGGATATCTATTTTGATGCGATCGGCGCGAGTCATATGGTTCGTTGTGTTTCGGGAATTCCGGGGGCCGGGGTTCCATGATCGGGGTCGGTGGAAGCGGTAGGATGTTTATGGTTTACTCAGGTATACGTTCCGTTTTGCGATTCAGTTTTTGGTTGTTCGTTTTGGGTCTTTTTTGGGGGTTTCTTCCGATCGTATCGGCTCCGACAGCCCGGTTTACGGTGAATGCGAACGACCCCAGCGTCATCAACGATGGCATTACGAAATTGTATTGGCAGAGATGCATTTATCCGTATGCGTATTCTTCCACGGCGACTCCGGCGGGCTGCCAAAAGAAAACCGCCTTTCCCGGCGGGGTGACCATGTCGTTTGGGAATGCCTCCAATTATTGTTCTAATTATAATTCCGGTAGCGTTACTTGGAGACTGCCTAGTATCCAGGAATTGAAGTCCATCGTGGACCGGTCCCAGTTTGCTCCTGCGTTGAACTCGATCTTTGATCCGGGGCAGGCGTCTTCCGGGAACGGGGTTCCGGATTTTTTTTGGACAACGACCAAGTATGCGCAGAATACGGGGAATATCTGGACCGTGAATTTTTACTACGGTTATAGTTATTTTACGGCGGGTGCCGGAAATTCCTATTATCTTCGGTGTGTGTCGAGTACGTCTCCGTAGCAGAGGACAGAAGACAGAGGACTGAGGACAGAACATTGGTGAGCGAAGCTTCCAAGTTCTGGAGAAAGATTCTTATGGTAACAGTGGATTTTTCTGTGCAGAGGTCAGAACATTGATAAGCGAAGCTTACCGGTTTGTAGAGGATAGAAGAGAATGAATTCAAGATCGAAAGTTTTGCAAAATATTCCGTTTTGGAGAAAGATTCCTGTGTTACAGTGGATTTTTTCTCTTCCTCCGCTGCCTTTCCCGCATCGCGCAGCGTCTGTCTTCTGCAATGAGCGGAGTTTCCAAGTTCTGGAGAAAGATTCTTATGGTAACAGTGGTTTTTCCTCCGTCCTCTATTATTTTTCCAATATCGCGCAGCTACTGTCCTTTGTCTTCCGTCCTCTGACTCTCTCAGTCCTTTGCCTTTTGTCCTCCGTCAGCGTTTATTCCCAGCCCGTGACGGCTCCTCAGCTGAACCCTCAGGCGTATAATTGGCAGCAATGGCAGTCCCAGTTGCAGGCTACGTATTCCGTCGCGAATCATACGCATGATACCGCCAATTGGGATGCGATCGTTTTGCAGAGCTACGGTGTTTTGCAATCGGAGTGGCAGGCTCAGGCACAGGCTCAGATTTCCAGTATCGTGAGCGGGATTCACACTCAGGACGGGTTTCAGAGCGTTCAGGATTATAAGAATTATATTTACGATACTCTGGAAAGCCAGGCGGCTGGTCTTTTGACCCAATGGCAGAGAGACGCGGAATTATCCATCCAACTACAACGGGACGCGTATATCGATGCGTACTATGGCGGGAATTTGGCCACGGTTACCAATTTGAAGGGTCAATTCGATACGGAGTTCCAGGCTTTGATCAAGGGAGGGAGTCCGAATTTGTCGGGGGTTCAGGGTGTGGACACCAGCCTATTAGGTACATCCCAGCAGTCCTTGCGTCAGTTGGAACAGCAGTGGTACAGCCAATTTAATACCAATATCCAAAATGGACTTTGGAATTACGAGCAGGCTCTGCAAAGCCTGACCAAGAGCTACCAGAGTTTACTGGCCCAGATCAACCAGACGGAATCCCAGTACCAAGCCTATATGCAGCAAATCCAATCCTATGAATTCGGGGTCAAGGATCAGATCAACCAAACGATTGCAGGGTACCAGCAGTTTTTGAACGGGAACGATCTGTTTTGGAATACCGTAACCCCGTTAAAAGATACGAGTACCGGGACTGCGATAGCGGCGAGCTGTCCTCCCGGAGACGTATGTTCCAGCAATTATTATGATACGACGGCGAGCCAGTTCGTGACCAGTTGCCCCTCCGGAGATTCCTGCATACAATTATTGTATGACACGACTACGTCCAGCTACGTGAACCCGAGTTGTCCTGCCAGCGCTGCCTCGGGCTGCACTTCCCTGACCTCCATACATACCTCCTTGAACGCGGACGGGAAGGCCTTCCAAACACTGATCAATAACATAGAAACGGCGATCACCCAAGGAAAAACGGGACTTGCCATATTCGATCAGAGCACGTCCCAGATGCTATCCTACCCCCAGAGTTGCCTAAACACAGGGGCTGTCTGCCAACAGGGTTGGTATGATAGCACTCAACAGAAATTCTTGACCACTACAAACTGCCCCAGCGGAGACACCTGCTATAACGCCATCGTGGACGCCACGAATACCAGTGCTTTAACGGGACAGTATTACTCCAATGCCTGCCCGAGTGGGGATCTAAATTGCGTAGCCTGTCCCGCGACCGGAGCCACCGCGGATACCTGCCAGATCCAAACCATGGAAATATCCCTAGTGTACGCCGCGAACGCGATCTCCGGCTTTTTGGCCCAGGAGATCCAGAATGCCCAGGGACAGGTGGCTCTGTACCAGGCCGGAGGAAGCACGAACGTAGACATCCAAAACGGATCCTATATGCCCACCCCGGCGAATCCGTTTACACAATCTTCGAATCTTGTGTATATAACTAGACAAGATTTTCTAAATGGAAATGCGGCCAGCACCGGGGCGGTCGGTCTGGCTTGGAATATCGTGGAGTATATCAATGGGCAGGAATCCAGGGCCACGTTTATGAATTATTTGACGAACGCTTACTCCGCAAGCCTGTCGGCTGGGGGAAGTGCTGCTTGTCCAAATGAAAGTGCTAGCTATTATGGCAATCATACTTTCCATTCAAACGACACTAACCCCGCTTGCTTGGCGCAATATCTAAGTGGTTTCGGACCTGGGTCTTTAGTGACTGGTATTATTTCTTCTGACCTTACTGCCTTTCGAGATATCAACTATTGGGGGAATACGACTGCTGGAACCAACAACTGGGGATCCGACCCAGCGTACTGCCATGACTGGCTGGGGTGCTACGGGAATATCTTTAACGGAACACCCGCGATTGTCGGAGCCAACCAAACGTATACGAGTAACCATACAATTGCTGGGGCACCAGGGACCAATTTTTACGATTACCAGGAGAATGAGTCTGGGTGTTGGGGCTGGCCGCCTGTATGTGCAGTGGCTCTCGTCCAATGGAGTGAGGATGCAATCGCACTCAACCTAAGCTATACCGTCTCCAATTTTAATTCGGGAGCCAATGCAACAACCTGGCAGAACTTGGCGACCCAGTTGCAAAGCTTTCAGTACAACTGGAACCAGAACGTACTGCCGAGCATCACGAACTGGACGGCGCAGGTAAGTACCTTCGATGCACAGTATGCGGCATGGCATTTGCGGGAGCAGACTCTTTTGAGCCAAGCGCAGAGCGATTATTCGACAGGATTGCAGAGCCTGCAGACGAGCGAGACGACTTGGTTAAGCCAAATGAATCAATTGCAAACGAAGGCAAATACGGATTTTGCCTCTGCGAATAATAAACTGAAGAGCAGCCAGAACCAGGCGGATGCACAATTGCTGGCCCAGGAATTGCTTGGGACCTTGAATTTTAACTCGGGGACGAATCTCTCGTCGACTCCTAGTGTGAGCGCAGGCTTGTTCAGCAATGTAACGAGCCAATTGTCATTGGTAAATCCGCAATCCCAATACAACGCACTGAATTTTGGACTACTCAGTTCCTTTTCGACTTCGTTTAACCAAGCGATTAACGGGGTCTCGAATCTGACCCTATTGTCCTCCACGAATAACGCGCTACTGAACGATCGCATGAACTACATGCAACAGATGGCAACTAGCCTTTCCCATGAAAGAACGTTTACCCAGAATGGACAGGACCAACTGCTAAGAGATAGCGGGAACCTTTCTACGAAGAAGGGAGACGATGGAAAGATATATATCGTGAACCAGGACGGGAATTACGTGAATTACTGCGATCCTGCCACGAGCAAATGCGGAAACGAGACCATCGATCAGTTTTTGACAAGCAAATGCGGAGCGGATCTCACGGCCGGGGCGTGTAACGGATATACTACATTAAAATATTCAAATGTGCATGTGGATTCCGGGGGAAATATCCAACTGGACGAGGCGATCTACACGGGAGATGCAATCGGACAGGGAGATAACGCGGCTAATTATAATTTTACACAAAGGACCCAACATATCACGATAGGACCGTCTCCCGCATTCCTACTCGGCCACGGAGGAGGAGTCGGGAATATCTTCGATAATAATCCGGACCACCATGAAGGAGACAAGATCTCTGAGATCATAGGAGCTAGCTTTGCGGGAGTAAATAACTTCTTTGCGAACGGAAATTATTCGAACTCGACACTATTTAAACTAGCAAGCTACGATGCTCTCAACAGTGCCAATGAGACGAAGGCGTCCATGAGTGCGACCGAGCAGGCGAGAACAGCAGGAATGGTAGCGGACTTTATAGAGAACGTATTCTTGGGAGGGATGAGCACTCAGCAATGGGTTGCCCACGAGACCCATAACCTGGTCCAGAATGCGTATACAACGTTTTTAGTAAATACATTCCATTTGTCACCGGAGGCGGCGTCATTCTTAGCGGGAGCGTATCTGGATCACGAGGCGTATAAGACAGCGGAGCATAATATGCGGGCGCTCACGGAAGTGAGAAATGTATTCCAAGCATTTGGACCGATGGATTCTATCGCAGGTGATTTGATCTATAAAATCGGGGGAGGACTGTTCCACGCACAGGATATGGCAGCCATCAGCCAGTGGAGAGATGATAAGACGGCCGTATACGGACTCATCATGACCGAATACGGAAAGTCTCAGAACTGGCCGCCGGATACAATCCAACTAGCGTCCCAATTGATGACGGATTACGTGAGACAGAACGAGGCTAAGAACGAGCTCGGGATGAGGGGACAGATGCTTTCGATCGGGAGATTGGAAGGGTCGGTGAGAATGATGGAAGCGTCTCTCGAAGGCCCGCTTGCAGAAGCAGTTGGTTTTGTAGCGGACGTGGCTGCAAGAATATTACAAAACGCGCATGTGATCTCCAAGAGAGAGGAAAAGACATTCGATAAGGACATGAGAGGAGTGATCAACTCACTGAAGCTTGTGGACGAAAAGAATGCGATCACGCAGTGGCATAACGACCAGATCCAGGCGGCCCAATACGCAACGGCACAATTAGGGAAAGCGAACGGCTGGTCGGCGGACGAAATCAGTAAGATGCAACAAGTGGTCGGGTCTTACATGAAACATAAGGAAGCGGAGAGAGAGTTCGGAGAGACATCCGGAATGTTTTCTCTCGGCCGAATCGAAGGCCAACTGAAATTAGCCATGTCGAATACCCATGGCCCGATGGCAGAGATCTTAGGAGCGGTTGCGAAAGTAGGGTTAGAGGGAGCTAGAGATCTCCACTTAATCACAGGAGCGGATTATAAACAGATCGAAGGGAATGTCCGCAAGGATGTGAATGCCTTTAAACTGAAGGATTATAAGGACGCAGAGAAGAGTTGGCAACAGGAGAGAGTGGAGTTAGCGAAGACGTCTGTTGAGATCTACGGAGATAAGGCGGGTTGGGATCCTGCATATACGCAGCAGATGGAGCAGATCGTAGGAGATTACCTGACTCGGCAGGAAGCCAAGGCAGAACTACGAAGATTGCAGACGACCGAGTTTGCACTGCCCGGAGTGGGTGGACTTTTGTATTTGGATCATGTGCTGTTTAAAGGCGGAATCGAATCAATCGTGATGAAGGTGGCCCGAGGTGTAGTGGTTACGCTTGCGGATATAGGGAAAGGATTCGGAATCTTTAGTAAATCGGATACTAAGAGCATTTATCATCAATCGAAGGATTGGTCGGATAGCGTGACAGGAGCAGCCTTACAGGCGAAATCCGAGACAGGCATGATCAACAAGTCGTTTATCAAACAAAAGGAAAGAGAGCTCGTCTTTGATTATATAGCGAAGAGTATAGATCCGAACGGAAGCGATCAGGAAGTCCAGAACTTTGCCTCACTCCTCCGGTCGTATATGGACAAGAGAGAGGCTAGGAAGCAAGCGAGACAAGAGAGAGTGAACGAAGCCGAGCAGGCAGTAGAGCTTGTCGCGTCGGCAGTGATCAGCTTTTGCACGGCAGGAGCGGCCTCCGAAAGTTTAGTGGCAACCATTGGTGCGATAGCGAATGACATAAAGAATGTGGTGACCCTATCAACGGAAGCGATGAATACGCTGAGAGTAGTCAGAGCAGTAGCAGCGATCGTTGATATAGCAACCCAAACTGTGATTGGAGGAGAGCAGGGAGGAACAAACGGAGCCATCGCCGGGTTTGTGAACGGAATCTTGTCAACAGCTACCATCGCGAGTAAAACCCCGATCACCGGATTTGTATCTTGGAATACACACCAAAATGCAGACATCCTAATGGGCGAGGATGGAAAGGCAGGCGGATGGGGAGGCGGAGTCGGTTATTCTAAAGGTGATGTTAGCTTAGGAGTCAGTTTTGCACCCGGAAGCGGTGTAGACGTCAATGTAAATTATAACGGCGAATACGTACCAAAAGGGTCCTTCCTCGGAATCGATTATAGTACAGGAAGCGGAAATTATACGGTAAACGGGGGATACGATTTCAATCCGAACGGCAACCATCATCTTGGAGTTTCCCTCTCTGCGAGTAGGGACGGATCCTCGAATGCCGGAGTGTTTTATAACTACGGACGTAACGATCAGGAAACGAGGATCGGTCCGAATGGGGAGAAAACGCAAGTCCCGAGTCGCTGGAATGGAGTGATGAACGGCGGAGCCTCTCTTACGTATTCAAACAACGGCAGCTTTAATCTAAGCGGACAATACAGAGGAGCGACCGTTGCCTCGGTCGACTTTGATCCGAATACACATAAATTCGGATCAGTCCACGGGAATGCGAATTTCCAAACGGAGCTTAATAATAACGTAATCCAAGAACACGCGGGAGAACTCCATGCGGAAGGAGTGAACCATAACGCAGAGGTAGTCGGACATGTGCTATCCGAGAACGGTCAGATCAAGGAATCTACAGTGAGGGAGATGATCGCTCAAGGAAGAGGGAATGAAGTCCTTGCGATGTATCAGAACTATAAAGATAAGACGATCGAAAAGTTGGGTCAGAAGTCTTGGGAATCTACGTTTGAGAACACAGCCGCTGCATTGAAAGATAAGTATGATCTTGATATAAGCCTGAAAAAGGGAGCCTCTTCAGAGGGAGTCCTAGAAAATGTGTTGACCCGTTTGAAATCGGACGTATTGCTCTCGTTTGGAGTATCGGATACGGGTGGTATACGAAGTGACGGAAATAAGAAGTTTGAATTCGACTCCTGTTTTGTAGCCGGTACCCTAGTCAGAACAAAAGAGGGCTTTAAACCAATCGAGAAGATCCGAGTGGGAGAATACGTATTATCCCATAATGAGAATACGGGTAAGCTATCCTTTGAGAAGGTCACGGAAACCTTCATCCATGACGTGCCTCTAATCCATAAGATCACATACACCAACGGAACTACAGTAGAAACGACCTGGAATCACCCCTTCTATGTGAAGGGACAAGGCTGGACTCAAGTGAAGGACCTCCAACCTGCCAACCGGTCCGTGACACTGGCAAGTATCCAGAATACGGCGATTCTATCTGAGATGAATGCAAGACAGATTCCGATCGGAGCATCGTTAACCTCAGTAAGCAATGCAACAAACCATGCACCTAACTGGTCGGAAACGTATACGGGCACATTAGGAATCCGTAAGATAGAAGAGATCCGCAGGCAAGATCGTGTTTATAACCTCGAGGTGGAAGGCAACCACAGTTATTTTATAACGAAGGCTGGGGTGCTGGTTCATAACTACACCCAGCAGATCCAGGACATCTTGGACGGCAAAGGAATCTTGACCGAAGACAATACAAAGCTGCTGGGTGGTATAGTCGGGTATGATAAAGCAGGAAGCCCCAAGTATGAGAAATCAAACGCTTCAGTAAGTGATAAGCTGCGAGCCTTGGGTAAAATCGATGGATTTAATTACGGTGGCGGTAGGTGGGAACGGACTGAAACAGGCAAAGACTACGTAACGTTTAGCACGAAGTCGAACATGTATGGAAATCCCGAAACGTTAACCTTCCATAAGAAAGGCGGTGAGATTCAGATCGTTCAGAGCCAGTACCACAATGGACGTTGGATCGACACCCCGAGCTCGAATCTAGAAATTTTAAAACAATCCGTAGTCAGCTTTAAAACAGATGACAAGTCAGCCTTACAGTATACAACGAACGTATTGGGTGAGCGCGCAAGTAAGGGAAGCAAGTATGATGACGGTAAACCCAAGGTCGAATTAGTAAAAGACCCAACAACGGGTGCGAATAAGATTTCTGAGACGGCAACCGGTCGTAAATCGGTAGAAATTCAAATCCCAACAAATAATCCTAATGAACCTTTGAAAGGTAAGTTATTGTTGGGCGATACGGCTAGGACGCAAAGAGAGACCCGCGGTGATTATTCGGCGAATGGAAAGAGAAATATAATTTATGAATATGATTTGAATAATCGAAACCAAAGAAGGGCCTATGAATCTGATTTGGAACAAGGCCCTGGAGTTAATCACAATTTAAAATCCGGAGATATATGTAATATTGGGGCGACCTCTACAAATCCGAGATTCAGTGATCGACCGTTAGGCGAACTTGCGAAGGAAATTGGAGAGAAAGCCGCGAATAAATTAGGCTTACGACCTTCAGGTATCAATGCGGAAGCTGCGGATGTGCTTCTTAAGGATTATGGACTAGCTGTAAAAGATCGAGATATTTTTAAATATGAAAATAGATCTACGGAGTCTAAACAAAATCAATTTTATGAATGGGCGAAGAGTCAAATTAAGCAGGGTAAAACCGTTAATGTAGCCGGTGAATTTGATGCGGGGTACAGGCGGAATCCAATTAAGCATTGGGTCGAGATTGTAGGGTATGTTGATGGTCCTAATGGCAGCATTGGCGGTTTTCTTGTAAACGACTCTTGGGGAGATGCTACTAAACATTATTCCGAAAGTAACGGAGGTCAAGACGGTAGATTAGCATATTATCCGGCAAATGATCCAAGGGTCGCTAATTTATCACCGAACGGAGGCGCTTACTCTATTACTAACGATGACGGGAAAGAAGAGAGTCCGCAGCGAGGCGGGGATCGGTTTAGAGGAGGAAGAGGAGGTTTCCTTAAAGGAATTCAGAGTGGCATATCTAACGTTTGGGGTTGGATAACCGGGAATAAAAAAAGGTAATTAGTAAGATGAAAAAGAACAGTATTTACTTTTTTGCCACGATCCTTTTAATTTTTTCGGTGCTTTCTCCTGTAGATAGCCAAATGCATATCTCTCCAGGACCTGATTGCATTACTTCAAAAGATAATGAGGGGCTACGAAAGTTGTCCACAATGAAACAGGAAGATATCCTGGAAGGTGATTTCAAGTTCCAACATCCGGATGGCATATTGAAATACGGCCGTTGGGTAGATGGTTTAGGGCTTGCCACCTCACATTTAAGACCTAAGGGTAAGGCTCTTTCGGATTTTATGAAATCTAAACCGTCTGGTCAGAATGAAACTAAAATGCAAGAATGGACCAGGAAGTCTTGCGAATACAATGCCTACGACGGATTATACGAGCAACATAACAAGACGTATTGTACGGATAAAAATCGAGGGGTTGGAGAAATAATTTTATCATATATCGTTATTAAAGACTCAATGGGAAAGATAAATTACTTATATATTTTACCAGGTAAACAAACGAGTAAAAAGGATTATTTCAGTTATAGTCGCCCTAAAGACGTTACCATCTACTATCTCGTTCCCCTACGGTATGGGACTTCTTTAGATGTAGACATGGGCTTTACCGATCCAGGGTTATATCAAAAACAAAAAGTAACTCTGAAAGATGAGGTCGGGTACCAGAAGATTAATATCCAAAACTTCGATCAAATGTATGGCGATATATATGAAACTTCCTCAGGCTCGAAAGTCGTTTATATTATGATAGGGATTGAAATCAACAGTATCTACGATGGCTCGATTCACAAAGATATCACTTGCATCGGAGATATTGGTAATGATAATAAGGATTCGGTTTTCCAGTATTTACCTAAGTAACATAACGGTAAGCGCCTAATCAAGCACACCTTTCGCGAATCTTAAAATCCTGCTAAGCTATTTTTAATGAAAAGAACAAATGTAGATTGGCAGCAAGAGTTTGAGGAATTTTCAAAAAGGATAACGTTCTAAATATTTCGCACATTTATAGATAAAAAGAAAGGCTCTCCTAACCGATTGAGATTGTAAGCAAACAAATTTCAAGAAGAGGAGAACCCCCCATGAGGGCAGAAGAAGATAAAAGCCACCTGAAAGTAATCCAAGTGGATGAGACCCAACTCAAGAAGGACTTGAGTGAACTCGTAAGAGGTTCAGTCGAAGAAACGCTGAATGCTCTTTTAGATGAGGAGGCAGATAAACTCTGCCAAGCCTCGAAGTATGAAAGAAATCCAGATCGAGTAGATACCCGGGCCGGATCTTATAATAGAAACTTCGAAACAAAAGCCGGAAAAGTAAAGTTAAAAGTTCCTAAACTTAGAACAATTCCGTTCGAGTCTGCGATCATCGAAAGATACAAACGTCGAGAGAGTTCTGTAGAAGAAGCTCTTATGGAAATGTATTTAGCCGGAGTATCAGTCCGGAGGGTCGAGGATATCACGGAGACGCTCTGGGGAACGAAAGTTTCTCCTTCAACGATTAGCAAATTAAATCAGAAAGTCTTTGTTCAGATCGACGAATGGAGAAGCCGTCAACTTACCGATGAATATCCTTACGTTTATTTGGATGGCCTCTATCTCAAGAAATCCTGGGGTGGTGAAGTCCGCAACGTAGCGATTCTGGTAGCCATAGGAGTCAATTCAGAAGGCTACAGAGAGGTTTTAGGCTCGATGGAAGGAGCGAGAGAAGACAAGGAAAGTTGGCAAGCTTTCTTAAAGCACCTGAAGGATAGAGGGCTCAAAGGAGTGAATTTAATGATCTCTGATAAGTGTCTAGGTTTAGTGGAATCGATCCCTTACTTCTTCCTGAATCCAAGTGGCAAAGATGTATCGTTCATTTCTACAGGAATGTATTCGGCAAAGCTCCAAGAGGTTCTTTCAAAGTTATATCTCAAATGCTGAAAGCAATCCATGCTCAAGAGAACAAAGATGAGTCTTTAGAAGAAAGCCAAATTCGTCGTAGAACGACTAACGGAAATGAAATTAAAAGAAGCGGCTAAGGTAGTTTCTGATGGAATTGAGGAAACTTTAGCCTATATGGACTTTCCTTCCGAGCATTGGAGAAAGATACGAACGAATAATCCTTTAGAGCGGATCATCAAAGAGATCAAGAGAAGAACGAAAGTTGTAGGAGCTTTTCCGGATGGTAAGTCCGCTCTCATGTTAGCTACTGCAAGGTTAAGGCATGTTGCCTCTACTAAGTGGGGAACTAAAAAGTATGTTGACATGGAGAAGTTAAAAGAGTTAAAAATTTCAAAGCTCACGGCTTGACGGTATTCAGAGCCTTGCTTAAAATTTAAATTGTGCGAAACTTTAAGGACACTATCGGTCGTTTCCTTGGATTCGGTGGTCGTTTCGGAATATATTTAGAGACGGTGCGTTCAGAGATATCATACCCTAATTTATGAAGTAGTCCATGAAGTTTCGTAGCTCCCCAAATATAGTTTTCTTTAGCGACTTTTCTGATCAGTTTAATCGTATTCCAAGGAATATTGGGCCTTCCGGGTTTCTTTCTTTTAGAGAGCATGGCCCAAAAGATTTTGAACTTTTCTTTCCGCCACTTAAGAACGGTTTCCGGCGAAACGATGATCATTAAATCCTGCCAATTTTTTAAGGACGTAGGAAAGTAACACGATTTTGATTCTTTCGAAGGGTCTTGTATGAAATTGTTTTGTTCTCCGTTTGTATGCCGTCAGCTGGGATTTAAGTAAGAGAACTTGCAGTTCATTCCG
>NZ_AHMM02000004.1 GCF_000243675.2 Leptospira inadai serovar Lyme str. 10 | reverse complement strand
ATCCTTTAGAGCGGATCATCAAAGAGATCAAGAGAAGAACGAAAGTTGTAGGAGCTTTTCCGGATGGTAAGTCCGCTCTCATGTTAGCTACTGCAAGGTTAAGGCATGTTGCCTCTACTAAGTGGGGAACTAAAAAGTATGTTGACATGGAGAAGTTAAAAGAGTTAAAAATTTCAAAGCTCACGGCTTGACGGTATTCAGAGCCTTGCTTAAAATTTAAATTGTGCGAAACTTTAAGGACACTATCTTTTGGAGCATTCGGATATTGCATTCGAACTTATAATTGCCCCTCTACCCGATACTTTTAGGCTTTTTAAGCGGTTTAAGGGAATTTCAAATTCTTGTTCGCCTTTAATAGAAACGAAAAGCCTTGCTCCTGAGATTGAAACACTAGAGCCATAGGATTGTATCGCAACATGTTTTACCATAGAAGTAACCAAGTATAGCGTTAGACACCATTACAATTATCGGTCCTACGCTGGCAGTCTTTAGTTTTGGTTGATAAAATATTGTCCGAATCCTTGGGTTTTTCCATCCGCAATGTATTCAACCTGCACAGAATCATGACTAATGTTCTGTATGTGAATATCATTTCGTGGCTTTTTAGGCCGTAAGTCTTCTGGGAAAATTTTTAATATGCTTTCTATTAGATCTTTGGCTTTGTCTTTGGGTAGAGGAGTGATTAAGTCAAATTCCCAAAATTTTGATTGGAATTTAATAAATTTGCTGAATGTTTGTTTATCAAATATCACTCTAATATACTGTCTTGAGGAGCTGCCTGGGGCCACATAAAGTGACTTTATTCCTTTCGAGTTTATCTTTTGTGTTTCCTCTTTTGAGAATTCTATTTTATAAAATTTGGAAAAGAGAGCAGTTTGGGAAATATCGGTATTTTCGTAATCGTAATCAAGAGAATGTAAGTTGCCGCTATTCTGATATATATCCAAAAGCAAGGTTTTCCCAGTCCATCCATTTTCAATCTTGAAAGCGTGAAAAGAATTTCCATCTACGGAATATAGTTGATAAACTTTGTATCCATCAAAGGAATTTCTTCGGATTCGGAAGCCGCCTGAAGGTCCTTTGGGGACGGGGAGAGCGTAGTGATTGCTTTTTCGTTTGTGTTTTGCTTCAGGATTACTTGTATCTTTAAAATGATCATCTAATCCGGCTAAGTTTTCCAAACTGTCAAACCACTTTGGTGTAAGAGTTTTGTTTTTGACTAATCCTTTCAGCGGTTCTGTTAAGAGTAACTTTTCCCATTCCGTCTTCCCTGGATATCGGATGAAACCATCAGCTATTTTCTTACCGTATAGTTTAATTTCTATTTTGATTCTGAATTTCTTTTCTAACTTATCTCCCCAATTTACTTTGTTGGATTTAATTTCTGGAATTAAAGTATTCTTATCAAAAATTAGACTAGGGATGGATTCTCGAGAAACTGTATATAAAATGTTCTTTAGTATGGAAGTATGCGGATCACTTTTTCTTTGCGAAATTGATTCTAATGCCTTTGGTTTGTTTACTGGTAATACTATATAACCTCTTTTATCTTTTTGGGCAAAAGCAACAAGTGTTTGATAGTTACTCTCGATCGGCTTTCTTTTAAATAGCAGATACGGCTTTAGCACGTTAAAAAATTCCTCTGGATTTTCAGAATTGACTTCGAGAGAATTTTCTAGCGTATAACCAACCCGTAGGCCTTTCTCAGCAATAAGTATAGGGAGAAATCTTTCCCCAAAGACTCCGTCTTTAAAAAGTGGTTTCTTGTATGGATATTTTGAATCGGTTTTGTCTTTCGATTTGATAGACAAAAATTGAATATTACTCGGTAAAAATCTAGATAAGGATTCGGAATCAAATCCTTCGGATTTATCTTTTGAACCAAATGATAAATTCCCAGAATCTGTTTCGACTGCGTAAGCCATCACCATAGCTGCATCTATAATATGACTTCCTGTTGGTTGAGGGTTCTGCTTACCAAGATTCGGAAATTTTTCAGCAAGTTCTTTTCGCATATATGGAAGGTCAACCGTTCTAGGTTCATAAAAAGAGAAAGAAGGAACCTTGATTATCAAGGATTTGGTAATAAAATCCTGATTTTTGAGGAGCAAACTACGGATCCTTTTAGCTAAATACAATTGGGTCCCATTTACTCGAGCTTTTAATTGGCCGGACAAAAGCTCGAAAACTTTGGGTCGTAGAGATTTTATAAAAAGAGCATGGCGTAGGCAGTCCCGCTCATTTGGAGCCAATCTATCAAATACAATTCTAGTGGTGCCTCTTTCTATATCCAGGCGATCAATCGTATCTGATATATTTCTTTGGATTGAATCAACTTCTTTGGTTCCAAATATTATGTTTAAATATTTTTCGTCCAAATCGTTGAGGCCATATTCCCGATTGCCTTTGGACTGGTTTCCTTCTCGGGAAGCATAAATCAAATTTGCCTCTGCATTTAAAGCTGTTCCGAATTGTTTTTGAGTCCAGGAACGAGGCAAGATATGATCTATTTCGCCTTTTGAAATTTTCTTACCAGTATATGGGCAAAGTTCCCGAGAAGCTGCTTTGATTCTTTCCTGCTTTGAGTTTAGTTTTGTGTCAAACTCTTCGACAGATTTCTTTAGTTGGTCTTTTTTCTTCTTTGAAAGCTTCTTTAGCTCCGCGAGTTCGTAACGAAAATTAAATGAATTCTCTTCAATCAAAAGCGGAATTTCGACTACCTCGATTTTTGAAGAATTTTTATTAGACAGAAGCCTTTCAATTTCTATCCTTTTTAGTTTAACGATTTCAAAAGCGATCCTGTCTAGAAGCATCGCTAATTGTCCATCAAAGGGGCGACCTGTATCCGATACTTGTTTGGATGCTTGAGCTTGAGGGCCTCGGTCTGTATCAATTAAAGTGGATCTCCAATGATTTTCTTCCTGACAAGATCTACAGACTTTCGAGAATCCTGACCTATCCACGGAGATTAAATTATAGAGTTGAGCAATACTATAAGGATTATTAAAGTAACTCTTTGATACGTTTTGAAACCCTAACCTTTCTTTTAGGACTTGTTCAAGTCTTTCAGATGATTTTATAGTGTTTTGATATACTTTATATACATCGTTCTTTTTATCGATTTCTCCTTTTTTGATTTTTTTGAGTAATATTGAATATTCTACTACAAACTCATTCTGAATCGATCGAATTTCTTCAATTGATTTTGCCAATGAATTCAGAGAGGAGCGACCATCAAACTTTTCAGTCCAAAGTATTAAGAAATTTTGAAATGCGTCTTGAGAAAATTTGACGTTTAAAACATTTCCAACGAGACTTGAGAGATTCTTTTTTTTAGAACCTGTCTTGGTGTTGCATTTGTGAAAAAGAGATATATCTTGATTTTCTTCATGCGCGATTGATTTCGGAATTTCTTTATGCTTTCTTTCAGGGGCCGTTGGGAGCCACATTCCTTTTTTAATATCAGCTACTTCAAGATAATAACGGTTTGCCAGTTTTATAAATTGGTCTGTATCTGATTCACTCAGGATCTCTTTAATTTTCTCGTATGCATCCGAAGCTTTTTGTAGATCGGTTTTAGATAGTGATTCGGTGGTTTTGATTTCTTTCTTGGCCTTTCCTTGCAGTCGTAAGGACCAAGGATCCAAATTGGCCGACCGATCGTAAGCGCTCAATTAACCCCAGGGTAAGCTATCGATCGAATCGTGTTAAACTTATGAGATGAGCAAAGCAAGAAAGAGTCGGGAAGAATATATAGCAGAATATCAAGAAAGCGGCTTGAGCCAGAAGGCTTACTGCGAAGAGTCGGGAATCAGCGTAAGCACGTTAGGTTATTGGCTTCGTCATAGCAAAGAGAAAGTGAAAACGGCAGGCTCTGAGAAAAGGCTCGTGCCAATAAACTTAGGAAGTTTAGAGGCGAGTAAAGGTGTGGAAATAAAAATAAGCCGGAGTGGAGAAATAAACATAACGATACAAGGGAAATAGGAATGATATTTCGAGATCCGAAGAGTCTGCGAGTATATGTCCGACCGGGAAGGACAGATATGAGGAAATCGTGGAACGGTTTGAGTACTATAGTGAAAAAAGAAATGTCGAAGGATGTGTATTCGGAATATCTGTTTTTGTTCTGTGGCAAGAGCCGAGATCGATTGAAATGTCTGTATTGGGACGGAAACGGCTTTTGCATATGGCAGAAGCGGCTCGAAAAGGGAAAGTTTCCGTGGCCTGAATCGGAGGAATCGGCGTTGGACTTAAGTTGGCGTGAAGTATCCTGGCTACTGAAGGGTATAGATTTTAGAAAAGAGCATCGATTAATGGATGTATCCGGCCTTCGATAAAAAGTTCTTGAAGAAAGCAGGACAAGAAATATAAAAGCAGAGTGTCTAGAGAGGAACTTTTAGCGGAAAACGAAGAGCTTAAAGTATTATTGCATAATATACAGAAAGATAATGCGTCTCTTCGTTCTAAGATTAGTTCTTTGGAGAATCTCGTTCTCGGCTATCGCAAAGAATTGTATGGAAGCAAATCGGAGAAGATAGACCCGAGCGAAATCCTACAGGGAAAATTGTTCAACGAAATAGAAGAATCACAAAACGATTCTCCCGGGTTATACAATGGACATGCGGACGAGAAAGTCGAAATCCATTCTCATACTCGCAAAAAACCTGGTAGAAAGCCGATCCCGGATCATATACCGAGAGAGGAAATCATTCATGATATCCCTGAATCGGAGAAGATCTGTAACTGCGGGCAAGAACTTAGCCGGATCGGAGAAGAGACATCCGAGAAGCTGGATATCATTCCTCAGAAGGTATTTGTTGTAAAACACATCCGATACAAATACGCATGCAAACATTGTAATGGAGACGAAAGAAACGAAGCGGGAAGCGTAATAAAGACGGCCCCTCTTCCTCCGCAGTTACTACCGCAAAGTATTGCAACGCCGGGGCTTGTAGCGTATCTCTTAACGAGTAAATTCGTAGATCATCTTCCATTTTACAGAATGGAGAAGATATTTCGTAGAATGGGTCTGGAATTGCCCCGTTCAACGATGTGCAATTGGACAAAACAAGTGTATGAGAAGTGCAAGCCATTCGTTTCTATTTTAAAACAACAGTTACTCGAAGGATCTTTGATCGGGATAGACGAAACTACGCTTCAAGTAATGAAAGAACCGAACAGATCCAATACGACTAAGTCGTATATGTGGCTGTTTCGAGGAGGTCATCCGGATAAACCGGTATTACTTTATCTTTATAGAGAAACAAGGTCTGCGGAGTTCATCCCGAAATTCTTGAATCGATACCAGGGTTGTATTCAGACCGACGCTTTTAGTAGCTATGATTCCAATTTTAGAAATTGGAAAGGAGTGCTTCATGGAGGATGCTTCGCGCACGCGAGAAGGAAATTTTACTCGGTCTGGCAGTCGGAAGAAGATCGTATTGCAGGCTATGTCATCTTAAGACTCAGGGAAGTCTACGCGGTCGAAAAAGAAATTCGAAAACAAAAACTTCACTCTCTATGTTTATTTTCAAAGATTCAAAAAATCAGGGAAGAAAAATCAAAACCTATTTTGGATGATTTAAAAACATTCTTAGACAGCGCCTATTCTCAAGTCCTTCCAAAGAGTCCGATCGGCGAGGCAATTCGTTATACCTTAAACGAATGGGAGCGATTGACGATTTATCTTTCTCATGGAGAATTTTATATCGATAACAATCTTGTCGAAAATGGAATTCGACCCTTCGTAATCGGACGAAAGAATTGGCTATTCTCAGGCAGCCCTGACGGAGCTGAGGCCAGCACTTTCTTTTTTTCTATCGTTCAAACCGCTATCGCTAACAAAAAAGATCCCTATGCCGTCCTTCGTACTCTTTTCGAAGGGGTGCCTGCCTCCCATTTAACACAAGATTTTGAAAGTCTTTTTTCAAAATCGATGGGATGGGTTTAATTGAGCGCTTACGACCGATCTAGAAATCGTTGGAGTATAACGGCGCGAACATCTAATTTTATATTGGAATGTGAACGTTCATAAATTTGTATCTGTTCAGAAAGAGATTTGCCCTCGCTAATTGTGTCGTCGGTTCGAAAGTCTTTTGTGATCAACTGTTCAAAAGGATTGTTCTTTTCATTTCTTATCAACTTCCATAGGGATTGCTCCCAGCCTGGAAAGTATCTGTCTAAGATTTTGCCGTCTAACCATAAATTTTGGCAACGTGGAGGGTGTCTGTTGTTTTGATCTTCGTACGGTGGAATTGTATCCTTAGGGTCTATTTCCTCTAGGAAGCTTATAATATCTTTAGAGGGGGAGTAGATTGATGTATCTCGAATTATTTTTAACTTTCCATTTTCAAGTTGCGAGAGTAATTTTTGTCTAATAAGACGCTTTGAACTATTTTTCGGATCTATGTGCCAAGATCGAATCCATCTTGCAATATAGGTGTGTAATCTTCTAGGTTCCCATATTTCTTTTTCCTTCATATCTTTATCATTAAAATATGCTCGAAGTGGTTTTATTTGTAGATTAGATATATTTTGAATTAGATTTAGAAATTTCTTTTCTTCTATTTTGTTCTTTTGTAAACACTCCATTAATTTTATTTTTCGCGGAAAATCTTCTTTTATCTCCTCGAAATACTTTAGTCTGTGTCTTGCGCCATTGTTTTGCTCAGATTCGAATGCTTCCTTCTGTTCTCTAATATACTTCAGTATATTTTTATCCTCTTTCGTCTCAGGTTCTTTAGAAGGGACAAGCTTATTAAGCTCCAGATTTTCTGAGGAGAAAAAATGATATAATACGGTTTGAATCGGCAGAGATTTTTCATAATCTTGAACATTCGGAAAATAATCCTCTATTTCTCCCCAAGGAGCTTGTCCGAGTTCATTTCCTTCTGTTTCGATGGATTGAAAAGTGTAGCCCCTTCTTGTCAGGAGCGACTGTAATGATGTTTTTACTTCAGGGGTCAAATCTTGTTCAGGAATTCTATAATGATATCTTATGATCAAATATACTAATCTGCGAGCCAATTTCATCCGTGTGTAATTTCTTCTCTGATGACGTTTTGCTCTCCTGTCCACTTGAGATAACTTTAAATTATCCGAAATTATAGTCGCGCCATGAATTTCTGTAGGAAGAGCATTTGGTTGGTATGTTGTGTATACTATTCCCGTATTCTTTGCTCCCAAATCTATTGCAATCGGAGATTTTAATATCATATAACACCTTCTTTATTGATAGCGATTTAAATCTTTAATTTTCGTGATGGTTTAATATGCTGGTTCGTAGGTTTTATAAATAAAAAATAGTAGCACAAGGGAAATTAGCGTTATGCGCTTTCTGTGCTGTGACTCCATTTGACTTTTTTATAAGAAACTATGCTTCTATCAAGCGAATTTTCAAAATGACCCATCCTCAGATAAACGGACATCGAGATAGGCAACTTTAAAGTAAGCGGGGTTACGATAAACAGTTTCCCAAGAATTTGAAAAGGAAGGAGTCAAAGGTATTATGTTCAGAACTTGGCCTTGTTTCTGGCATTATAAGTCACTGGAAGAAGAAATTTGCTCTTGAATTTCCCGACAATGAAGATCTCAAAATTGCAGCAGGCAGGAGGATTCAAGCTTTAGAGAAAGAAGTTTCTCTTCTGAAGGGGCAAGGAGACATTTTAAAAAAGGCCGTGGGCATCACTTTGAATCTTTAGAAGATAAAATATACCTACTGCCAGGACACAAACAAAGAGAAAGCTACCGAAAAGCACAACCGCTCGAAAATTCCCGCCCGGAATATCTTTCATGCATTCCGTTCCGAAGCCAAGTGTCAGATAAGTAGAACACAATAATATTCGGAAATTCTCCATCAAGAATCGACAATCACATGGATTCAAAAATCGCTTTATCCGGATTCGGAGAACTATAACCAGGCTGTGTACAGGTAGTCTGCGCGTATGACGGGTCAAATCCGTACAAACCGAAACTATAATAACTACGAGTAGAAATTCCCTGACTTGTCGGGAACGTACATCTTCCCGTTCTATCAGCAAGATGAGCCGCGTTTACGTCGGCGCATCCCGTTCCCTGACTAGTTCCGGTCGCCATAAAATCATAACACCTACGATAATCGTCGATCTCGTTCGAATTAGTCGCTGCGGTAATCGTTCCGTTCGCAATATTAGTTTTATAAAATGTATTGAATCCTGAGACGAATTTGACCTGCAAAATATACGTACCTGCGGCCATATTCACTCTCGCGAATTCCGAGTCCGTCATTTGGCTAGATGCAATAGTCGTCGCTGGAGAAGTAGGAGAAGAATAATAATATAGATCTAAATCGGTCGAGGGATAACCGAATACGTTGAAAATATGCGGAACGGCACTACCGATCGTAACCGCAAAGAAGCTGCTCGGGTCCTGTGCGCTTATCGGTCGATTAAATGCATTCGGAACATTCAAAGAAATCGCAGGCGTCGGCCGATAGCGAATCGTTTTTGAAAGCACTACGGCTCCTTGGCTCCGGACGGTAATATTCACCGTCGTATTTTCCGAATACTTAGACAAGTTCGGCATTATGAATTGCAAAGTGTTGACGTCCAAAACAGTCACTCCGGTCGCGTTGACCGAATCCACGCTGACCGCATAATTGGAGCTAGCGGCAGTAAACGATCCCGTACTAGTTACGGTATTGACTGTACCGGGAAACCCTAACACCGGATTAAAATCTGCGACCGATAAATTATAAAGAAGTAGGAACAGCATCATATTTTGATCGGAGTTCCCCCCTCCTTTCTTGCACGAAGATAGTAGCAGAAGAAAAGGAATAATTAAAGTAAGAAGACGACTGTTTAGCTTCATACGAATCCCTATAGAACAAAATAGAAATAAGGCAATTATTTTTTTATAACATTTGCAGGAATGGAATTCAAAAAAGAATAAAATATTCCTAATGTACGTAAAACTACTTATAAAGATTCCACGAATCTACGTACTACTACCAACCTCTTATTTTCGCCGAATGATTTCGGAATGCGCATCTGACTTCGGATCCAACCGGATTCTCGTGATGCCTCGCTCGATTTTTTTTTCGTACAAAATTTATTTTATAGATCCAGTCAGATTTTCACATAGATCCTATATAAAGTTTATTGCGATCTTCAGTGTCTTTGAAATTTCACTCGATCTTGGCTTTGGACTTCGATAGATCTCTTGATCGATGCGAGATTTTTTACTGGGAATTTCCGACGATTTTTTTACGAAAGATAGAAAAGGCCAGAGATTCCGATTCCTTCAAGGAGGAAATCTCTAAGAAATAAAATCATTCCTAAAGGTAAAAACCGGAACCGCAAAGAGATTCCGGAAATTGCCAAAGCGATGGCCCTTGCGGTTCCAACTAGAACCGTTCTGCATTCGAATTTTTATACGAGGACTGTCACAGTATGTTCGTATCGACGTCTTTCTTATAAAGAAGGAGAATAACTATGAATCTTAGATTCGATTACGCAAAAGCGTATCCGGCTGCATTGCAAGCGATGTTGTCCTTGGAGGAATTCACTAAATCGGGAGGAATCGATTCCAATCTACGTGAACTGATTAAAATCCGGGCTTCGCAAATAAACGGCTGCGCATTTTGTCTTCACATGCATACCAAGGACGCTCGATCGGCCGGCGAGGAGGAAAAAAGAATCTATTTACTCAACGCTTGGAGGGAATCCCCTTACTATACCGAAAAGGAAAGAGCCGCTTTAGAGATTACGGAATACGTAACGAAAATTTCTCAAGAAGGATTGCCGGACCGCGTATACGAAAATGCAAGAGCCTATTTCGACGAAAAAGAATTCGTGGCCCTGATCATGTTAATAAACACGATAAATTCATGGAATCGGATCGCAATAACCACCGGAAAACAGGCGCCCGTCGTATAATCATAGGAAAGAGTTTAAATTATAATTGATTACAATAATTTAAACTCTTTCGATCGAGCGCGGATTTTATTCGGTCCGAAACCGGCCCACTAAGGAGCTTAAGTGCGAAGCCTGTCCTCGCATCTCCCCGGAGTATCCGGTCACTTGATCGGCACCGGCCGCTATTTCCTGCGTTCCTTCCGAAATACTAAGAATCGTTTTAGTAATCTCGTCGGTTGCCCTTTTTTGTTCGAGCACTGCCTCTTCGATTTGCATGCTAAAATTCATCAGACTGGAGGCACTCTGCCGAATCTCGACGGTATTATTCTCTTGCGTTTTTACCGAAACAAGAACGCTCTTTGCCGTCCGATCAAACTCTTCGACTCGTACTTTCAAGCGTTTTAAGACCTCGGAGGCTTCTCCCACCTTAGCGTTTCCGTTCGCGACCGCTTCGTTGGTCGAATTCACTAAATTGCCTATTTCTTGCACCGATACCGACGTCTTGGTCGCAAGCTTTCCGATCTCCTCCGCGACGACCGCAAAACCCTTACCCGCATCCCCAGCGCGAGCCGCTTCGATTGCGGCGTTCAGAGCCAAGAGATTCGTCTTTTCGGAAATATCCGTGATAATCGATAAGATTTCCGTAATGCGTGAAGCAGAATCCCGGATCCCGGCCATCGCTCTCATGGAGGAGCTCATCGCGTTTTCTCCACTCGATGCTTCTTCCTTCGATTGCGTCGCTAGACCGGCCAATCCTTGCATTTCCTGATTAATACTGGCGATCTGTTCGCGTAACAGGACCACGTTACCGTCGATCTCCTTCATATTAGAGACCGCTCTTTCCATGGATTTTCCCACGTTCTCCGCGGAAGAGGCAAGCTCTTCGACGGCTGCCGATGATTCTTCCGCTGCGGAAGCTTGAGTTTGTGCGACGTCCGAAAAATGACTCGAGGAAAAATTCATCTCGTCCGAAGTCTTAGAGATTTTCACCGCAGTAGAACTGATTTCCGCCACTATTTTACGAAGACCGTCCCTCATTTGTGCCATTGCCCCTAAAACTTTTCCGATCTCGTCATCCCTATCGTAATCGGAGTGCACCGTAAGATTTCCCTTCGCAATCTCCTGGGAAAATCCGATCGCTTGCAAAAGCCCCGAAGTGATCAATCTCTTAAAAATGACGTTTAAAACTATCAACACGGTGATCAGGATCAAAGCCGAACTCACTATGCTCTCCAAAATGACTTTGCTTAAATCTTCCCAAAAAATCGACATAGGAATACTGATCTTTACGACCCAATGTCTCGTGTCTCTTCCCAGTCGGAAAGGAAGATAATAATGTAAATGATCCTCGGATTCGAAAGAAAATCTCTTAGCTTGTTCCTTTGTCCGAAGGACTAAATCCAATTCTTCCGAATTCGGAAGTTGTTTACCCAGAAGCTCCGGATGTAAACTATGAGCCGCATACAATCCCTTAGGTGAAATTAAGGAAATATATCCTTGTCCGCGGAAGGGCTTTATATCTTTAAAAAAAGCCTGAAGCTGGTCCAAAGCGATATCGATGCCCGCTACTCCGTAGAAGTTTGCTTCCAGGCTGATCGGAGCAACAAGCGATATCATCCAGACATCCTTGCCGGCAACCGGATAAACGTAGGGATCGATCACCGCCATCTCATTAGTTCTTTTTGGAATATTATAATATTCTGCTTTTTCATCGTTAGTGTCATAATTCACGCTAGGTTCCAAATCCAAGACATTCACACCCTTTGATCGACCGACATAAGGTACGAATCTTCCGCTAGCATCATGGCCGACGGTGTTTCGAAATTGCGCATCTTTCCCGTCAAAAGCGTTGGGCTCGTAAATCAGCCACATTCCGAACCAATTTTTATTCCGTCCTAACATTCCTCGAATCGCGCTGACGACCTGGCTTCTTTCCGGAGTTGAATAGATCAAAGGCCACCGAAATCCACGGATCATCCCCAAACCTACGTCAAGCATGTCCTTTACTTCCAATGCCCAGCGTTCCGCAGTGACTTCGGAATTGCGCTCTATTTCACTTCGAAGATTTCTATAGGAGGAAATCGAATTGATTACGGTTAAAAGGGAAAAACCCGCGATCAAAACCAAGGAGACATAGACGGAAACTCTCGTACGAATACTCATAGCGAGGTGTAAGGATGCATAGGCCCCTTTTTTTAAAAGTAAAAAAGTTAATTCTCGATTGTAATATCTCCCGTTTTTACGATCTCGATGCGTAAACATTTCGCTTAACGACTGTATGAGAGAAATCGAGTTCAAAGAAAGATTTTTAGATTGAGAAATGTCTTCTCGGATTTGAGAAGGAGACATGGGATTCTCGTTGACCGAAATTCTTCGGAATTCGACTCTCGACAAAGAGTCTCTATCGCGATGTTAAAAAAGGGCTTACTCTCGGTCATCCTGCTGACCTTCGGCATTCAATCTGTCGAGGCCGCGTTTAGACAATATGCCTTCGTAAGCCTGATTTGCACTTGCAATCACGCCTCGAAAGCGGAGACCCATGAAGCCGATATTGAAGACGAGTACTTCGTTTCCAAGACCGATTCGTCCTCGCAAATCCTCTCAATCGGACGATCAGGGAAACTTCCCGATTGTCATTCGGTAAAGAACAAACAATCGGAACACGAGTGCGCCTGCAAAAAGCACGAGAAGAACTACGAAAATCCCGGTTTTTCTTTCCAATTCTTAAATGAAAGATCCGAAATAAATTTTGTTCCAAGTAAGATCGATTCCGCAACCGTAATCGCCTCCGAAGTTCCCCTACCCTCCGGTTATCAAGGGAATCCGTTTCGCCCACCCCACCGTTGATCAAGATGGATGGAAATGAGTTAGGCCCGTTGAATCCTCCGTATTCCCTGGACCTCGAAACTATCTCCTAGATTATTCTTTCTAATTTCGAACGCATGGATCTTCGGACGTTCCGGGCGAATGCTAAGAAGAACGAATAATATCGTTTCTCAATCGAGAATCTTTCCATCCATTACCTTTCTCTAACGGAGATCATACGAATCAATCCGATAAGGTGGACATACGGTAATGTCACTCTATACGAAAATAATTATTTTGCTGCTTGTATTCGGCGGCTTCAACGCGGGTTGCACTGTCACGAAAGCGGGGGACTATAATAAATCCGCTGCTCTTCTAAATTTATTAGCCGCAGGCCAAACCCAGGCGTACGTTTATATTTCCAATTCAAGCAATTCTTCCTACGGAATTAATCCGATTCAGGCGCAGGTTGGAGGAGGATTTTTCCCTTTAGCGGAAATCTCATCTTCCGTCCAACCCGCGGGATTAGTCGCTTCGGGAGTAGGAACCGGGCACGTTTTGTCCACTTTATCAAATTCGAATATAGTGCAGATTATTCAAACCGGAGTCCAGCAAACCGTTTTGAAGACCATCTCCGTCGGAACAAACCCGGTCGAAATCGTCGTCGACCCTAATAATACCGACCATCATTGGACTATGAATAACGGAAACTCATCCGGAATTGATTCGATTTTATGTTCCTCGGAAGCGAATCCGAACGTATCATCGATTTCGGTCGTGCACGACGATCCGGATCCCGTTATCATCGCGTATATTCATGCGTCCATCTGCGTAGGAAAAGGAGCGCATAAAGTCGCCTTCCAGACAGTTTCTCCTTTCTTAGCGCTCGTAACCAACCAATCGGACAATTCAGTTTCCGTAATAGACGACGATTCAAATTCTCCGACATTTTTAGGAGCGCCGGGAATCAATCCTCCCGACACAAACGGAGGAATTTTAAGGACGATCACGGTCGGAACCGCACCGTTAAACGTGGCATATTCCTCATTTATGAATTTGTTCTACGTATACAATACCGGCGCCGGAACCATTTCCGTGATTGATCCTAACGGAAATAGCGGAACCGGGGCCTTACTGGGCTCTTCGCTTAACGTTGGCAAAGGATATACCGTAATGAAAACGGACGTAAGCGGTAGATACCTAATACTTTCCGGTACGGATACGACCACTTACAGTTCTTTAGCTTATGGAATTTTAAGAATTCTTGATTTAGGTGACCCGACCGGCGCTACATTCGGTTTAATTCGAATCCCTAAAGCGGGCTTTTCGGATTTTCAGCAATCGCCCGACGGAAAAAGACTCTTCGTAGCCTCTGCAGTTTCGGGAACGTCGACGCAAATTTCTACGATCAACTCGAGTGCATTCTATATTTTCGACAGTTCGTCCCTTCCGAATCCGAGCCTGCTTCGGACGACGATGGTCGGATCTTCCGTCCAATCATATAGAACTTTTTCGATAAACGCGATCAGCGGTTCGGTAAAGAATCTTTTCGTTCCGAATTACAGCGATGGCACCGTCTCGATCATAGACGGAATGAGTTACAATCCCTTAACAACCCTTTCGGTTAACGGAAATCCTACGTACTCCACGATCTTCCAACCGGGCGGAGCGGACGCACAGGGTGGCATGGGCGGAATGGGAGGCATGAGTGGAATGTAATATGCCTTTCTCAAATCGAATCGCTTCCCTCTTGACGAAGACTCGAAAAATCATTTTGGTTTCCATAGTATTCGGAAGCACTGCTCTCTCCGCTCAGGAAGGAATTCTGGACGATATTTTCGGAAATAAGGAAAACCGTGAAAAGCCGTCAAAACCTACTTTAGAAAGTAAGAATAAAGAATCCGAAAACCCGGAAAGAAGCAAGCTTCGGGAAAATTCCGACAAAAAGGAATCTCCAGCCGAACCGAAAAAAGATTCCTCATTGGAAACCGTCGACAAGCAAGACGCATCGACGTTAAAGGAAGATAGTAAGAATTCGGTAGTGGTCGAAAAAAAGGAGTCCGAACATCCCCGCAAGCACGGTTCCAATCACCTACTGGAAGCCCCATCCGGATTAATGGGAACTCATACTCATGCACCAGGGACTATTATGGTAGAATATCGTTATATGCTTATGAATATGTCCGGTTTATACCAAGGCACGAACAAGATAGACCCCGTACTTCCGCTCGTATTTCCTCACCAAACGACGACAAACGGTAGTATTGCCGGATTTTCGGCGACCTCACCATCCTCGGGAAATTCGACTTACATGATGACGCCGACCCAAATGAATATGGAAATGCATATGGCGACCCTCATGGGAGCGATTACCGAAAACCTTACCGTAATGGCAATGATACCTTTCGTAAGGAACAGTATGGAAATGTTAAACGGCGGAAGTTACTTAAAAACTTATATGAGTGCGCAAGGTGTTGGGGACATTCAAGGTAGAATATCGTATCGAACCATGCATAAGGAGAATCATTCGCTTATAGTAAGCTTCGGCTTAAGTTTTCCGACGGGTTCGATCGATCAGCAGGACTTCATGGCACCCGGATTGCCCCGGATGAAAGTCCCTTACGGTATGCAACCGGGAACGGGAACCTATAATCCCTCTCCCGGGTTAACATATACCGGAAAATGGGAAAAAATATTCTGGGGAACGCAAGCGTTGGCTAACTTAAGGGACGGGAAAAACGCGAACGGATATAAATTCGGAAATCGTTATGAAGCTTCTTTGTGGATCGGCCTGAAAGTCAAGGATTGGATTTCGTTTCTAGGAAGAATACAGCTCGATAAGTGGGAGAATTTGTCCGGCTCGGACCCAAGCTTACCGATAACGATGAATCCGCAGAACGATCCCGAAAAACAGGGAGGCAGAAGAACGATCGCTTTCGCGGGAACGAATATTAAGCTTCCTTTAATTTCCGATTTTGAAACTAGAATCAATTTCGAATACGGAGTTCCGATCCAACAACATTTAAACGGCCCCCAACTCGGATTAAAATCCGCATTCAACCTATCGGCGCAGGCGCTGTTTTAAGATGCACGGATTAAGACTAAACATTTTAATCCGCGGATTTCGAATCGGGAACTTAAAATTCGTTTTCCCGACGGATAAATCGGGAGTCGTAAGTGTGCGTTTCGCTTTGATTTTTACCGCCGCCTTAGTTCTATCCTGCGAAAATTCAGGCGCGGATAAAATCAGAGGCGGCGCGCTAGAGACTCTTCTTCTTAGCGGGCAACAAATATCCTATCAATGCTCGGTCGCGAAACCGACATTTGCCAGCCTCGACCAAGGACAAGGAATCACTGCTCACTGCGGACAATGTCATAGTGGAGGAAACATTCGCGCAGGAGTGGATGTTACTAGTTACGCTTCTTTATCCTCGATAGTCGTTCCGAATAACCCTAACGGCAGTATCTTATTTCGGGTGGTTATTCCCGGCGGCCTAATGTCCCAGTTCACCTCGGACCTGCTGAACCAAGCGATTTATTGTTGGATTAAGGGAGGTGCAGGTCCATGAGCTACTTAACGGACTCCATTAATGGAAGATTGTATGCGTTAAGAATTCTATTCCTGGCTATTTCGGCTTTACCGGTATATGAAATCGCCGGAATCGAGTTGCCGAATTCGAACCTCAAAGTCGCCTCGGGTAAAGTCTATTTTAAAAGCGATGCCCCTCAGGAAATCATTCGAGGTCTAGGGCAAACCGTTTTCGGTGAAATCGATCCGATTCAAAAAACGTTAACTATTAATATTGATCTTCGCGACTTCACGACCGCAAATCGACTTCGCGACGTACACTTACATGATAATTATCTGGAGAGCGAAGACTTTCCGTATGCCAAGTATAAAGGGAAACTTATCTCCTTCGATTCGGCCACGGGAAAGGTAAAAACGATCGGCACTCTTTATCTACACGGAAAGGAAAAAAGCGACTTTATCATCGAGGGAATTTTATCCGGGAAGGATGGACGACTGGTATATACGGCCGATTTCGCCATACTACTGGGAGATTTTTTCATCGAGGTGCCTAAATTACTGAATCTCAAGTTAAACCAAAAAATCGAAGTCAAAACCGTTTTCCTCCTAGAAAGTCTTCAATGAAAAAGAAATATTTTACCTTCCTGATTTTCCTGATTTCACCTTCTCTTTTCGGAGAGGGCGCCGCATTCATGAGCCCGACGTTAATTAATATGCCTTCGACGGAAAACGTCGGATATAAAAATTTGGATCTTAGATTCAATCATAGATTCGGTGACGCTCAGAACGGTTTTAAAGATCTTTTCGGTTTGGATTCGGGAGCAAACATTCTAATCGGAGCCGATTACGGAATTACGAAGGCGATTTCGATCGGAGCTGCTAGGATTTCGGAGAATAAAACCTACGAGTTACGCTCTAAAGTACGGCTATTATCCCAATCTTCGATTTTACCGTTCACGATGAGTTTCTGGGGAGTCGCTTCACAAGACACGGATAAGGAGATTATCCCTCTGAATCCCGCGATACAACTCCCTTCGACCGGTATTTCCGTTTTGGATGCGAATATTTCCCAAAATATAAATCATTACACCTTAACGGATAATGATAAAAGAAGTTACATGGCCTCGATTTTAATTTCCAGAAAATTCAATAGGTATTTTTCGCTACAACTTTCACCGACGTTCGTTCATCGCAATTTCGTGAAATCCACGCTTCGGAACGATCGATTCGGAGTCGATGTGGGAGGAAGGCTTAAATTATTTAAGCGAGTGGATTTCACTTTCGAAGCGATCTTTACGAAGCAACGCGACTACATCGGAACCGATTACGACTCTGCGAGCGGACCGACCACCTTGCAAGGAGTCCGGACCCTAACCGCGACGGATATTAATACTCTTTACGTCCTTCCGCGGGACCTGCCCACAGTATATTTTCAAAACGTCGTCCTCCATAAACATGTTCCACATTACACCGTTCCGTTCAGTTTCGGTGTCGATTTCGAAACCGGAGGACATGTATTTCAACTTTTTATCACGGACATACGGGCCCTGGCTCAGACCAAACTTCTCAACGGTGGAGATTTCGATTTCGGAAAGCGTCAATATTCGGTCGGGTTCAATATTCATAGAAACTTCTCGTTCGAAGAGGAGGCCAAGCCGGCCGAATGGGAAGAGACAAAAACCGATAACTCCGGAACGATCGAGGACTCCGCCCAACATCGACCGGAATCGGAGAAAAAATAGGAAATAGGACGGTTTTCTAAAAAAGGGCGTCCCTATATCTTAGAATCGTCATATTCCATTCGACGCATTGAAAGCTAGTGAACTCGCTTTCCGTACGGTCGAAACTTCTTGACTGGAGGAAAGATTTAGGCGGGAATCGAATTAACCCTTCCTATGCCAGAAAAGAATCCAATCGTCGAAGTTTACGAAACCAACAAAAAATCCCTGTTCGTTTATTTCTATTCGTTAACCGGAGATTTTGACAAGGCTGACGATTTGGTGCAGGAGGTTTTCCTAATCCTTACGAACGATCCCGGAAAATTCGATCCGCAAAAGGGAAATTTCTACTCTTGGGCAAAGATCGTAGGTCGTAATCTTTACTTTGGACATCGGCGAAAAACCAAGAACGTATTGGAAGGAATGGATATGAATTCGATCGCAACAAGATTACCCGAGGAACCGCGCATCGAAACCGAGAGTATCACCCGTCTTTCCGATTGTTTAAAGCAACTCCCGGACCATCAACGCAAAGTCATCGATGCAAAATATCTGACTCGCGATAGTTTAGAAACGATCGGTTCCAAATTAGGAATCACGAAACGTTCCGTAAGTAGACGATACGCCGAAGCTTTGCGGAATCTTCGCAATTGCTTAAAGAATCAGGGAGTCGGTCTATGAACTTTCGGGACCGAATCAAAGCGTTAGAGTCCGATCCCGTTCCCTTCGAAGAATTGGTCGCGTCCTTCTTACTCGATGAAAATAGTAAGGACGGGAACGAACTCCATGATCTACTTAAAGCCTCGCCCGTTTTACGGAAGAAATTCGAAGAGATCAATAAAATACATATAGGCCTGGGGGAAGTATTCGGTGTTACGAAAGAACCTCCGACAAAATCCCAAGTTCTAAGAATCATGATCCCTGCCGGCGCAATCGCGGCGGCGATCCTGATGGGTCTTTTCGTTTATCTGACTCGAATGCTCCCGATGCGTAAAATGGAACGAATCGACATCCTGACTTTCGGAACCTGTATCGTAAATCAAGGCGAGAATCTCAGATCCAAAAAGCTTTCGGTCTGCGATTATTTTTTTCATACATCCTCGAAGGGAAAATCCTTACGATTAAGACTCTTGCCGAATTCGGAAGCTCGAGTTTCCCTTGTGGATGGAACATGGACCGTTCGATACGAAAAAGGATCTTTATTAATAGAATCTTATACGAATGAAACGTTTCTTGGAGGATTTGCGAAAGATTTGGAAGTGAATCTCGGATTCAAAAAAGCGATCTTACTCGGAACAAAAATTAGAATCAGTCCGGGTCCGGAGAATAATACGAGGTTGGAAGTATTAGAGGGGGAAGTAAGACTCGTCAATTCGGAATCGGGGACGTCCAGTGTCGCCGAACCATTACTAAAAAATGAAACCGTAACTTTCATTACGGAAGGAGAAGAGTCTAGTATACGCCCCTTATCGCTCGAGGAAAAAACGATTCTTGCGAGCTTATTTTCCGGAATGGAATCCAATGAGGAAGGGAAATCCTCCGCTGCCGATCCCGGAAAAATCCTTTTCCCGGAAGCGGTTCCGGTTCCGGGAAACCGGATCCTGCTAAAGGACGGTAGAGTCAAAAAAGGAACCGGTTTATTACAAAATAAAGATATATATATTCTGATAATGGAGAATCGGATAGAAGAAATAAAAGCCTCCCGAATTCGAAGGATTGAATTCGAGTGACGTCCCATTTTGCGATTAAACGGAATGCAATCGCATTACTTCTGGCATATTTGACGCAATCGGTAATTTTCGCGGATACCGTACGCTTAAAAGACGGTCGGATAATCACGAACGTTAAAAGTAAGATAGAAGGCAAGCAGATTCTCCTCGAATCTCCTGACGGAACCACTCGATCCTTTCCCATGGATATGCTGAAGACGATCGAACCCGGCCCGGTCCTTTCCAGAAAACCTAAAATTAAAATCAAATCTTCCGAGCCTAAAAAATCGGAAAGTAAGGAAACTATACCGGTTCCGAATCCATTCAAAATTCCGGAGACTCCTCCCGTAACGTCTCCGGTCGATATCATCGAGACGCAGCCTCCTTTGCCTCCGACAGTCGCCAAACCCGAACGAAATTTATCTTGGCTTTGGGCACCGGCACCCGTCTGGTCCGGTTTAATCGCAAGCGATCGGAGGAATCTCGGGATAGGGCTTACGATCGGAAAATCGATTTCCTTTCTATTGGCGGCGGCTTATAGACGATCTCCGCATTCTACGCTTTCCTCCGGTGAAAATATCACGCTTCTATATTTAGCCGACAAATATCTACAGTCCAACAACGATAAGGCCTTTTCTCTCGTTCTATCCAGGTACGAGAATCTGTCGACTCACGTTTATACTCCTTTCGGAAACAATATCATCGACCATGACGAGTATGAGAAAAGAAAGCGATCGACGGTGAATTTATTCGTACTATTAGTTCTGGCAGACGGAATATTCACTTATTTGAATGGACCCTCTTCGAATTCCGCGGCCTTGAGTCGTTACAGTAGACTCTCCGTAGCTCCTACATACGAAACGACTCCTGTCGGGTTATCCAGCGGCTTTCGCACCGAATGGTCGCTTCGCTTTTAGAATCAAGCCTCGTTTTAGGAGATTCTTTCCTTGGAGGCCCCGAATAATTCCGCAAACAATACTCCGGTCATTACCAAACCGCATCCGAGTAAACCGACAAATTGCATACGTTCGCCTAAAGTGTAATATGCGATCACCGCGGAGAAGACCGGCTCCAATGAAAAGATCAAGCCCGCCCTCGTCGGAGTTACCGCTTTTTGATATTTCGTTTGTAAAAACGTAGTTCCGACGGAAGAAATCAAACCGTTATAAACCAAAGCGGGCAGCACTCCGGTTTCCCAATGCCACATCAAAGTCTCCCATCCCAGAAAATCCAACCCGAACGCCAGCAGAAACGAAAGTATGCTCGTAGTTAACGTTTGCGATAAAAGAAGGGTTTGCATCGAAACTTCCCGGCTTACCCTATCCATTAGGAGAATATAAAGTGAAAAGAAAAAAGCTCCTCCTATGGTTATGAAATCCCCCCAATGAAACTGAAAGGATAACTGCTCGTTACCCGCCTCGGGATCGAAGGAGAGAAAGAACAAACCCAGCATAACGATGATTACGCCCAGTAAATTTCCCGCATTGGGAATTCGGCGAAAAAAGACGGTTTGAAGGATAGGAGTTATGACGACTAATGTTCCGGTTAAAAATCCCGACTTTGTCGCCGTCGTAAATTTTAAACCGATCGTTTGGCAAGCGAATCCGAGAAACATCCAAAATCCCAAAAGAACAGGGAGCCACAGCCGAAGCTTTTTCGCTTCTCCGTAAAATTCTTTCGCGGGTTTCCGTAGCAAGGCATAAATTAAAAATACCGCCGAGGCGATGGCAAACCGAATCCCCAAAAAAAGGGACGGAGAAACGGAAACTAGGCTCAGTTTTGTCGCCGTAAACGTCCCTCCCCACACCAACGTACATAGTATGAGAGCTCCCTCATTTTTGAATTGCTTCATCGCAAATCTTTGTTCCATGTTCGAGTGAATGTCCCGTCTTTCGGCACGTTTCGTTTAACGAAATTACGAGCCGTTATCTTAGCTTCTTCAAGACCAAATCCACCGCTTTCCAGGATTTCCAAGTCGGCCCTTCCCAATATAAAGTCTCATAACCGTCCCTTTCCAGACGAATTCGTATCTTTCGCAGAGAAGGAAACGATTGAAAGAATAGTCCGTCTCTAGGACGGGAAGAGCGGGTTTCATTTTGAAAGAACGTTTGATTCTCATATATTACGTTAACTGATAAAGGATGTCCGCTCTCATCGCGAATCCGGAAAAAGATTTTGTTTCCTTCCAAAATTTCCTCCAGCAACAAAGTCCAAGCGGGGCGCATCGATTCGACGATCTTGGGAACGTCGGAATAAGGAGGGTTGGAATGGGACGTTTCCAAAAGATAGGCGAGAGTTCCGTATTTAAAGAAAAAATAATCCTGATCGACTCCATCGACTCCATAAATATTTTTTCTCGCCTGAAACGACTTGTCGGGGTTATAACTGCGGATTTCCGACGCGATCCTTTTTCCTAGATCCCAAGTAAGATCGGGATCGGGATTTTTCGTATCGTCAATGGAATAAGGAACCAAAATGCAATTCGCATAAGCGTGATAGCTAATCGAACCGACAAATCTTTCTTTTTCGGCCAAAGCTATCATCGCCTTGGTTTCCGGCTCCGAAGCCGGACCAGGCCCGCGATAAAACGTACTGGCAGGAATCGAGGAAGTCTGATTGGAGTTCGTCTTCCCCCAAAAAAAAGGGTAATTCCGATTAATATCGACACCTGGGTTATCCTTTTCTAAAATAGGCCCGTAACCCGGAGCACCGTTTTTTCTTCCCATGGCGATGGTATCGTGCCAAAAAACTTTGGCTCCATCCGGATTCACGATCGGCACGACCCAGATCTTCAGCTTCGAAAGAGCGTCCGCATACTCTTTTTTAGAGGATAAAATTCCGTATATCACGTCGTAGCAATGTTCGACGGAAATCACTTCGTTAGAATGATGAGCGCAATTGAAAAGAACGGAAACTTTTCCGTCGTCCGAAAGGCGGGTATCGGTCAATAGGATCGCAAAAATGTCCGAACCTCTGGCCGATTTTCCTATCACTTCGAACGACGCTTGACCGGGAAATAACTTCGTCGTCCAGTATAGATAATGAAAATTTAAAGAATCATCCTTATACCCCTTTTTTACGTCACCGAGAGCGAAAATGGATTCGTTGATTAAATCCTGATAATTTCCGGAATAGTATTTAAACGGATATTTGTTTACGATCGATATACCGCTTTTCGGAAAACCGTATTGTTTAAGCGCTGTCCTGGAGAGTACCGCATAATACGAATCCTTCTCTTCGAAGGTAAACGGAACGCGATAGTCGGTGATTCGAAGAAACTCTTCCTTGGCCCCTCGATCCACTCTTAGCAAAGCGGTCTTACCGGAATCGTTCAGAGGGCGGGCGGGTATCGTCGTTCGATATAGACAGGAAACGAATGAGAAAAGGATCGAACATCCGAAAGGAATGAGGAATAAGCGAAATCGTAGCGGGAGATGCACCGGAGGCAAAGATAATCGGACACCCCTTCTTGTGCAAACCAAGAAAAAAAATGGTAGGCTCAAATCTAGGAAGGGGGCTTTTCAAGGAATCTATCCGAATGCAAGGATAGATGAACTTATTTTTTTACCCAGTACTGAGTCCTGCCTAACAGGGAAAAACCCACGTAACCCCGGACTTCCAATTTTTTTCCGCCCTCGACCGACCGGAGAAAGCATTTATACCACACGCCGTCGTTAGGATCTAGAATACGGCCGCCGCTCCATTTATCGCCGTCGGGGGATAAACCGTTTATGATTACCATACCCAATACCGGTTTGTTCTTTTCCGGACCGTCGCATTCGGTACATCTCGCGGGTTTTCCGTCCTTATCGTTCGGTTCCGCCAAACTCGTAACCTTTCCGAAAATTTTCCCGCCCTGTTCGTAGATTTCCACTACGGATTCCTCTTTTCCTTGCTCATTAATCGTCTTCCAGGACCCGGTTACGGGCAAAGGTTGCGCGAATAGGCTTCCCGAGATCAGAAATAATAGAATCAAATATGACGTATTAAAAACTCGTTTCATTATAATTTCCTTATATATTCATCCTCCGGACCATGGCCCGCCCGGAGGATTGCGCTTTATTATTTTTTAATCCAAGTTTGAGTGCGCCCTATCAACGAAAACCCGATGAATCCGCGCACGTTCAGTTTTTTTCCGCCTTCAACGGCTTTTATTTTGCATTTATACGTTTTTCCGTTGTTCGGATCCATAATCGTACCGCCGGTAAATTCGTCCCCATCCGCAGAAAGGCCTTTCATGATGACTAGTCCGACGACAGGCTTATCCTTATCGACGCCCTCGCATTTTGTACAAACCTTCGGTTTTCCGTCCTTATCGACCGGATCCCTTAGGCTGACAATCTTAGCATAAATCTTCCCGCCTTGTTCGTAGACTTCTACGACCGATTTTTCGGTACCGTCCTCATCGTCGATCGTCTTCCACTTCCCTACAACGGGAAGAGGATCCGCAAAAATCCCGTCCGAAACAAGAAATGCAGCCAAGGCAATAGAAAGAATGAGTATTTTTCTCATGGTCGATGAACCCCTTACATGTTTTATGGAAAGAGTTATATTGAAAGCCGATTCGGTCGGATCAAGCAAACTATTCTTGAATATGGGATTTTTTCCCCGGAATGGCGTTTCCAAGACGGAAAAACCTGGTGTTTGACAGGTTTTCGCTCACCGTGTAGAATGACAAGGGTAGACAGGCTCCTTCTCTCGACTTTTTTTGAACAGTTATTCGATAATATAGGTTTGAACGAAATGCGCGTAAAATACAGACCGATTTCTTTTTTCCTCGCGGCTACGATCGTCTTTCTGCAATTCGATTGTAAAAATCAAGGAACGGACCCGCAAAACCAAATTCTGCTAGCCGCTTTGGTGCTTTCCGGCCAATACGATCCGGTCGGAGAATCCGTTACATCGGCGTTGGATTCGGTATCTTCTTCCATGGAAGGCCTGACCGGAGAAGGCTCCAGCCTTGCGTTTTCCGAGAAAAAGGGCGGTACGAGAGAAGCGCTTCTGTCGGTTCTTGGTAGATTCTGGAACCGAGGATTTGATTTCGGGGAGCTGGGCGCCTATAATCTTTCTTTCCAATGTTGGGGCGGCGGTAGTTATAAACGACAGGTGACCTCCGTCAACGGCTATGATTTCATAGACAATTATTTAGTCAGTTCCTCCCGAATTCCCAACTCCGCATTCTTCGTTTCAAAAACGTTTCAGGACTGCACCTTTCTTCCTTTTACGAGCTGGCAAATAGAAGGCAGTTCGGAAGCGATTTGGAGCGGACTTTCCGGAGCGAGACCGTTTATCCAGAGCGGTTCCACGCTAACGATAGGATTGAATCGGAAGGTAAAAAGCGGATCGAATCGGATTACAAAATTGACCGGAACAGGCTCCAGCCTATCGTTTTCGGGAGCTTCCCCCTCCACTAAACAAGCCGCCTCGATATCCTGGACTAGCGTGTCCGGTTCTTCGATCTCCTTTTATACCCAGACGATTAGTATTTTACGAGAAGGTTATATAGGGTCGAATCCGCTTTTTTCCCATACGATTAGCACTCCGACTCCGCTGCAAATCGGAGTGGATAAGAGTAGTTCCGATTTTCTAAATTGGTACCGGATCTGGGGAACCGGAACGATTCAAGTCGTTCACCAAGAAGAAGGGTTCACGGCTACCGTTGCCATAATATCGCCGGTAAAATGGCGGTATGTGGATTGCCTCCCGAAATCCGGAAGCATTTCATTTACCCTCTCGGGAAGTCGGAACGGAAGTGGGACGGTGATTTTTAGCGGAGGAAAAGGATCTTACTCCTATTCGGGTACGGATACCAAAGGAAATTCCGCATCCGGAGCCGGCCTGATCGACTTCTCCTCCTGCAGCATACCGACGCTTTAAATGAATTTTTCTCTTGCCAGCAAGAATCCTCATTCAGAAAATCTAATAAATCCCTATGAATTCCGAGACGTAACGTCGTCATGAACTCTTTTCGTCCGGTCCATATATTCCTACTATTACTCTCGTTAGCCTTTATGATAGCCCCTCATATCATGGGTAATCCGGACGCGAATAAGCCGTGCAAAGGAAAGAAAATTCCGAATATGAAATGCATCCCGGCAGGGGATTTTATCCGGGGTAGTAACCAATACGAGTCGGATGAAAGGCCCGAAAACAACGTGTATATCAGCGATTTTTTTATGGATACGTACGAAGTCACGAATGCCGACTTCGACAAATGCACCGCCGCGGGAAAATGCAAGGATTGCCTTCAAAACGTAACCTGCGATTTTATAGGCCCGAAATACGGAGATCCATACCTCAAACCTAAACAACCCGTTGTCGGAGTTAGCTGGTATACCGCAAAGGAATATTGCGAATGGGTGGGGAAACGCTTGCCGACCGAGGCTGAATGGGAAAAGGCGGCCCGCGGACCTAACGGAAATCTGTATCCTTGGGGAAATAAGCCCGCCACTTGCAAGAACGCAGTCATCAACGTAAAAAAACATAAGGGTTGTGCGCAGGAAATATTGGATCCTCCGAACCTCATGCCGACTTCCGAGGTGGGGACTAGAGCTCCCGGAGTGTACGGACTTTACGATATGGCGGGAAATTCCTGGGAATGGGTGCAGGATTGGTATGCTCCAAGTTATGCGGCCTGCGGAGAAGATTGTAAAGGTGTCGACCCGCAAGGACCTTGCCAAGGCCAAGAGCCCTGTCCTGGGTATGATAAAAAGGTGTTAAAAGGAGGATCCTGGTGGTGGTCCGCCTATTACGCAAGGGGTTCCAAGCGTAGGGCACATATCCCTCAGAACTTCCCGGAATACCACCATTTCGGCTTCCGATGCGCAAAGGATTCGGATGAATAAAATCTTGCAACCATGATGCATTCCTTACAAATAATAGTTCTTAGCCGACTTCGGCCATATATGCGTAAAAATGAAAATCGAATTGAAAACCCTTTTAAAGAACTCCCGTTTCCGTATAGTCGGAATATTAATATATTCATTAATATTCCTTAATGCTCTCCATTCCGAAACTCCTAGGTCCGAATGGTCTCTCAGGAAATCTCCGGCTATTCTGAAGGAATGGTCTTCCCGACATTTTGCGGAAGATCCATTATTGAACTCGCGCAATGCCGAGACATCTCGTGAGAGCGAGATAGTGTCCTTAACACAAATTCCGAAAACGGATTCTCCGGAAAATTATTTCTCCGTCTATTCCCATACGATTCGATGTTCTTCGTCCGCGGGGCAAAGCGGAGAATGCCCGTATCGAGTCGCGGTATATCTTCCATTCTGTCCCTCGGGCTGCATTCTACTGCGCGAGGGAAGCGTATTGGAATCGGATATAAATTTATACAAACGACAAAAACAGAATGTTTCTAGACCGAGAATCGTGCCGATCGAAGCCTTTAACGAAGAGGAGCACTTGGATCTAGTTTTATCGCCCTTTGCGGGCCCCAGAAGTTTGCGGGAAAACCCGATCTTAGGAACGTTCGAAGAAATCCAGTCCGTTTTTTTATTGAAAGCGACTAGAGTTTTATTCTTCACTTCGTTAGAACTCTTTTCATTCGTCTTTTTTATATTTATTTACTTAAGGAGAAGGCAGGACAAATTTAATCTCTCGTTTTCGATCCTGAATTTATCCTTAGCGTTATGGTATCCGTCTTACGAGGGCTGGAGCTTATATGTACTCGATTCGCCATGGACTTATATTTTCTTCGGATATTCCGTGGGCGCTTTTTTGCCGATCCTCTTTCATGAATTCACTCGCGGAATTTTTCAATCTCCAAGGGATAAGATCGGGACAGCATTGGAGATTGTTTTTTTCATCCATAGCCTCTGGCCTTCGTTGGAGTACGGACTCACCGGAGGGTTGTTTCTTTTCAGTCGATACGCTTTCGATACGTTCATAGCCGTTCTAGTTTTATTCTTCATCTATACGACCTACATATTCGTACAATATCGTAAAACCAGCATCTTGTCCTTTCGTTGGGTCGTTTCGGGATTAGTTTTGGTGGCGACGTCCTCCTTTTACACCGTCCTTTCGTTTGCAGGAATCGGCAACGCAGGCACTTGGGTAAATGAAAGCTTTTTAGGGTTGACGCTTCTATTCAGTCTCGCACTTGCAAAACGTTATGCCGAGGTGTTTAGAGCTTTAGAAAATTCTCAAAGCAAATTGCAAATATTAAACGAATCACTCGAATCTAAAGTAGAGGAGAGAACCCGCATAATCGAATTGCAAAAAACCGAGTTGGAGCAAAAAGGAAAAATATTGGCAAAAGACCTTTCTATCGCAGGAAAGATCCAATCCTCCCTGCTTCCTAGAGAACTTCCGGTCATTCCTCACGCTTCTATGGCGTACCGTTATCGACCGATGATGGAAGTAGGAGGCGATTTATTGGACGTTCTCTATGACCCGAAATCTTCGACGTTGGGAATGTTCATCGGAGACGTGACCGGACACGGAGTTTCCGCAGCTTTACTTGCGTCGATGGTAAAAATGACGTTAGGAACTTGGGCAAACTATCTACAGGACCCGTCCGCGTTATTGCAGCATATACGACAGCAATTGGAAGGAAAGTTGGATGGACATTTTTTGACCGCTACGTTTATCACCGTAGATTTAAGGACAGGCCACGCCCTAATCGCGAACGCCGGACACCCGGAATGTTTGATTTTACGAAAGAACGGGCAAATAGAATTCTATCGACCGAAAGGAGTGGCAATCTACGAGTCCATTCCCGCCGACTATCAAACCGAGGTGGTTCCTTTAAATCCGGGAGATAAAGTGGTCCTCTACACCGACGGAATTCCTGACGCAAGAAATTCCGAGGGAGATTTGCTGGGAGAGGAATACCTCGCGGAAATATTAAAACAAAATGCAAACTTAACTCCCGAGCATTTATGCGATGCCGTTATGAAAGCCGTACAAGCGTATCAAGGGGAAAACTATTCCTATCAGCATCAGGATGATATGGCCTTACTTGTCGCGGAATATATCGGATAGACGAGTCCTCGGGTAAAGATCGTCGCTTAACGAAAAGCGATAATTCAATCGACTATAACTTCGACGAACCGAGCGAGACATCCTCCCGCTCGATATAAACCCCATCTTTAGATAGTTCGAACATCGCTAAAAAAATAAAATCGCGATTTTTTTTTCATTTACTCGCTGCCGATTCATATATTTCGATGTCGAAATATATGAAAGGGGATTATGTAATTCATCTATTATCCAGGACTCGGGATAGAATTCAAAAATTTCTCGGGCGAGAATTGGAAAAACAAGGGATTCAGGATATAGCTCCGGCCCATGCAGGAGTCCTTTTCGTATTGAGCAAGAATGGAGCGATGAGAATGAGTGAGTTGGCTACGATCCTGGATCGAACGAATTCGACGGCAACCGCACTTTTGGATAAGATGGAAGAATTCGGTTACGTAATTAGGACAAAACTCGATCCGGATGAGCGGGTCACCACCGCGGATTTAACCGAAAAAGGGAAACGATCGGTGGAAAAAGTTATAAAAGCTTCTAAAATCACTTTAAATAAATTGTATAAAGGTTTGGACGAAACCGAAAAAGCTGAATTCGTGCGATTACTTTCCAAAATCCATGCAAATTTCGAAATTTGAAAAGAAATGAGAATCGGATTATTTAGGGTAACTATTTCGATATCGAAATAAATAATGGAGGAATTTTTCATGTCTAAGAATAAAACAGCGGTGATTACCGGTTCTGCGCGCGGAATCGGTAAAGAAATCGGACGAATTTTCGCGGAACGGGGTCTTAACGTAATTATCTCCGATCTAGACCAAGGAAATTGCGAGAAGACTGCCTATGAATTAAAGACATCGACCGGAGGACCAGTCCTAGGAAAAGCTTGCGATGTTCGATCCAAAGAACAAAACAAATCGTTAGGAGAATTTGCTTTAGAACATTTCGATTCTCTTGATATCTGGGTCAATAATGCCGGAGTCGTAGAGGACGATCTTTTGATTCGACTCAGCGAAGAAAAATGGAATTTAGTACAGGATGTCTGTTTAAAAGGGGCTTTTTTAGGAACGCAAACTGCGGCTAAAATCATGCTCAAAGCCAAGAAAGGAAGAATCATCAACGTAGGATCCGTTTCGGGATTTTACGGGAATGGAGGACAGAGTAATTATTCTTCGGCCAAAGCGGGCCTGATGGCACTCACTAAATCATCCGCAAGAGAATTAGCATCTCGTAATATAACGGTAAATTGCGTTGCGGCCGGTTTTATCGCGAATGGATTCGCCCCGAACCTTTCGGAAGAAATAAGGAATTCTATCTTAAATACAATACCATTAAAGATAGATAGAAATCCGGAAGAGGCGGTTGCATCTGCAGTGTATTTCCTAGCATCCGAAGAGGCTGACTGGATCACTGGTACAACCTTAAGGGTAGACGGAGGAATGATGATCGGATTTTAGGGAAAGGAATCAATCTTTCTACGGAATCGATACTATCGCGACAGAGCAGTCGAACCCGGAGGCAAAATGCAAACAAGAAGGTCGATCGAGATTAGAGCACATACTTTCTCCTAAAGATCGTTTCAAAAAGGAAACGGAATGTTCGACCTAGATTTTAAAACTATTTCTTTTTAGAATATAAAGGCCTTATAATTTTTATTAAAAAGAAATAGTTATATTCATCTTATCTATTTCGGTTGACGTATTTCCCTCATATTATAGACTATAATAAGGAGTTCTACGAATAATTGAAACCGACCTGTCTAGAACCGGATTATCTTCGTGAATTGGCATATTCAGAAAAAAGGATTCCCGTCTTCGTAAGGAATCATATTCGGGATTGTTTAATTTGCCAAGAAAACTTGACCCAAATCCATAAAGAAACTCCACTCCCGAAGAGTGCCTACGGAGAAGATTTTGCGAAGGTCTTACGATCCTGGAAAAATGGCCTTTTACCTGAAGTTTCTTCGGAAAATCCATCAGTCATAATCGCTGAGGCTTCGGATATTGATTCAAATCAATATCCATATCGGACCGCTCTTTTCCGGTTAGTTTATAAATACCGAAAGTGGATTTATCTTATCGCTTATTCAACTGTAGGCTTTGCGATTCTTTATCGATGGTCTCTTCTATCTTAAATTCGTGAGTTCCATCCCAGTTCCCGTGCAGAGGACAGAAGACAGAGGACAGACGCGTTCGCTTTGCTCACGCTAGACAGAAGCTGCTCGAAGTTAAAAATGATACAGAGGACGGGGGACAAATCCACTCTTAGCATAAAAATCTTTCTATAGTACGTGGAAACTCCGCTTATCAATGTTCTGTCCTCAGTCCTCTGTCTTCTGTCCTCTGACGGGCAGCCCCCTTCACTTCGCTCAGGGTCACGCTACTCCGGGCTTCGCGTTCGCTCCGGTCTCAGCGCCTCTTTTGTTTATCTATCATTCTTCGATCATAACGCTGCGACTGCTTCGCACCCTACGTATCGTTGCTGCGGGGATACTAAATTAAGGAATTATACTATACACAAGCAGATTCACGGCCTCTCGTTTTCCATTCCAGGCCGTTTCTCCTAATCGTAAACAAGATGGCATTCATATATCATTCTGTTGTTTTCTAGAACCAGATGGCATTTCTCCACCCCAACAAGTTCTATCATTGTATCGACCTGGCTTTAAAGGAAAATCTCGACAACCCTTTCTGCCATACACAATATCCTGCATCGCTCCAGGCGGGAGTTCCCGGTATTTGTGAAGTTCTTTATACACATCAGTTACTGGAAATTGAATCCCTTTTTCCGTTAGCATATCAATGAACTTTTCCTTATATGGCTGATTTCTAGTTACCGCCCTTCCTTCCGCCGTCTTCGCTAAACCAAGAAGATTATACGTATAGCCATGCTCTAAAAACCAAATCGCTATATCAAAACGACCGCGCACTCCAATGGCCATCTCGGGGGCAGAATCGGTTTCTGTATGAATATTGATATCGGCTCCTGATTCGACTAAAAGTTTGATATTGTCAAATAAGCCTTCGAAAGCCGCTCTAATAAGAGGCAATCCTGTTCCAGCTACCGCTTTCTTTCCTCTTTTTTCTGAATTTAAATCCCCTCCATATTGGATTGCCAATTTTAAAAAACGAGAATCTGGATCTCCTGCCGCAAAAGTCATCGCCGACCAACGTTCGTAAACAATGCTTACCCCATCCCCTCCTTGGTTTCCTTGCCCCCGCCCATGACCTGTTCCGCCCAAATTAGGGTCCGCTCCCGCTTTCAGTAAAGCTTCAAAACCTTCTACATTCTGCCCACAAATCGTCCAAAGTAGCATCGGCACCTTGTCCGGTTCCAAGTGATTCGGATTCGCCCCTTCCTTTACTAACTCCGCTACTTTCTTACTGTCCCCTCCAACTGCCGCTTTCACTAATTTTAAAGCGGTTGGATCGCTATAGGCTTCGCTAATCGTACAACCCGCACAACGAAGAAACATCGTGGCACAGGACATTTGAAAAAAGGATGAAAATAACATGATGATGATCCCGATGATTATACTTGAATTCTTTTTCATTTTATATTCCGTTTCAATAATCTTGCCTATTCATATAGTGATTATACAAGCTATCTATTACCGCTGAATTTCCGTGTAATTGGAATGAAGTTAACGGGTTCACGTACCCTTGCCAAGTCTTGGGTTGCCCATTCAAAATTCCTATTATTGGAATTCGATTCCCGGGAGATTCCTGGATTAACGAATTATAACGATAGCTCGTTCCCAACGCTTGCAGAGCCCAATCGATACCCGCTTGTACACTATTGTATTGGATATTCGATACAATTTCACCTTTCAAATAAATAGAATTCACTCGGTTTTCTATTCCGGACAGAGAACCATCTAAGCCCACAACTACTCTCTCACTCACATTGGCTGCATTGAAGGTAGTCGCAGTGTATGATTTATTCATACTAGCCGCCATCGTCGCCAATCCAGCGCCTAACGAATGGCCTGTAAAATCAAGGCTGCTACCGATGGTAGTCTGGGATAGTGCCTTCGCTAATTCGGCTGCCCTTTTATATTGCTCGGTCTTAAACCCTAAAGCATTGGCAATATCTGTTCCGATATCCTTCCAGCTTTCTGTGGAGAATAGGTCAAATTCTGTTCCTCTAAAGGCGACTGTGTATTTCGTTTTTCCGTTTTCATCCGCATATTTAAATAATTCTGCATGCATTCCGGATTCCGCATCTTTAAATTTATCGATCACGTTCTGCGGTATTCCTGTTTTACGCATCTCGTCTTCGCCTACATGAGAAACTCCTATTTTTTGTAAGGCTTCGTTCATTGCCTTCACCTTCTCTTGCATCGCCGGTTCTTTTGAATTGTAATCTAAATACGAAGCTTCCGACATTACGGCTGACCGGAAGTTCTGCTCTTTGGCGTTCGCTTTTGCCATCATCTCCGCATCACCTGTGATAGAGGCAAACTGACGATCTCTTTCAATTTGATTGGCTATATTCTCAGTTTTTAATCCTATTTCCTTGATATTGGAAATATCTGCCAAAGCCTTGGTCGTATCTGCCGTTTATCCCTCTATCATAATACCCAATCCGAAATTACTGTTCCTGCTTTGACAATGCCACGACCCAAATCCCCTAGAAGAGTATTCCCCTGCGAATTGCCCCAACCAAGTACGTAACCGGCTCCATTCAAAAGTGACTTCCCTCCGGATTTTATCCAATCCCAAGTTCCACTCGCAAAGCTCTTCGTCTTGTCCCAAGTGCTTTTCGCGAATCCAGTGACACCATCCCAAACTCCACTCGCAAAGTTAGCGATTCCATTACCGATTCTACGGGCTCCGCTGGAGATATCTCCCCAAAGTGAGCTCTCTCCTTCTCCAAGTCCGATCCCGGTTACATAACTTCCAAAGTCTAAGGCTGCATTGCCAACTCTCCCAGCCACATACCCGATCCCGCCCAGGATATTATTCAACAGGTTATTCCTGGCAGACTCCGCAGCCTGTTCCCTCTCGGCCTCCGTCAGAGGTGCCTTCTCAGGAACAAAATAACTCACATCGTTATATACTCCCGAGTTCCCATAGCCGAGAGTGCTAAACGCACCGAGCGGATTCCCGAAGATGGAACCGTTGGATGTTACATTGATTCCCCCGCTATATCCGTTTTCCGTATTATAGTTTAAGAATGCTCCTCCGTAGTTGTTCGCTAAGGTTCCGGTGTATGTATCTCCTCCGAATTCGGAGTGATCATACGAAAGATTGGCTCCGTTCTTGAATCCGTATCCGATCTTCGCGTTCCATCCGTTTCTTTGCGAGTAGCCGACTCCACCCTGGATTCCGGTTGTCTGCCCCGGAATCCCATAGTTGATTCCTGCGCTGTATCCGTTCGCATAACTGTATCCGAAGTTCACTCCGAACCCGGTGGACCTCATTGTGGAAGTAAGAGCTGCGCTTCCCATAGCCGCACCGGCTCCAACCACTCCGCCTTCGTAGGCTCCCCGAGCTGTCTTGTAAGCCACTAAACCACTAAAACATCCCGGGGATGCCGGGTTCGGAATCGCCGTGCAAGCCGCCAAGCCTGTCGTTATGATCGCATCCATTACTTGGTCATTTCTATATAAGTAATTCGCGTTTCTTGAATATACCCTATGCTCTTCGCTCATGTATTTCTCTCGGTTATCGGCGAGTTCTCCGTAGCCTGCTGCGATCGATCTGTTCAAGTCGCTATGATCCGTCTTGAAAGTCCCGAAGTCTAACATCCCCATACTAACGACTTTCGTCTTGAAGGAAAGTTCGTTGATTAACATTCCTCCCGCTTCATTCACAAGATCTCCTAGAAACAAGTTAAAGTCCACCATTCCGGTGATCGAATACATTAGGCTAGTTCCCGCTTTATTAATAAAATCCCGTGTCTCCTTCATTGCTTCGTGAGTTCCCTCCCAGTTTCCATGCAGAGGACAGAAGACAGAGGACGGAGGACTGACGGGGGGAAGTCTCCCCCGCGCTACAGCCGCGTTACACGCGTCTTCCGCTACCCCCTCTCCGGGGAATCTTCTGCTCTAAACCCCCGGACCCGAGGTCTCGTTGCCACGGGGAGAGATCATTTTCGTTATATCTGCGCTTTCATCTGCTACTTTATTTCTAGCGAGGATCAGCTATCTTCTTTATAATTTTCAATTAAAATAACATTGTTCCCAATCGAAAGACTATTCAATTATCTTAATCTTATCATCATTTAATATATCTATCCCTACGAAACCCAAAACAAAGTCAACAACCTCGATTAAATTAATTTCAACCCTTACCCCACTCCAGACAGCCATAGCCAGTCCAATTCGACCCCAAGATTCAAAAGGAATGAGCTCGATCACTTTATCCTTTCTATATTTTCTAACCAGCGGTTGCATAATTCTTGGGTTTGAACGGTCAACGCCCACGATAAGAACAGCGTCAAACGTATCATGATTTCCCCATACTCCATTTCTCAATCCAAACTCTTCAGAATATTCGAAGGGTGATTCGCCGGGTTGAAAATATGCGCCAACTCCAAAATTTGAAATTTGTAATTTTGCGCCAATACCATAATTTTTAATTGCAGTGACAGTAAATACGTCTCTGAAATCGTTGATCCGTTTTTCCAGATAGCTAAATTCTACTGATTCAGGTCGTTCTATATATTTCCGATTTTCTTTGATCATATAAGATGAACAATTAATGAAATTTAAAATAATAAAAAGAATAACGGACTTGAATCTACAAACGAATTGGAAAACGAGAAGATAATTTATATTTCGTTGATTTTCTATTTTCATACGTGTCGTTCCTGTTTTTTTCTTCAAAGTTTAGTAATTAACTTATTCAATTTTAATAAATTGACTGGAGCTTTTTTAAAATTTCCTGCACGGATACACCAATAAAGTAAGTATCCCGAGCTGCCGCGCTCCTCGCAAATCCATGCCGAGGTCGGGAAGGATCATCGTGATTCATATTGTAATGATCATTGGGGTCCTCAGTTCCCATAAAATGATTGGAGACCGAAAACACGCCCGTTCTTAATTCTTTGATAAGTATATCTCGAAATGATTGCAGGTTTGCTGATGTCATGGCTTCGAAAAAGGTAGGCACATCCACTGGAGATACAACTTTCCCTTCAGGATCTCCAACGTTCTTTAAATAGAGCTCAACGTAATTCGAATGAGAGTAGAAGTCTTGAATTGCGTGAGCAATTCGCCCGAATGCTTGCAGGATTTCATTCTTTGTAGACTTTTCACCGTTGATTAAATCCCATTGCTCTTCTATGTATTTCATCCCGCCACTCATTATTTGTTGAAAATTCTCAGCTCCGTCAAAATGGAATTTTGGCGTTCCTTGGTGATAGTCCTGTCCTTTATTCGCGTTCGAAACTAATTCAATATCTTTTTTGGAAAATCCAAGAGATCTAAGTACTTCTTCGGTCATTTCACCATGTAAATGTTTAGAAAAGATTTCTAAAATTGCAGCAACATCTCCCGGTTTCAAATCCGCAGTTATTAGGTCTGCAAATGTCCCTTCCTGTATCCATCGACCATTAACATTATAATATTTTAAACCATTTATATCTTTCGCTAAATTTGGAGAAATTAATTTAAAACCTCGATCACTATCACCATCCTCCTCCCCAAACAACCTGTCCCAAATCCCTTTCGCAAAGTCCCCGACTCTCCCAGCCACATACCCGATTCCACCCAGAATATTATTCAGCAGGTTATTCCTCGCGGACTCCGCAGCCTGTTCCCTCTCGGCCTCCGTCAGAGGTGCCTTCTCAGGAACAAAATAACTCACATCGTTGTATACTCCCGAGTTCCCATAACCGAGAGTGCTAAACGCACCCAACGGATTCCCGAAGATAGAACCGTTCGACGTGACGTTGATTCCCCCGCTGTATCCGTTTTCCGTATTATAGTTTAAGAATGCTCCGCCGTAGTTGTTTGCCAATGTGCCTGTATACGTATCTCCTCCGAATTCGGAGTGGTCATACGAAAGATTGACTCCGTTTTTGAATCCGTATCCGATCTTTGCGTTCCATCCGTTTCTTTGCGAGTAGCCGACTCCACCCTGGATTCCGGTTGTCTGTCCCGGAATCCCGTAGTTGATTCCTGCGCTGTATCCGTTTGCATAGCTATACCCGAAGTTCACCCCGAAGCCGGTGGACCTCATTGTGGAAGTAAGAGCTGCACTTCCGAGTGCTGCTCCTGCTCCAACCACCCCGCCTTCGTATGCTCCTCGAGCTGTCTTGTAAGCAACCAAACTGGTAAAACATCCCGGGGATGCAGGGTTTGGAATCGCCGTGCAAGCCGCCAAGCCTGTCGTTATGATCGCATCCATTACTTGGTCATTTCTATATAAGTAATTCGCGTTTCTTGAATATACCCTATGCTCTTCGCTCATGTATTTCTCTCGGTTATCGGCGAGTTCTCCGTAGCCTGCTGCGATCGATCTGTTCAAGTCGCTATGATCCGTCTTGAAAGTCCCGAAGTCTAACATCCCCTATACTAACGACTTTCGTCTTGAAGGAAAGTTCATTGATTAACATTCCTCCCGCTTCATTCACAAGATCTCCTAGAAACAAGTTAAAGTCCACCATTCCGGTGATCGAATATAGAGCACTCGATTTTGCCTTATTCAAATAATCTCCTGTTTCCTTCATTGCCTCATGAGTTCCATCCCAGTTTCCGCTAAAGCTTGCACCTATCCCTCTCACAATCGCCTGGCTAAAGCTCGCAATCGCCTGCACTCCATTCTGGATAAAATCTCCCCAGTCCTCCGAGAATCGCTGTCGCCTGGCCGTAAATCTTCCCATTCCGGATTTCTTTCTAT
>NZ_AHMM02000003.1 GCF_000243675.2 Leptospira inadai serovar Lyme str. 10 | reverse complement strand
TAGAATGCGTTTTTGTGCTTTAGGGTACTTTTTCTTGCACAAACACATTAAAGGGCTTCTGAGGGCTGTTTTTTGCGTTTTAAGGGTATTTAAAGTGTTGTTCTTGTTTTTCAGGATTCTTTTTCCTTCAAGGAGACAGTTTTAATCTTTTCTGCTTTTAAATCTGCAAAGTTAATTTTATAGTCTTCGTCTTGCTCGGACATGGCTAATACAACATTGGCAGGAAATTTGCTGTACTGTCTATTGTTACCCCAAGATTTCCAGTAAACTTTATCGTTAATCGTGTAGACATTTGCATTTCCGCTTTTCAAGGTAACTAAAAAGCCGAGGTCTTTAAGAACCTTGATATTTTTTGAAATGGTTTGACGACTTACTCCTAAGACTTCTTGCATAACAGCGGTAGAACAAATACAAGCGTTATAGTTATCCATTTGGTCCACAAGAAAATAAAGTATAGCGTGAGCCTTTGGATGTTTAATAGCAAGTATCATTAGTTCTTTTGTGTGCTCATTATTGAACTGTGTCCAACGGCTAAAAGGACTTTGTTTTTCACGCTTAATTGCGTCCATTTCGGCTTTTTCTTTAGACTTTAACTGCAATGCCCTTTCATCAAAAGATAAGCTATTATTGCTCAATAAATTAGGCTTTTCTGAAACTGTTAACGTTGACATCAAAACTCCTTTCATCTCTGTCTAAAATTATTACACATTGTAAATTTTATTTTACAACTTGTCAAGAAAATGGTTTACAACGTGTAAAGGGTATGTAAAGCAAGCTGGTTTACATTGATGTAAAGCAGTGCTTTACATAGGTCTGTCTTTAAAAACATCAAAAAAGCTAGATTCTATGCGGTTCTACAAGATTTTCACTTAATCGTTCCCTCTTATATCTTCTTAGAGGGGGATTCTCCCCCCTAAAACCCCTCTAGTCGGCTCGTGCCGACAGCACGACCTCTGGAGCTAATTAAGCCCGTCGGTAAGCCATAAAAGGCACATAGCCCACGCAGTCAAGGGCGAAGCCGACGGAGTCGGT
>NZ_AHMM02000002.1 GCF_000243675.2 Leptospira inadai serovar Lyme str. 10 | reverse complement strand
TGCAGCATTAGGGAGCAGATCGTCGAGCTCTAACTTAGCGACTTGGAAAGACGAGATTCGTGGAACGGTTGGTATTGCTAAGATAGAAGAAGTCTATGAGAAGACGAAAGTTTATAACTTTGAGGTAGAAGACAATCACACGTATTTCGTCGGGAAAGACGGGGTTCTTGTACACAATGATGCTGGATGTATGGCTGGCGGGTTTGCAACCGGTGTTGGTAAAAGTATAGCGAGATTGGTGGATGCTCCTCAGCACCTAATCGAAACGGGCGCGAGTATTGCTGCTCCGGAAAATTTTAGAATCACAGACGAATTTGGTCGTCTGGTGAACGCGCATCCACTTGAAGCCCCATTATCAAAAGGAGTAGCTTCGACACTATATGATAAATTAGTAACTGAGCCTGGAGCAGAGAAGGCGGCCAATTCAGCCTGTCCCGATTGTTCAAAAGATTATTCCACGGGTTATAAATGGGGTAATTTCATCGGTGATGGTATGCTATTAGTTGCCGGCGGTATCACCGCTCTTCGAGGTAAGCTAGGGGGACTTGGTGGTAAAGCGGGCGCGGGGGAAGAGGGGGCCGCGGTTGGTAAAAGCGCTGTTAGTGTTAGTGGCGGGAAAGCGACTGGTCAAATGTATGGCCCTATAAATAAAGGCCCTCTTTCAGATCAGATAGCAAAAACATTTAGAAGCGGTACGTATGCCGAAGTTACCACCTCGAAACCAACTACATTGTATCGAGTTATAGGTCCCGACGGAAATCCAGCTGGTTCTTACTGGACAAGGGTGCCCCCGAACGGAGCTACACAGTCAATCATAGATAGTGCATTGAATCCGCAGTGGGGGAATGCTGCCACAAATCAAGTAAGAGCTGTGATCCCAGCAGGAACAACTTTTTATGAAGGAGTGGCAGCGCCGCAGGGAGGATTAGTTGGAGGCGGAAATCAAATTTTCATACCAAAGGTAAATCCTAGCTGGATCAAAGGTATAGTGGCATTTCCTAAATGAATAGTAAATGCGGTTGCGGGTTTTTGGAGGAAATACAAGGTTTTTTCTCACCAATCGAGTATGAAGATTTTAGAGCGTACTTAAAAAGCCAAGTTGAAAATGGAAACCTTGTCCCAGTAATTTCAAATAAATTATATGAGAAAGGTAAGATTTTTGGAGGCGAATGGTATAAATGTAATACTTGCCACGAAATATGGCGCTTAGTTGCTCCGGACTTCCCTTTTACAGGGCTTTGGGAAAAAGTAGAAGTTTAGTCGTCGTCTATGGTCTTCTTCCTAACCTAGAAGCTCGCGATAACTATGGTAGCAGATGAAAGTGCGAATATGACATCTCCCCGCGAGGGATGCGTAGGGCATTAGTCCAACACGGATACAGAAAATGAAATCAAAGCTAAAAAGAGAGATCGTGTTGGATTAGGGCGGCTGCCCGAACTCGAAGCAGCCCGGCCCAAATTTGAATAATATTAAAAATAAACGAGGACGAAGTGTTTAAAAAACAGAGTATAAAAATTGGTAGTCTACTAGTTGGAGCAGCGTTGTTTGTATCATGCTCCACACATCAAACTTGGATATATAAAGCGAATCCGAAACCGGTAAATGCACCTGCCTTGTCAAAGGACTCAGTGATTATAGTTCCGTTTAACGACCAGCGTCAGAGTAACAACGATAACAAAACAGCCCTTTATATGGTACCCCTTATGCCTTTTGGTTGGGCAAACTACGAGGCTCCGGAAGGAGTCCCGAGACATATAACTTCCGGATTATGGCAAAACTATAAACCGGTAGAGGATTACGCGAAAGCTCTTGCAATCGAATTGGAAAACGCGGAACTGTTCAGAGAGGCAAGCTTCGATAATAAGAAGGGAGACAAATACTATATACAAGGAACGATAGTAAACACTGGCTATAAAGGAAAAATGTTTTCGTATCTATTAAGTATATGGGGACCGCTTCTATGGTTTGTTGGATTACCGGCCGTTACCGTCGAAAATAGCCTAACTTTAGAATTAAGCCTAATGAATCATAAAACTAAGAAGACATTGTTCAGTAAAAAATACACTGCTACTCCATTTAGCGAAGTAGGGTGGATTTATGACCTCCCGAATGACTTTCGTTATGCCGAAATGGTGAAGGAAATATACGGACAGTTTGTAACCGATCTAAAGACAACCTTTCCGAAAGGTTTAAAGGACTAACCTTTATAAAAAATTTACTATAGCGAGCAGAGGAAAAATCGTGCTCGCTATAGTAGGCAAGGGAGTCTTATCGCGATCTCCACAAAAACGAAAAGAAAGAATAATGGAAGAAAAAAAGCCAGTCGCAAAAGAAATAAAATCCAAAGTATTGCCGGCTTGGAAGTTCATTCTTCTGTATTTATCAACGTTTACATTTTATCAATACTATTGGACTTATAAGAGCTGGAAATACTTAAAGAAAGAAGAGAATTTAAGAATTTCCCCATTCCTAAGGACCGTATTATATCTATTTTTTTATTATAGCCTGGGCAGTAGATACAAAGTATATTTACATTCGAAGGGAATAAGGAGCAATTATTCTCCGGCCCTGTTAAGTGTCTCCATTATACTATTTATTCTATCGTGGAGACTAAAAGATCCTTATTGGATCATCGCAACTTTTTCTTTTTTCTCGTACTTACCTCTTTTAAATGCTATGAATTCTTTCCGAGAGAAAGAAGAAACCGGTAAAGTTATCTTAAAAAGTAAACTAGCCTTGCTGCAATACATTCCGATTTCGCTCGGTTTTGGATTGTATTTATTTTCGGTCTTGAACTTGGTTTTAGATTCTTTAGGAATCAGCGTTTTTTCTGAACACAAATCGTAAGATCGCCGTTCTCACATTTTTCTAAAAAAGTGTAAAATTTTGACCCGATTATCGGGATTTTCAAACCGATTAAAAAACCCTGGCGTATTTTGATACTAGAGGTATTAAAGTGCGAGTTAAAGATACAGGGATGTATTTCGGTGCGCTACCCATAGCGGCCGTTTCGATTCTTCCACAAAGCCACCTGCGCGTATTGGTTGCGATTTCGTCGTACCAGGGGACACTTGAATTCTGGACGGGAGGAATAGACAAGATCCTAGTCCGAGTAAACGGATTTGAAATAAAAGGCGGCAAAAAACCCCGAGAACTCAAATACCGGAGAGTTTCGCAAATCATCAGGGATTTAAAAACCTGGGGCTGGTTAGAGGTAGAGCGGTCCGGATTTAGTCGACCAAATTCGTACTCGATTCGGATTCCTGAAAATTTAATCATCCGGCCGGAGCACTCGTATACAGTTTCGCTTAGTAGCGAAGAACGCGAAACTGAGAAAAAGCCACCTCAAAAAAGCGAATCAGTATCGCGTTCTCAGAGTGCGAATATGAATCGCGTTTCAAGGAATGCGACTCTATATAAAGAACCTAGTAAAGAATCTAGAAAAGAACTTACCCAAGCGAAAAAAGAGAAACAAGTTCCGAGACCGGCTCCACTGGCCTTTATCCCGCCTCTCTCAGACGCTTTAGCAAGATTTAAAGAAAGAATCAGAAAAACAGGCGTATCGCCATCGACTTTAGAAAGTATTCTCGCAGCGGCCTCAATTGAAGAATTAAATGAACACCATAAACGATATTTTGACTCTTTTTATTTTAAAGAGTATGGATTTTTGCCCTGCGATCGATTTGGGGCCGACCTTTCGAAGGCGGCCGTATGAATTCGATAGAATTTACGAACCGGTATTTCTTTAAGCTACAGGGAATCGATTTAGATAACCCGGTAACACTCTTGGAAGTGTTTAGGGTGTATTCTTCGGAACTATCCAGATCGTTTAAAGAATATGATACGACTTACGTTGATTTTGGATCCCTGTCGGGGACGAGTAGGGAAGTGATCCCAAATTCAGTCGTTTTAGTCTTATTGTTCCAAGACTCGAAAGAAAGAATTTTTACCTCTGTCGTGACTAGATACAAAACGGAAGAAGGGAACGAGGTGGAAGATAAGCTACCGCAGTATTTGAATCTTAGAGGAGAGGAATTTAAAATCGAATTCACGGACAATCGAAAGTACCAGTTTAATCGTAGTCATTGGAGGAAGTGAGAGTGAGTTTTTCCGCAGAAAAAACCGGAAAAAATAGGGTTTCAAGCAATTCGTTTATCGACCTACCAAATTGGAATATTTTTTCGAAAAAGCGAAACTTTCGAATTTGGTTTTAGAGATTTTTCGAACCTAAAGAAAACTAGAGGTGGGGTGTTTATTTTCGAGGTTTTATAAAACCCTAGCTCAATCGTATATTTAAAGATGTCTTCACCGGGTGGCCCGATCCGTTCTATGAATTTAGCGAGCCTTTCGGGCGGAAGGGAAATAGATACATAGCCGGATTCCGGGAATGAGATCGTATTCTCTATATTGCCTACTTTGTAATACCAAGCGATTTTTATTAAGGCTTGGGATTGACTCTCGATACTCCCGAGCTCTGAGAAAGCGGTTTGGAGTGCATCCGTTAGGCTCGGGAAGTATGTAACCGGGAATTTCATTTAAAAATCAATTTGGGGCGCTTTAAAACAATCCTTCCCGTATATAGAATCCCGAGCCGGTCTGAAAACGGCCAGGTCAGGGAAGGCAGAATTTCAGCGTTTATATGGGTCTTTTTATGCTTTTCGGATATTGGTCCAGATAGGATTCTACTAGCGTAATTACGAATATTATCCTAATGGAATAATATTGTCAATACTAATTATAATAGAATATTTTGAATGACAGAAAAAAATACAAAACCAAAACTATTCGGAAAGAAAGTCAAAGCACTAATAAATGCCGCCGGCGACTCATTGTCAGACGCAGCCTCGAAACTTGGATTAAGTTACCAGGGCGTCAGTTCCATTACAAATAAAGGAGTAATGGATCCATCCAAGGCAGTTCTTGTCGCACTTGCTCTAGAATACAAAGCGGATCTATTATGGCTTTTGGATGATAATATGCCTGTTGAACCAATTAAGTTCCGCTCACGGTCAGAAAAAATACTTTTTGAGTTAGAAGACGAACGAGTGATTTTTAATCATTTAAAGAAATCTAAGGACTTGAAAAATGTAATGAAGAATTTTATTAAACTGCCTCCTAAAGAACAGAAAGCATTTTCGTCCTTAATAGCCTCGTTTGCGAAAAAAAAGAATTAGCCGAAGAAGCATTTCGAAAGCGGCCGCTAAGGTCCCAAATAAGTCATTTTATTCAGGGCATATAAAAAGCTAACAAATGCTAACATTTCAAAGGAAACTTAGGTTCGGCTTTCTCGTTTTATCCTCGTTTTTTCACCTAAAATAGATCGAGACGGGGGGAAGTACCGCTTTCCTAAAAAAACCTCTCCAGATCGAAACTAGACCCCTTAGAAACGGGAATAGAATTGATCCTCCACGATGCACTATACTTTTCGTTTACGGAAAAGAAAGGGAAGCGGGGGGAACAAAATGGATCCCCGGAATCATGGTTCCGCAAGTCCGGCCGCTTCGAAACTTTAGCAGGTTACGCAAACTTCTTTCGGCTTTGGTTTGGATTCAAATCTGGATAGAACAAACCCGAAAACGCAAAAGAAAGCCCCTATGAAAGTTAAAGAATCGATTTCAAGGAAAAGTTTGCTTAACCCCAAGAGCAGTATCCCAAGAAATACGGAGCTAGCTGATTTCCATTTTTTAGTCCGGTCGTAATAAAGAGAAACTCCGGTCACGGCTAAAATGGAAAGAACGAAAACGAAAGGTTTTAAGTAAGGGGTATAGTCGAAAAAACTAAAGCCGAGACTAGCGAGAACACTCCCGTATAGGGGGTAACATGCAGGGCATGAAACTACCGGAACAAAGACACTTCCTAAGAGGGGCAAAAACGAAGCTAAGGAAAAATGAGAACTGTTTCTTTCTTTTAAGATTGATCGTTCCAATAACTCTTTAGAAGGAATGCCGGATAGTTTTCCGGATTCATCTTTGTAAAGCCGGCAAGCGTTTCCTCCGGTATTTCCTTCTATATCGATTCCATTAATTAGAACCGTAGGGGAGGAAAATTTCTTAGCATAGTCAGGCGATTTTGGATCGTCTTTATTTACTTCTAAGAACTTCGCCGAAATACTGTGTTCTTTAAGAATATCCAGTATTAACTTTTTTGTAGCGTCCTTATTCGGACAGGTCGTTTCATAGACTAACTCGATTTTCATAGTCCTTCCTCCATTAAGTCCAAGACTGGACAAGATCCTTCCTTCGTTGATTTCGAAGATTCACAAATCTTTTGGATTTCGATTAAAGAGCTCTCCAGCTTTTTTAGAACGGCGATCTTGCCTTGAATTTCGCTTAGTTTTAAATTCACTTTCGACTGAACGCTTTTACATTGGCTTTTTGTTTGTACTTTCAAGTCTAGGAGCTCCTTGATTTCAGAAAGACTAAAGCCAAGTGCCTGCATGTTTCGAACGAACTGAATTCTCTTAGTGGAATCCTCTGAATAAATTCTGTATTTAGATTCATTTCTAAACGCAGGATTCAAAAGTTTAAGAGATTCATAGTAGCGAATCGTTTCGACAGAAACGTGGGTTGCCTTTGCAAGTTCTCCAATTTTAAGACTCATAATAGGTCAGTATAAACCCTGAAGTATCCTTCAGAGTCAAGAGCCTGCTAAAAAAAATTAATAAGCCTAAAGGGTTAAAATAGAAGGCCCGGAATTATGATTCCACAGGGCCGCCAAGACAAGGATCCATTTACCGGCCGATACAAAAGCTTCGTGATATAGTCCTTTTGGAGAAGAAAACTTAAAAACCGTGACAAGACAAAAAAACGAATTAATAGTAAATAAAGGCAAAGATTTAGCTTTCTCCGATGATCGAAAAACCGAAATCGAAAGTGTTCGCCCCGAGGACTTTGGGTACGATCCGAATAAACAAAAGTATCCAAAGCTTTCGATCCCGCAGGAACAAGCACTCTTCTTGTCGGTCGCAATTCCTAAAATACGGCCGCAAAAAATCGCGGAGAAACTAGGATACTCTGTATGCACGATTTATTACTGGAGGACTCTCCCTGAATTCAAACGAGCGTTAGAAAAGGAAGAGGAAATTCAGATGCGTATATTTAGGGAGTCTGGGATTTTAAAGAGAAAATTGGAAAGAATCATTCTGAGTGGATTATAAAAACGTAATTCTAAAAAAACCCGAAAAAACACTAAAAAACCCTAAGATTTCAACCCGTTTCATTTAGAAAAAGGAGCATATAAGAATCTGGATAGATAAGCGGGGAAGGGTTTAAGCAGAAATCCGTTTCAAATAGACGCTTGCGCCTGAAATAAAGTCTATTCTCTTGATTTCATATTCAGCGATAGCAGTAGTACTGCTTCTCCTGGAATCATAAAAGATAAGCTTTATTTTAGATCGAATTAAGTCTGTAGCATTTTTGGGAATTATGCCCTGAACAAATTCGGCAAAAGCGTCGAAAGGCATCGCGGGGTTTGAAGCCGCAAACTCTGATTTTTCTTTCGGATATGAATAGTTTTCTTCGAATCCAAATTTGTCTATAACCCATTCAATTCTAAAATATAAAGCTGGTTCTAACTCTTCATGGATAAGGGCAATGTCATGGAATGCCTTTTGGATCGCTTCTTCGATAGAGGAGAATTCAAGTAAGTAGGGCCGGTTCATATACGTTTAGAAAGTCTTAAAGTATAATAGTAAGAGATTTTTGAAAGTCCAAAAAGGGGTTTTAATGAGTTTATACTAGTTTAAAACCCGGTTATAAACCATTTTGTATAGAAAGTGAAAACCGGAAAAATCCTTTGTCTTTTGCGGACCGACCCGTGACCCCATCTAAAAAAGACAGTTTCGCCAGGGCATTTAAAAGGGAATGGTTTCCGAGCGATTGCAGAGGTAAGTCCTTATCGCTCCGAGGGGAAAGGATTTGAAAGAAATGACTGATTCAGCAGTTTACTCAGTTCTGTAAAAACGGACTAAGTTAATTCCGGGGACTTTCCTCCTTAATAAACCCTTAGATTAGCGATTTTTTTTTGACGAGACCCTTGACTCTCGTGTCCACTTCAGGGTTTATACTGACAATTTCGATCTCAATAAAATTAATTTTATAAAAGAACCAACCTAGTATGGATGATGAAAGAGAAAAGAGACGCTTCAATTCTAAAGATATAGCGGAACTTTCGACGACGTTTACCTGTAAACGAGTGAAAGTGATCGGAGATATAATTAATGTTTCAGAAATCGGAATGGGAGTTCTTGTAAAAGATTCTCTTGCTGAAGATTTAAACATTGGGGATTTGATTCAGGGAAGAATTACCACGAATCCAATGGAAGAGGATTCTATCGAGTTTGAAGGAATGATCGTTCGTATTGAAAGACCGAAGTGGTCGAAAGAACCTAAGATCGTACTTGGAATCCGATTCGTCTCGGAAATTTCTCTTCCGGACAGAGTTTCAGGACTTATTATTTCTTTGGACGATGATTGATTTTTTTAATGAATCTAAAGCTAATATTTCCATAAAATATTTGTGATTTAGTCGATTGCAAAATACAAATACTATCTTATTAAACCAGGTGATTTTTGATGAACAAAAAAAATATTCTTTTCGCTCTTTTGCTCAGTGCATTCTCTTTTAGCGGTACAGAAGCAGAAAACTTCAAATTAGACAACTCTCATACTTCGGTAGGCTTCAAAGTGAGGCATCTCGCCATTTCCAATGTTCCAGGAACGTTTAGGGAATATAGTGGCAAATTCGCTTTTGACGAAAAAACTAATAGCGTAACTGGCCTCGAAGTTACGATCCAGTCGGCTTCGATTTCAACAAGCGACGCAGATCGCGATAAACATCTAAAAGGAAAAGATTTTTTTGACGCGAGTAATTTCGCAACAATCTCTTTTAAAGCAATCAAAGCCGTCATCAAAAAAGGCGGAGTTTCGAAAGTGGACGGCGAATTAACGATTAAAGGAATCACAAAACCGGTCGTATTAGAAGTAAAGTATGTTGGTTCGGCAAAAGATCCCTGGGGAAATACTCATCTGGCATTTGAAGCTGAGACTAAAATCAATAGAAAGGATTTTGGACTTACGTGGAATAAAACTCTCGAAACCGGAGGTGTTTTAGTTGGAGAAGAAGTTTCCATTCGTATAGAAGGAGAAGCTGTTCCTGAATAAAGGATTGATTTCATTGTAACCATCTCTTAAAAAAATCGAACTAAAAATGTGCGGAGGCATAAAATGAACGATATAACAAAACATTTACTGATTGGGGCGGCGCTTACTGGAATACTAAGCACTGGAGCGATCGCGCAAGATAAGAGCGGGAGTTCAGAAGATTCCAAAGGGGAATGTCATGGAATTAATTCCTGCAAGGGTACTGGAGAGTGCGGTGGGAAAGGACATTCCTGTGCTGGAAAAAATTCCTGTAAAGGACAAGGTTGGATTTCTCTTTCGAAAAAAGATTGTGACACCAAAAAAGGAACCTTTAAGAAATCTTAATATCTCTTAAACCATCCTTAGACACGAATGAATAAAATATATAAAATAGATTTGGGCCGTTCGGTCGCGCTCCTACTATTCTTCTAAGGATGGTTAAGGAATTTTACCTAACTCTTTCAAAACAAAGAAATCGGAACTTCTAAAATATCTCTTAGGTAAGCAATTTTCGGGGGCGATTACAAAAAAAAGGTAAAATCGGGAAATTTCGGGAGAAAAAAGGCCTTTTTTTGGGGGGCCGAACGAAGCATATTACGAAGTTTGAAATCTATATCGATGCCGGCCGGGAGCCTTCGGAAAAGAAAAATATGGATGATATATTGAAGATTTCTGGAGAACCCTGTATTAGATAAAGATCCTCTTCGGAGAGAAAATAACGGCCGAGGGGAAAGAGAATAATACTTCTGCATTCGGGTAAACGCTTCCCGAGAAACATAGCTTCTGGATAACGTTAGATTTAAGTAGTATGAAATATACTCGCTATTTCGAAAACGAAGTCCTTAGAAAACGGCCCGAACTTCGTTTAGACTGGATAGAAGAAGCAATTTCTAATCCTGACAAAAGGGAAATCCAAGAAGACGGTAGAATCCGATTCTGGAAATGGATTGACGAAGTTCAAAAATACCTTCGAGTGATAACTTTAGAGGATGGAGAGACGGTTCATAACGGATTTTTTGATCGAGGTTTTAAGAAATGAAGATAACGCACTACCCGGAAACAGACTCCATCTATATCGATTTATCAAATCGTCCATCGTTTGAAACTAAAGAAATCAATTCGGATCTAAATATAGATTTGGATGAAACTGGAAAACCAGTTGGAATCGATATTCACGGGAACGCATCCAAATACGTGGATATTTCCTCATTTCTTTTTGAAACTGTGAAAGCGTAACTAAAATCTCATTCTCCCTGTCGACCTGGATTTTTCGTAGGTCGGCCGGCATGATTTTTCACGGCGGTTTTTAGCATCTCGTGCTTTACCTTAGAGATTCTTTTAAAAGATTTTATTTGGTCTTTTGTGAGCTCTGGGAGTGATTCGAAATCATAGCTCACAAAAGAGTTTTCTTTCCCTGTAACTTTTCTTGCCTGAAATGATTCTGATAATTTCTTCGTTTTCATAATTACTCTTTATAAAATGAACCACGAGTAAGGTTCTATGTTTTATCGATTTTCCTACAGTAATGGAACGTTCTTCCAATGCTTTGGAGGAATCCTCCCAAATTAATAGGAAAAGGTCTTCGAAATCGACCTTATGCTTTTTAATATTAGAACTGTTCTTTCTTGGATCGTATTCGAACTGGAGTTCAATTAATTGCAGTATATACCAAAATTAAAGATAAGTCGGGAGAAAAATAGTTCATTATTGTGCCCGTAGAAATGGTGTATAAGGAATTCTATCGGGCCTTCTAAGAACTATAAAGCCCAGGGATAACGTCCAAAAATTTTCGCACATTTAGAGGTAAGGTCCCCTATTTGTGGTTTACTTCCCATAATTAATAGTTTTGGGAAGTGACATAAAGGTGATTAAATAGGGGTAATAATTAACTTGATTTATTCTCACTCGAACCCCGAAAATTAGATTGACAATAGCTATCATAATGATAGATAATATCAATGATAACTAGTTTCGGAGATCGTGATACTGAACGAGTTTTTTCAGGCGAATACACAAAAAGAATTCCTTCGGAAATTCGAAAACGAGCTCAAAGAAAATTAGACCAATTAAATTCGGCCGAACAGTTGTCCGATCTACTGATCCCCCCAAGCAATAGATTACACCAGCTTAAAGGAGATAAAAAAGACCAATGGAGCATTTCTATAGATAAACAATTCCGAATTTGCTTCACTTGGAATAAAGGAAACGCAGAGAACGTTATAATTGAAGACTATCACTAAAGAGGAAATATCATGAGTAAAGAATTTATCAACTCGCATCCAGGCGAATCATTAAAGGAAATCCTTACAGAAATGAATATAACAGCATATCGTTTAAGTAAATCCACGGGAATTCCTAGCTCAAATCTCAGTGAAATCCTAAACGGACGACGCGGAATCACAGCCGATATCTCAGCAAGACTCGGACGTTTTTTTATTCAGTCAGATGGATTCTGGCTAAACATGCAAAAGACTTACGAACTTCGCCAAATACAACATGATAAAAAGAAAGAATTAGATTTGATTCCTTCTTATACAAATATCGGATGAAAGATTCAATTTTTCCTAAGTGACATAAAGGTGATTTAATAGGGGTAAAAATTAACTTGATTTAATTAAATACAACTCCGATACTTTATTCATGGGAAACCTCTCAGTAATCCAAAGGTCTCTTTCTTTAACCGGTCACAAGGATTATGACCGGCCGGTGAAATCATTCTTATCCTGGCTTGGAGCTCAGCCGGTTAGCGAAACTACCATCAAAGAATTCCTGAGCAACATGAAGGCCCAAGGTTACGCACCTGCATCGATCCAGTTTGCTAAGGTTGCACTCAAGAAATCGATTCTATTATCTTTTCCCGAAGCTACTAATACGGAGTTTCTAATCCGATTGGAAAAAGCATTTAAGGAAATGAAGATACCTAGACCTCAAGTTGAACTAGCCCACGGGAAGCTATTAGACAAGGAAGAGATTGGATTCGTCCTTGAGGCGTTACCCTTTAAATTTTCTATCCTAATTGAAGCACTCTATGAAACCGGAGCTCGAATCTCCGAACTACTCTCTGTCAGGCTGAAAAACTGCAAGGTGAATAAGGCAAACGTCGAGATTGCTATCATAGGGAAACGAAACAAAGCCGGGAGTCTTCACTTATCCAAAGAGCTCTACAGTAAAATTCAGGAAGTCTTTAACGGCAAAACGTTTCTATTCGAAAACTTGAAAACAAAGCGGCCGTACACTCGAAGGTACGTATCTTTAAAACTACAAGAACTGAATTTTGATTTAAAAAGAAACGTTCACGCTCACCAATTTAGGCATTCTAGAATCACTCATTTACTTCGGGCAGGAAAACCTCTCGACGCGGTGTCTCGATTTGCAAGGCACTTCGAGCCTGGATTTACGGCTCGCGTTTATGGACACAACAGCCTCACCCCCGAGGAAATCTCATCCACGGCCATTCGGGTAAGACGAGCATGACTGAACCTAAGAAAAAACCCGCTCCAAAGAAAGGAAGGCCGAAAGTAACAACCGAGCCCACCCGCAAAGCAACGTACTCAATTCCCGAGAGTCTTTATTCTAAGCTGATCGATGACGCGAGGGTGAGTAAGCGGAGCATTGCCCAACAATTGATCTTTATTTTAGAAGAGTATTTTAAAGGGAAAAGGTAGGAATTCTCTAAATTTTGTTCTTTATGTTTATGCAGACTACTTTCAAAGGCGTTAAACGATTCTTGACTATATCCCAAAGAATTTCGTCATCGATTGCAAAGTATCCGTGCGCGAGAATATCTCGAATTCCAGCAATTTTCTTCTACTCAATTTCCGAGTGTAAGTCTTTCAATTCTACTGGAATCTCTTTCAACTGCGCGTTTCTTTTCTATATTATGAATAAATGAATTTTTAGAATCTATTCCTATTAGAAATTTTTCAATTTCTGAGATGCTATCTAAAATATCTTGTATATATGCCTCGATATCACGCGGCATATACTACTTCTTGAAGTATTCTTTCTTTTAAGAAAGGCTTTACGCTAGATTCAGTAACCAAGTCTACTTTGCATTGGAAAAGATTTTCCAAATAAAACTTTAAGTCCATGTACGAATCTAAATTTAATCTACCTTTCCCGTATGAAACAAGAACATCTAAATCGCTATTTTCATTATTCTCATTTCGAGCGAAAGACCCAAATATACCGATTGAATTAACACCGAATGATCGAATTTTAGGAAGATGATTTCGAATAATATCCAACGCCTGTTCTCGATTCATAACAAGAGTCTAGTTAAATTACCTATTTTGTCCAGCCCATTTTCTAAATGTAAAGCTTGCGTCGCAAGTTAGGCGCAAATATTCTAATCCTTAAACAAAATAGCGTTATGCGCTTTTAATGGTATCTTCGGGGTCGTTTGAAACTGTTTTAGAAGAAAAGTTTCCAGCCTGTTTTTCCAAATACGAGAAGAATTCCTCGTCTAGTTCAGGATCTACCAAATAAACAATTCTTCTAGGATCCGCATTTCTTTCCAGATTAAATATCGCTCTTCGTCTATCTAATTTCAAACTTTCTTTTTCAAATCCGGAAATACGAAATTTTCCGTTGTTTACGAATTTAGGAGTTATCGTTCCAACTCGTTCTAAAGTCGGTCGAATTGAATTTTTTTTTCGATTCCCTAATTACGCAAACTTCGAAAAATACTTTTTGATTCGAGTCCTGCGATGCCACGATTACGAAGTCCCCCACTTTAATGAATGGTTCGTTACTGCAAAGAGAGAGGCCTACATAATCGTAAAAGTCCTTCAGAGTTTTTTCGTTATATGCAAAAAAGCTATTATTAAGAATAAGTTTTAGTGCTGTAATTGGCTCAACCGAGCTTCTCCAGGATTGGGCGGTGGTAAGGGACGCAAATTCCCCCGCAATCGAAAGAATGCCTATATCATCGGAAAACGAAAAACTAGTAACAATATCCTTTATTTGTTTTTTGATATCGTTAATAATGTAATTCTTCTTATAATCAGTTTGATATTTTTCCAGATAGCTTCGTAATTTATTCACTAGGTCTTTTGGTTGAGGATAATTATTATTTATACTATCGCCTTTATGCGGCCTGTGATGATTCAGCACGATCGACTTTACCGAATCCTGCAAATCAGGAATATTCGCGATCATAAAGTAGCTAATAATCGGATGATTTTTAATATATTCTAATTCTTCACCTTTCAAATTGGCGTGAGTAGGCATTTTCATTTGAGTATAGCCGATATCGGCCATATAAGAAGCCATCATTAAATTCATCTGCTCAACTTTCTTTATTTCAGAATCTACCTTTGTGAAAGTCTTTCCAGTCCTCACTTTCATTGCCATAGCAATTACGGTTCTTTTTGTAAGGACTTCCGAGTCAACCGGAGCTCCTGCGCTTGACATTACTTCTAAAATATTTACGAGCCCTGTTTCCATATTCGGAGAGGATTTAAAATCCTCTAAAATGGAATCAATTGATTTGCCAACGCTTCGGACATGAGAACCATTTAGCGGGAATTTCTTAATGTCTTTTAAAAGATCCGTGGCTCCTCTAGACAAATCGATTGACAGTTTTGGATTTATTAACTTTTCAAAGGAAGCGTCTATTTTTCCCTGATCTAATCCTATTTTGCCTATTTCCGAAGTAAGAAAATAGATCCCCTGCCCTTCGAATTTTCGAAGGCGACTGATATCATCCCCACTCGCTGTATCGCTTTTATGAATTAGAATTTGTCCGTTCTTATTATAAAAATCTACAGGGATCGTCGAATTTTCTCGAAAGGACTGGATTACTTCTTCAGTAAAATCAAATTTTTGTAAATCTTTGGATGAGTCCATATTACGGGCAGGATTTCCTTTTTTAAATGTCGTTTTCTCTTTTTTGCCGAAGAAGAAATTACTCAAAACTAAGAATACAAGAGTAGTTTCTTTTTTTTTAAAAGAACTCTATATAAGAATTATTTTACTTCTATGCACCTGGTTCGCCAGCGAGTGAGTCCTGTAGATTCTGTGGTTATTGCAGCAATGCAATCTTGATTTGTACTAAACTCTCCCAATTTTAAGGGACCCCTTGGGGAATTGAGCCAAAGAATCCACATTCCTAAAATAACCAAATTAATTTTCATTCCGACTAATATTTCTCCCACCTTGATATTCAAGATATATGAAAGGACGGTAAAAAATTCGTATTTCAAGCTCAAGAATTTTAATTTCTGTTTTAGATAAGAATCGTTATTAAAGAAAGGATTGCCCTTGCTCGCTTTAATTGAATTGGTTCAATTCTGTTAACCGAATTAAATTTTGCCACACAAAACATATTAAACTCTTTCACATGACTTAGAATGAAATCGAAAAGTATAATTTCAATTCCCGATTCGTAATACAAGTCCGATACAATTTAATAATTTATAGATAACTTTTAATTTTGTATTGCACCAGAATTCGAATTATTAAAAAAGAATATATGCGGTACTTTAAACAATCGAAAATATTAAATATATAAAGTGACCTGAGTTAGAAGAAATTGTATACCAGAAATGAGACTTGCTCTTTATGCGAGAATCGAAAAAATAAAACCATCTTCGTTGAAAATGGAATCCCAATCGTTCGATGTTTAGTTTGCAACCATGTATATTCTACTTATAAGCAAGAGGAGCATTTCGAAAAATATTGGGACGTAGGAGAAATCGAATACGATTTGAATTGGTGAGATATCGCCCATCGAGAAATCTATGACGACTTTATTACGAGCTTTCTAACTAATAAGAAAGGTAAAATTTTAGATGTCGGTTGCGGGTTAGGGTTCTTCATTAAGATGCTTAATAAAGAACGGCCCGAATGGGAAGCTTTCGGTTACGAAATATCTAGGAGTGCCGTTAAATTCGCAAGGGAACGTAATGGGCTCGAGAGCGTTCAATCCGGAATCGTTCAGGATAGCGGCCTACCTAAAGAGAGTTTCGATATAATAACTCTCTGGGACGTTATAGAACATATCCCAAAGCCTCACGGCCTACTTATGTATTTATTCACTTTATTAAAACCGGGTGGATTCCTATTTATTCAAACACCGAATTTCCCCATCCAGCTTCTTAAAGCACAGGTGAAAGTTTTAGTAAAAGGGATGACGAACGACGGCCATTATCTCGAAGCTAAAGATCACATAAACGATTATTCGGAAGAAACGTTAAAGTTACTTTCCAGACAATGCGGATTCTCATCCGTTGATTTTACAATTTTAAAACCAATCGCCGCGGTGTCTGGTTCTAACGCAAAGTTAGGAATCCTTATTAAAAGGATTTATTATTATAGTATCTTACTTTTCTGGTATTTAACTTTTAAGAAAATGAATCTGAATCTAACTTTATTTGCTTTGTTACGCAAATAATGACAAATATCAGTAATTTTGTAGGATATTTTAATAGAATAGAGGATAACTTCAGATTCTATCCTCCTTTAGGAAAATTCATTGAACCCGGAAGAAAAAGGAAATTCGGCTGCCGGGGTAATTTTGAAAATACTTCGTGAACGACGCAATTTTACTTACAAAGAATTATCAAGTAAGCTCGACGGAGTTCCAATCGATCTAATTATCGATTTAGAAAGTGGAGCCCTCCCGATGACAAACGAATTAGCTAGGAAAATTTCCAATTTATTCGACGTACCGATTTCTTTATTTCTAAAGTGATTAATATGTCCACATTAAATAGTGGACATATATAAGTGGTCATATTTATAATCAAGGTATGAAGATTTCAGCGGCTAAGTTCAAGACTACTTGTTTAAACCTAATGGACCGGGTACAAAAGACTCACGAAGAAATTATAATCACGAAGCACGGGAAGCCGGTCGCTAAGCTTACGGCCGTGGAAAGCGCAGAGAATTCAAATCTATTCGGTTACTTAAAAGGAAGAATCAAGATCGAGGGAGACATCGTTTCTAGTTCGGGCATTAAATGGAACGAAGACTAATATATACATGATCGTCTTAGATACTCACGCTTGGATCTGGCTCCTAGAAGGCGATAACAGAATCAATAAAAAGCATATACTTACTAAAATTTATAAAAATATTCCGACTCGAAGTATTTACGTTTCCGAAATATCCGCTTGGGAAGTTGCAATGCTCGTAAGTAAGAAACGAATCAAAATCTCAGGCTCACTCGTCGACTGGATTAAAGAAGGACAAAACGCTCCAGGTATTTATTCGATTAACCTAACACCTGAAATTATTTCTGAGAGTGTCTCCCTTCCGGATTCGTTTCATGGAGACCCGGCCGATCGCTTGATCGTAGCGACAGCTAGAATCTTAAAGGCCGAACTCGTTACTATGGATAAGGCAATCCTTAACTACGCAAGGAAAGGAAACGTTAAAACTCTAAGTCTTAGCCCCCCAAAATCAAAATCGTAAAAGAGATTACTTAAATGGAAAATCGAACAGAACAAATCGAGATAGTCTCAGAAAGTGAATACAAAATAGCGCTGAGTAGGATAGAAATTTTAATGAATAAGGCAAAACGATCAAAAGAAGAAACTCTAGAATTAGAATCTCTATTTGAACTTGCTGAAAGCTACGAAGAAAAACACTTTCCATTTCCCCCTGTCAGTCCATAGGAAGCTACTACATTCAGATAGGAGTAGGAAGGCCGGTCCTAGCTCAAGGAAGACGTACGACATTATTACCCATTCTTTCGGGCCAACGGAAATTGCCTAGAGGATCTACTTTAACTTGTCCTATCCGATTCAAACCTCGTGAATTTCTCCGGTTTTCGGGTTCAAAAATTCGGTCTTACTGATTCTCGTTAAATTAGTGTTTTGCTTTAATTTCCGCTCCCGTCTAGCGTTCGCTTTTTCTTCCGGTGTTAAACCACGGATATCTTTTTCAAACTCCCGGTCTAGTTTGTGTTGTCTACGTTGATGCTCTGCTTTACCGTCCGATCCGATAGCCCGAGCTATAGCCCCCAGATTTGGAACTCCAATCAGTTTAAAAAGCGTCTCCTTACCATCGCGCTTTCTTCGGACAACCTCTAGGCCCTCCAAGATACCTATTTTTCGTTCAAATGTTCTAGTAGTCATGTATTGGGATAAAACTACGAGAATATCTCTTTTCCTGAACCACCCCTCAAAATCCCCCTGTAACCCCTCTAGTTTGCCTTCTAAGGCGTTTAAAACAAGCATTCCTGTCTTCTCTAGGGACTCACCCACCCTACCCCTTCTAAACGCGTCACTGGAAAGCTCGTCAGAACGTGCGACATTATTACTCATTCTTTCACAATTGGGGGGGTACAAAGATTGAAACTTAATGTCGCATGTTATTAAGGAGTATTCTCGAGCATGGATAAGGTCTGCGTCTTTTACTTGGGTTACTAATTTACCTTTTAGTCGTGAGAGGGAGCTATTGATTGTTTTCTGTGTCCGACCAGTCCTTTCTGCTATTTCTCTTTCTGAGATTGGGAGTCCTTGACCTTCTTGGTTTATAATTCCTTTGCCAGTTCTAGCCGCCGTCTCTAGTATGTACGAGTAAGTGAGTTTATCCGTTAACGCTTTTCTTTTATTCCCAGACAAAGTGTTCCAGTCTATAACCGATACTGATTCCCGTAATCGATCAAGCTCTCTTTGGTGTTCTCCTTGATTCTTCTCTATCCACTTTCTTACATTCTTTATAGTACGATCTAAATAGTCTGAATTACTTTCTCTAGTTCGGAAGTTTGTTTTTTCATGCGCTCTTTCTAAAATAAAGTTTCGGATTTCATAATTGGACCACCCAAGAGAAGCGAGACTTCTAATTGCGTGAAACTCTGCTTCCGAATACGAGGGGGATCCATTTTTTGCAAAACCATGCTCTTCATACTTTCCTAAGCAAAGGATTTCAAATGCCTTCCAGTTCATTCCGAACGGTTTTAATTCGGAGGACTTTTTTTCCGACAGGTTAAAACGTTCTATTGGAAGAATTTTAGAAACGAGCTCTAAATCCGCTTCGGATACGTTTACGATTTTTTTCCCTTGAGCCGGGCCGTGGTTCCAACAATATAAAAACCCTTGTCCATTCTTATTGAAAATAGAGGGGGGCATTAGGAAATATTGCCCTTCTCCTCGAACTTCGATTCCGGTCGTTTTAATATCGTTCCGCGATCGGAGAGGAAATGGTGTTCTTATATAGATATGAGGACGTCCGCTCGCGCTATTACCCACCCAAGTCTCGTTCCAAATATCTCTGATTATGGTTTTTTTCCAGGCAGTGTTTTCAAACTTTCGATAGTCATCTACATCAAGAACGGATAAACACGATGATACTGCTCCACCTAGACCGGCTATATTATGATCACCAGCAAATAACTTCGGGATCTCGTTTTTCGGTACGTACTTTTCTTGATACTGTTTCCAGAAACCCTCCGGTTTCTTCGTTCCTGATTTAACTGGGATTACCTGGATACCATTTTCATGGTATGCTTGGGCCGATTCTAAAATTTCGTTTCTCTCAAACATTATTTCACCTGCATCCTGTTATGTGAGAAAAGGCAAAGTGATGCGAAACTATTTTGAAATATCGTTAGGCTATATGAGGACATATACCCACCTCCGGTTTTAATTCCAGTGAATAGCAATGCTAAGGACTGGGTGCACGAAGCCGCCTGGCCTCATGACATTGAAATAAAATGAAGTGGGAAATTTCTTTCTCCCGACCTCTATTCTGCATTGATCTTCAAATTCCGCAAGTCAGTGCGGTACTTAACGATCTGATACTAACCTAAGCAAATTTTACCTTAAAAGGAGAAATTTTTAGCTTGCATCTTAGGGACATAATAGGTTAGGCCGTGAAAAGTAGGCAAGGGAATTTTAAAGTGATTTAGAGGAATTTTTTAAAGTAAAAAGGGTTCCTTCCCCCCATCCTTACGAAGTAAATTCGTCCGGCTGACTTTGGGGGGAAGGGATTTTTTGCAGAATAAAGGAAGGGACCAACGGGCGTTGGTTCTTCCAAAATTAACAGCAACAGTATCGTTAATGTAAATTTTGCAAAAACCAAAGTCCTTCTTTCTTCTAAGACGAACCATGCTTTGTTATCTCAATTCAAAATATTTAGATTAAACCTAACGGATGATTCTCTCACAACTCAAAGAACTTAATTCCAACAACGACGCGGGAGCGTTTTTCAATAGGTATGAGTATCGTGTAGTACGATAGGTACAAAAATGCAAGCAACAATTTGCAAAAAAATGTAAAAGACTGCTTATTTGATAAAATTATCAAAATTAATTGCGGTAATTATATAAACCCCACTTATTTGGTTGGATTAAGTGGAATTCAATTTTTAAAAAAGGAAAATTCTAATTGTGTCAATTTCGAAAAAAAAGAACTCGAATTTGGGCCGCCCACCAAAACCAAAAGAGCCGAAAAAAGGAATTACAATATACCTGACAATTCCTCTTTCTGAAAAACTAGATGAAGTTTCGAGAAAGAATAATCGTTCGAAGGCGCAGGAAATTATTCATGCTTTAAAAACTATATATATGCCGGAAGAAAAACATGAGTAAAATCATAGCGTTTGTGAACCAGAAAGGAGGTTGTGGAAAAACAACAAGTTCTTCTTTGTCTGCAAAATCTTTAGCCGATTCCGGAAAAAAAGTTCTTCTAATCGATTGTGATCCGCAAGCAGGGCTTACATCTTTCTATTTACCTAGAACATCCTCTCCAAGAGTCGGTTTATTTGAATTATTGACGACGAAGGATAAAGCTGAAAAAGGAAAGCATATTCACGATACAAGGACTGACTTGTTTTCTGGAACTATAGATATTATTCCAAGTGACTACAGATTAGATAAAATATTTGCTACAGCGAGTCCGTACGAATTCGATCATAAACTTCCGAATGATTACGACTATATCATTATCGACACACCACCGACAGTAATTGGGATTTCCAGAGCAGCTATTCATATAGCGGATTGTATAATCATTCCAACTGAAATAGCTCCCCAAGCACTCGGACCAACTGAATATACAGTCCAAAGCATACAGCAAAATAAAAAAACGCCGAAGGTAGTTTTCATCGGCTGGAAAGATCCTGGTAAGAAGAACGGATTCAATGCCACGCAAGCAAGAATTTTTGCGGAAACATTTAAACCGTATTTAGTAGGCAATTTACCAAAGAACGGAACCACTTCCGGTTTCGCTGCAGAATACAAAAAACCCACCGAGGCTCTAAAGAAAACTATTCTAAACCAAACTCTTCAGATAATTAATGAGGTTACAAGATGATTCGAAAAATAGGCGAAGGTCTTGCTACTTTAGATAGTATGGAAATTTCCTCCGAGCTGGCGGAGGTGCAACATTTAATGCCGATTTCGAATGACGATCGTGTACGTCTGAGATTATCGATCGAAAAACATGGAATAAAAGATCCTATTCGAGTCTATAAAGATAAAACGATTAATAAAATCCTTTCTGGGCTTAATCGCTGGGAGATAGGGAACGAGTTAAATTTTACCGAACCCCAACGAATCGAAATTTATGATATTAGCAACGCTACTAGGGAAGAGGTCATTGATTTTTGTGTAGGGGAGAACTTGGAGAGAAGACATTTCACTACCGAGGAAAAAAGAAACATTATTTTATATTTCTTAAAAAAAGACCCAACTAAGTCGGATAGATCAGTTGCCAAAGCGGTCGGCGTGAGCCCTTCGACAGTGGGTAAAGAAAGAGCACGTGTCCAAGTTGGACACGTCGAAAAACGGGACAGCAAAGGACGAAAAATAGGGATCAAACCGAAAAATAATACCCTACTTGCTTCCAGAAAGGTGATATCAAAGCAAAAGAATAAACCCATAACCCCTAAAGAACGAATAATCGAACTGAATTCTGAGATTAAGAATTTAAAGGCACAAAAAACGGCCGCCGAAAAAGAAGCTGCCCGCATTGGAAAAGAAATAACGGCTTTAAATAAACAAATCGAAGCCTTGAAAATAAAAGGAAAATAGCAAAGGTGCGCCGGCTCACCTTTTTGTCGTATAGGCTTCCTAGCTTTAAAGGATTCTATAAAAAGGATAAAATCGGCAGAAAATGGCAGATAAACGCTACCTGAACTTGCCGTTTTATTAAGCCTCGGTCGATCTTGAATTCTTTTAAAGGCAGATCATAAAAGCCTAAAGTTTCTATCGTGCGTCCTTTTTTAGTTTGAATCTTCGCGGCTGATCGTAAAAGATCGGTCGGGTTAATTCGCATGGACACGACTAACCCCAAGCTGTCATTTCCTTGGCCCGTCAAGGGGCAACTATTTTCTACCCTTCTTTTATTCTTCGTTATTTGGGTTTCATTCGGAGAAGGGAAAAAGCGTTCAATCGCTACCGAACTAAGGAATCTGTATGGAGAAGCCGCAAAGGCTTACGTTTTTAATCAAGACTGTTATGAAACCCGGATACAATTAAATACGGTTCTGTTACTAAGTCGAGATTATAGAAATGCAAGGACACTTGTAGGGAAATGCAGTACAGAACTGGGGTTTAAAGAAGAGGCGAAAGCACTGCTCGAAGAAGAATATAAAGCGCACCCTAAAAGCACCGATGCCTTCATTTGGCTTCAATGGAATAGGCTTTTCTTAAAAGAAAATCCTTATAAATTATTGAATGAATGGGAGACCGTATTTGCAAATTCTCCTTTGCCGATGGATACGAATTATTTGACCGCATTCGCTTTCTTACTGGAAGCAACCGAACGCGATTTTTATGCCGTTGAAATCTATAATAAACTAATAGAACTATTGCCGGCCTATCCGTTTCCTCATGTAAGAAAAGCGGCTATACTTTACAAATTGCGAGAAACGACGGAGGGCGACCGTGAAATGAAGATGGCGAAGGCACTCGGTTATAAAGATGTGACTCTTACTTTGAATCTTAAAAAGTCCTCGATCATTAATACTAGTTACGCGAAAGTTGAATAGATTGGAATTCTCGCTGGACTAATTAAATATTATGCGGTACCTAGCTTTCTTATTCTCTACGTTCCTACTATCTTGTACGACCGCTAACCTACTCGACCCTCCCTCCATTCCAAAGCCGAGAATTGATAAAAAGAAGATCGCTCTTATCGGGTTTCATCCATATTCGACTGAGACCGTTGGAAACAAATTAGACGGTTGGATTAACACGCCTTGTAAAAGTGAGATTTCCCTAAAATATGGAACGGATTTGAAGTCAGCCTTCTTCAAAGGAAGGAGAAATGTTCCTTCGGATCACAGGGCCGCTTATCCTTTGCCTACGCAAGTGATTTCGCCTCTTGAGTATGGATCATCCATCGCCAAGTTTCCATCCTCCGGTTTGGATCCAAGTGTACCGGAAGGAAACATCCAGGGCTTCATCGATTTTTCGTATAAGCATATGGCGGCAGGGGCTCTACCGGATATATGCGAAGTGTTGGACTTTGACCCGCAGACAAAAACCTTTCGAATGAAAAAAAGGGAAGTTGATTACTATGTCGTCGGAATCTTTACGCCCGTATTTTTTAAAGCGACCGTATTAGGTGCGGTCGTCTATGCGACAACGTTTCCTTTTAGCGTTTTAAGTCTCGGGCTTATTCCTTCCTTTTTTGAGCAGAAGACAGAGTCTTTTTTTAGAGTCTACGATTCCAAATTGAACATAATAAGAGAATTTAAAACCGGACATTCGTTTTGGCAAATTTCGGCCCTTTGGGTTTTTCCAAGTGAAAGAAATAAAGCTGAGGATGAGTTTTCCTATGACCCTCCGGCGTGGGAAAAAGACGTAGAAGAATTAGACAAGGCTTGGAAGCCGTAAGTAGGCCGGTGTTGGAATTGATCAACGATTCTATCTCAAAAGACTATTATAGGGTTACCAAACACGCATTAATTCAAGCGGGTAACGACGGACAAACCGTTTCCTTCTTCTTTGATATTTAGTATGGTCGGAGAAATCCCAGTGCATAGTGTCTGGGCTTTTAATGCGGACTCGGAAATCTCAATATTAATTTCAATCTATATTCCCTCAAAAGAGAAATGGGACGATTTTAGAAAAAGGAAATGAAGAAATGAGAGTAGGAGATTTTATACCCTGTCCTGTCTGCGGGAAAGGGGAAATGATTCATAGGAAAGTAGAAGAGGTTATCCAAGGCGGAAACAATACGGCTATTGTTGAAGTAGAGATCGAAGAATGCAATTATTGCGGAGAGAGACTTTTTACCCCCGCTCAAATCCGTATTTTCGAAGAAATCAAAGAAAAACTAGCGTCTCAAATTACGGAAGATTTTCAGGAAATCGGAAAATTGTATCGGTTTACCGTGTAATTTATTTTTTCCTTCTTTTCTTGTTAGTCTTTCTTTTTTCAGTAGGTATTTCCGCTTTTAAACTGACCAGCTTTTCTATTCTGGATTTGGCCTCTTCGATTGCCGGCTCTAAATTTGATGGAGCAATTTCTATAAAACGGGAATAGCTTTCTATTGCAAGCTTATCGTTCTTCACATTTTCGTATGCTAATGCTAGGTTATATATGATTTCCGGAATCTCTCCGCTTAGTCTTAGAGCCTCTCGGTAGTCTTCAATCGCAGGATAATATTTTCCTTGGGATGAATATATAGTCCCTCGGTTATAATACGCCGGGCCGTAGGCGGGATCTATTTTAATAGCGGTATTAAATTCTTGTAGGGCTTCGGGAATCTTCTTTTGGTTCAGGTATGCGGTGCCGGCGTTTGAAATGTAGTCTGGGACATTCGGGTTTAACGTAGCCGCTTCCTTGAACTTTAGGACCGCTTTTTCGGGGTCTGTGCTCATAAGCTTAACTCCTTCGGCATTTAGCTCCTTCCCTTTTTCAACGTTTGATTTGCAGGATAGAACAACTACTATAATGGATAGGATAATGCAGAGTCGTTTAGAATATTTCATTAAATTCATTCGATGAAATCCTTTTGCACCTTAGAAAATTGAGTAAAGTATAAAAAACAAAATTGTCGGACCGATCGCCTGGACGACTGCCCTACCGAGCGGTTGATCGAATTGTTTTTGAAACGATTTTATAGCATAGAGTAGAGCTCCAAAGTACCCTGCGAGGAAAAAGATTCCTTGAATGACGAAAAGGAGCTTCATGAGGAAGCCGGCAACGAGAAGGTTCTTAACGGCTCCGATTAACCCAAGTATTGAAATCGTTGTAAGCGGAAATAGAAAGCAATTCAGGGTTAGGACGAGTAGGGTAGGGAGTGATATCTGTTTGTCGGTCCCATTTAAAACGTAAAGAAATCCGGCCCAGAAAACGCCGATCACTAACGGAATTAGGATCCAAAAAAGTAAAAATGAAACTGTGCTCTGGGGAAAATGAATTAAAAAATAAAGTAAATAGCTGATCTCTTGATTTGCGTATAGGCTGTCTGCGGTGGAATTTGAAATTGCGCCGGTGAGAAAGAGGACGGTCGTATAAACAACTGTTAACAGAAATGCAAATCCTAAAAGGACCCCGTATCGGATAAGGCTCCTCCGGACGGCCGGGTCTTCCCATCTTTGAATCTCTATTTTGTTCTTCAGTAAAACGACTATATCTTTCCCATTTCTTTCGCCGATTTCCCGAAGATTCTTAAACATGAAGGCCCCGATAAAAGTAATGATAATTAATTCTGCTTATTGTTACTCTTGTCAATTGGATATTTTGAAGGGCTCCCTGAACGGGATAAGAAGCCAGATTTTAGAGAGGAAATGCGATTAAAGAGAGAATCATCAATGTAATTGACTAAAATTAAAGTCTGTCCTCCCTCTGCACATGTGAAGAATTTTACAAAAGTATTCATTTCAATTTTGCTATTTTCTTTAGCCATAGGATGCTCAAAGGAATCGGAGAAGCTGAGTGACGAGTATAAACAGGCTCTCGCTCTATTTCAGTCCAAGCAATTGCCTGAAGCAAGCCAGGCGTTTAGAAGACTGTATGAAGAGAATCCGGATTATCTGCTCGTTCGGCTAATGCTCGCGAAGTCTTACTTTTTATCGAACAAATTGAAAGAAGCGTTGTCACTATTCGAAGAGGACTTTGCAGAGAACCCCAAGCGGCTGGAATCGGCCGTATGGATGTACAGGACTCGGTTTGTAATGGGCGAAGATCTAGGCGAAGTCGCAAAAGGTCTAGATGAGGTTATTTCTAATGACTCAAACGATGTCGAAGCGTGGATACTACGGGGCAGAATCTACGAAGTCCTTGGACGGAAAGACCTTGCGATCGAGAGTTATAGAAACGTAGTGAAACATGAAGAGCGGTTGGGGCTTGCCTACTTCCGTCTTTCAGAATTGTTATTTCATGGAGATAATCGGGATGGCAAAGAAGAACTTACCAAAGCGAGAACGTTCGGTTTCAAAGGTAAGCCAGAAAGAAGAACCGAAGAGACAGACGGTACAAAAATTAAAGGCAAGAAATAAGTTTTTCGGTCGGGCTTGGCGTTTTTTAGTTTCAAAGAAGAGACTCGTTTTAGGTGTTCTGGGCGTATTTCTTGTATCGTATGTTCTGTATTTCTTTCTATCCCTACTCAATGGGACTTGTGTGGCGGGAAATTGCTGGTTCGGCTTAAGCACGTTAGCGTACAAGGACGGGAACGTTTATAAGGGAGAATTGTTTCTTCGCAGGCCAAGCGGTAACGGTGAGTTTCGGAGCCCGAAGAATGAGCATTACTTAGGAGAATGGTCCGGGGGGAAGAAGAACGGATTCGGAGTTTATACGTACGCGAACGGGGACGTGTATGAGGGACATTTTTCGAATAATACCAAGGAAGGAATGGGAGCCTTTACTTGGAAAGGCGGAGGAGTGAAGTACGTCGGGAACTGGGAGGATGGAGAGCCCTCCGGCAAAGGAAAACTATTATTGAACGGCGGTCAAATTGTTCTGGAGGGGGAATATAAGAAGGGTGTAATTTATAACGGAAAAGGGATGCTGGTTTACGAAAACGGAAACCGTTACATCGGGGATTGGAAAGATGGAAAGCGGCACGGAAATGGAATCCTTTTAGAGTCGGATGGGAATCAAGTCCTTTACAAAGGAAAGTTCCGTAACGATCAGCCGGTAGTCGATTATTAACGGTTAAGCGCAAATAGGACAGGATCAACAAGACGTTCTAGTCGAAATTACAACTTAGTATTTTATTAAAAAGGTGGTTGACGCTGAATCGGTACGGATTCAAAGAATAGCGAACGCCTTAAAGCCCGTTTTGATTACGGGAATCTTGGAGAAATATTGTAGATGAAAACCCTTTCTCGCCTCACTGGCCTAATTCTTTTTATAACCTTACTCGCAGGATGTAAGAAGTCATCAAGCGACGATCAATCGGCTTTGTTAGCTGTTGCCCTGGCTCAAAACGGAGCGTCTTGTTTGGGAGCAACTACCCTAACGAAGGGTGGAGCGGCAGTCTCCGGATCTAAATCTGGTTATAACTATTACTATTATACGGGAGGAGGAACGACAGACACTGTGACCTTTACCTCTACTCCTTCGGGAATAACCGGTGCTCTTATCCTAATCGCGAATTCAAATATTATAATTAATGCAAGTAATGTCAATGTTCAAGCGAATTATGCGGTTTTCAACTCTCCTGCCCCATATTCAAATAGTTCTGTTACTACAAACGCAGGAAATTATAGATGCTTTGTAGTCGCAAATCCAAACTCGGCGGCTTACACACTACAAATTCAATAAATTCATTCGAAAAGACCTCATTCGAGAAGGCGGCTTTTAAAACGGCCGTCTTTTCTATTTTTACGTATATCCCGTTTGGGTGTCGTTTAACGTAATTTTATTATTTCGTAGAATCGTTCTATGTGTCAAAATAGCGAAAAAAGATACTTAATTATCATAAATGTTCTGGACTTTCATTCGCTTATCAGCGAGTTTTTCCGTAATCGACAGGAAATACGAGGGGAAGGGGCCTGACCTCTCTTTGTAAGCTTTTGTATTCTGCCGGAATTTATTTCGCGCTTATATTCCATCGGGATAGCCTTAGAAATTCTGCTTAGTGTCCGTTGATTGCTGGGGATGGTTTTGTATGAAACTGAGAGAAAAGAAACTTCGAGAGTTTACATTTGAGCAGAAACTTCTTTCGGGCTCTTTACTTATCTCTTACATAGCTCTTCTCTTCTTTCCTGTTTCGTTTCTATTCTCTCAGAACGTTAATTATCCAAATTTCGTAGCTCCGACTCTTCAACAGCAAAACTTTAATCAACATATGAGTATAGCGAATCAATCGACTTCGCTTAATAGCTGGCAGGCGATTAGCGGACAGGGACTCGCCGAAATCAAGTCAAATTGGGAAAATGCGGCCGTTCTAGAAATTGAGTCAACGGTAAGCTCGATTACGGCCAGCCAAAATTCAAGCATGACCCTCCAACAATACCAAAATGCTGTCTCGGCTTATCTATGGGCTCAAGAAAATAATGCGGAAACGCAATGGTTAAATCAGGTCGATTCTCAGCTATCGACGGCCCGGGACAATTTTATCAACGGGCAACTTGCATTCAATATTTCGCATAGTACCGTTCAGAATCAAAGTCTTTCGATTGTAGAAAGCACGAATCAGGGCGCGCCGGCTTCGGAAGATTATAGAACTGCCCTAAATACGGGGCTTCAAAAATTTTCGGATTCTTTAACAGACCTGCAAAGAAACTACCAGCAACAGTTATCGTCCTTAAATCAAACGGACGCTCAATACCAGGCGAATTTACAACAGCTACAGAATTATGAGAATGCGGTTCGTCAAAATATGCAGTCGGCCGTAATATCTTTAGAGAATTCTTTAAAAACTACTTCTCTTTTTTATAATACGAATCCGGACGGGACGACGAACTGGAATTCGATGACTCAGGCAGGGGTCGATTTACAGGCTTTAATTACAAGCTTGGACCAAGGTTTTGCGAACGGAACCCCTGTTTCTACACTTGCGAATCAGATGGTTACCTATCTCCAGACCCAAGAATTACAAGCCCAAACAAACGCGAACTATTGGGCGCAACAAGCCACTCCTTACAATGCTCCGGCTTTGTCAGGGTATAGCTTCGGAATAGATCGACAAATTTATAACGGCTCTGATTTGGTAGCCTATGGGGATTCGATAGCGTCTCAAAATCCGATCATTGGAGCAATCAAGGCTTACATCGACGGGGGAAGCAATTCCCAGGATTCCACTTTAATAAATTACCTATATAGCAATTATTTCAATTCGAGTAATGTTAAGATTTTAGGAATCAATAGTGCGGACTTTACCGGGTTTAGTAATAATTTTAATCCGTTTCCAGTTACTCTTTGGCATTCGGGGGGTTATTCAAGTTATTCGAACTCCGGATATAATGCTTTCGATTTTACGGCGACCGGTCTTTGGGCATTCGGAATCTTTTTACCTGTGACAGAAACATTTTCCGAAGATACTTTCCAATATTCAATCAATGTCCAGGTTCAAGACCTAAATGCTCAGGCGAACGCGACGGCATGGAACGGATTTGTATCGAACCTGACGACTGAATTAAGTAGCTGGAATACGATTACCCCATCGATAGCGAATTTGGAGAATCAGGTCTCGGCGTATCAGGCGCAATACGCGGCTTGGCACGCGCAGGAAGTCGTGTATAAGGATTCTCTTCAACAATCTTTCACTACAGGCGTCCAAAGCATAACGAACCAACAGCAGACCTGGGAAAACAATCTCAAGAATTCGTTTCAATCCGTTGCGAGCTCGGGGGAGAAATCTGATGATTTGGATCGCTCGAGAAACGTAGATTCTCTTTCTCCTAAGATCGTATTCAATTCTTTACCCGTTGATTCCAAACTTCTTTCTTCGGATACTACCGCTCCGGTTATCGATCAGAGCAGTTTAAACAATACTCTTTCCATCTTCCAACAATCGTTGATGGGAGCTAGTAACCTCGCATTAGAGAACCAGCTAAACAAACAAGCAATCGAGGAGAAAGCGAATGCAGTAAATCGGATCGCAAGCTCTTTTGGAAGTAACGCGGTAGTAGATAGCCACGGAAATATTGTCTATACAACGGCGATAGAAGACGGACACGCGAAGTTGAAGGTAGGCGGAGACGCGACCAACTCAAGCGACTACGAGGCGACGAAGGTAAGCGAAAGCGTTTATCTCTCCGCTCCCGCAACGATCAAGATTGCTGCAGCCGGTGATCTATTCCAGACTTGGGATACGAATTCCGTAATCAGTGCCAACCATGCAAATGAGAATTCTTTTAGTAGTTCGTATAAATCTACGATCAATTCTCTGAATGAACAAATTGCGGCTTTAAATTCTCTGAGCGCCAAGAACGACGCGTCTTTCCAAGAAGAGGCGTCCGCCGAAGCTAGTTTGGCTTCTGCTCAACAAAGTTTATTCCAGGCTTTATCAGGTGGCGGAAACTTTAAGTCCTGGATGGAAAGTCAAATCCAAGATAAAGTTAATAGCGCGATAGCCCAAGCGATTGCGACTTCGACAGGAATGTCGCCAGACATGGCAAACCAGCTTGTAAGCTGGTTCGAGAAAAACCAAGCACAGAAAAAGGCGAAAGCGAAAGCACGGACTCAGGCGATTGTTTCCGGCGTTGAAGTGGTGGCAAGTATCGCTTTATCCTTCGTGGCCGGACCTGAAATGCTCGCGTTGGGACAAGCCGCTATCCAAGCAGTCCAAGGATATCAATCCGGCGGGATCGAAGGCGCACTCGTAGGTGCGGCGTCCGGAGCCGTCAGTGCATATACAAGAGAGGTCGGGTTTAATGCGAATGTTTCGTATAGTAGGGATGGAGGGTTCGCGGCCGGAGTAAGTTATGGAAGTTCTGCGGCGAATGTGGGGATGTCGTTCTCCCAACATGGAAGTACTTCGTTTAACGCGGGAGGGAAGTACGGCAATATATCGTATAATCCTTCGAGTGGATTTAGCGGATCAGTCAACCTAACGCCTAACGCTAAGGCGGGGGGAGTATTGGTAAACATAGGCCAACATACTGGCCCGAGTGTGACGTTCCAAGCAAATAATCTCAAGAAAGGGGTGGGAGCGGCGGCTACAATCAGCGGAAACGGGAATATAGACGCGAGTGCGACGTATAAGAACACGAACATCGCCAGCATAAGCGGGAACTTGCATGACCCAAGTAGCTTCGGAAATTTCACAGTAAACGATCAATTCCAACAGCAGGTAAACCAGAACGCGGCGTTAGAAAAGGCCGATGCGAATTTGGAGGCTGGTAAGGCGAAGCTTGAACAAGGAAGAGATGCAATCGCCGCAACCGGTAACGACTACCAGAGAGAGGTTCTGAATGATCCAAATGCGAGTGCACAGGATAAGCACGATACCTTAGTCACACTTAGTAAAGCGAACGAACTTGCGATGGATCCTAGTTCAGCGTCTACTTGGTTGGGAAGGGCCGCTCAAGATGTAGTCGGGAATTTGGTAGGTAGTTCTGGCTTAGGTGCGAGTGATAGCAATGGTTTTATAGACGAGAAGGGGAAATACGTTCAAAGATACTGTTTTACTGCCGGGACCCTTATTCGGACGAAAGAAGGATTTAAACCTATTGAAAAAATCGAACTTGGAGACGAGGTTCTTTCTTTAAATGCCGAGACTGGTAAGTTATCTTTTAACAAAGTAACGAGCCTTTTTGAAAAGGAAGCACCTGAAATTTACCGGATAACGTATGAAGACGGGCAAGTAATCAATACTACTTGGAATCACCCGTTTTATATCCGTGGGAAAGGCTTTGTCCAAGTTAAGAATATTGAAAAAGACGCAAGATCGGTTACAGTTGCAAGTATTCGGAACTCTTATCGTATAGATAGGAACTCTGGGATTTCGATGGCTGCGTCATTGGCATCGATCGGGAGTAAATCTGCGAACTCAAACTCTTCGACTTGGAAAGAAGAGATTAGGGGAACTGTCGGCGTAGTTAAGATCGAAATCATTCAAAAGAAGACGAAGGTTTATAACTTTGAAGTCGAAGGTAATCACACGTATTTCGTGGGTAAAGACGGAGTTCTTGTACACAATAAGGGAGGATGTTCTGTTTCTGGATTGCCGGACAAGACTGAACTTTTGCACGGCGGAAGTGGATCTGGTGGAGGAGGAGGTTTTGGTCTTTGGTCTGCTATCGGCAGTGCTGCCGCTTCTGGCATAGCCGGGTTACACGAATTAGTTAAGAGCGCATTAGGAGAACCGTCAACTCCGCGAGATACTTCTGTAACTCCTGACGAAGCTTCACAAATGAGGAAACTTGGGCTTGATCCAATAAACGAAGGCGACATTAAAAAATTTCAAGGGAAAGCACCTTCAAGAATTGGTGGATCAACAATAAACGAAAATGTTATTACGCCAAATAAATTTACAGATAAAATAGCCAGTGAAATTGACGGCAAAACGCAGGGTTCTATAAAGCGAACTTCTCTTACGGCTGAAGGAATTAATGCAAAACGAGTTTTAATCGGAGATGGCGATCCAAATAAGATTGCTGTGATTGGTCGAAACATGGACGATCGAGTCCGTCCGTTCGCGAATGCAATAGGAGCAGAAACGTTCAAACCATCTTCGGCCGCCTTAAAAGCCTATGACGCAGGCGATAGTTCGTTAATTTATAAAGAAAATCTAGACTGGGTTCAGAAAATCAAAAGTAAAGGTTATACGGTATATGACGTTGGCCTTGATCCTGCATATGTCGAGCTCGGATCTAAAAAGAAAGGCGACTTTTATAAAATGGAAACGAAGGAATTGTTTGGGACTTCTAAATAATTTATGAATACTGATTCTAGCAAAGAATTCGAAAATATATCGAAGCTAAGCGGTAGTGATTTAGTTTCCGATTACGCTTTATTGGCTAAGAGGTATTTTAAATTCTTAATTGATGATTTTAAATATAAATTGGTAAAAGATACTAGAGAAAGCATGAGTCATGTTATAGAGTATCAAGGAAATAATCGTAAAATTCGTTTGAATTTCGATCTAAGAGATAATTTTTTCTATTTCAGAATATATAATGGATTAGATGTAAAATATAGTGATACGGACAGAGAAAATATTAAGGTGTTTCCTGATTTAATAAAGAAGTTTAATTTACCATTAAAACTTAAAGAACTTCAACCAGACAAAAAGCAATTTGATTTGGCTTTAAAGAAGAATGCTGAATTATTGAAAAACTACGGCAAGGATATTTTAACGGGCAAGGAATGGTTTTAACTCCCCCCGCGAGGGAAGCGTAGGGCTTTAGTCCAACACGGATAGAAGAAATGAAATCGAAGCTAAAAAGAGAGATCGTGTTGGATGAGGGCGGCTGCCCGAACCCGAAGCAGCCCGGCCGCCAGGGCGCGGCCATACTCCTTCTTTTATCTTTCCTTACGTCATCAATCTTCTCGCCTTTACTCTCACTCAGCTTACAAAACGGAGGAACACTCGGATTAGGATCTTCTAAGCTCAATGCAGGAGTTACGTTTTCCCAACACGGAAGTACTTCGTTTAACATGGGAGGTAGCTACGGAAACGTAAGCTATAACCCGCAATCAGGGTTTAGCGGGAGTGTGAATCTTACCCCTGGGCAGAATACCGGTGTTATGTTGAATGTAGCTCAGCATAGCGGGCCCAGTTTGACGGTCCAGCATTCGGATGAGGCTAGCGGAGTCGGTGCTTCCGTAACGATAGATGGTAAGGGAAATACAACAGTCGCGGCAACGTATAGAAATGCCACAGTCGTATCGGCTACGGGGAATGTGCATGATCCGAGTAGCTTCGGGAACCTGAAGGCCAATGATAATTTTAATAATGATTTAAACCAGAACCTTGCGATGGGCAAGGCGGATGCGAATCTGGAAGCTGGTAATGCGAGGCTTGAAGAGGGCAGAAATGCGATAGCCGCAACCGGTAACGACTACCAGAGAGAGGTTCTAAATGATCCAAATGCGAGTGCACAGGATAAGCATGATACCTTAGTCACACTTAGTAAAGCGAACGAACTTGCGATGGATCCTAGTTCAGCGTCTACTTGGTTGGGAAGGACCGCACAAGATATCGCGGGTAGTTTCCTCGGTAGTACGGGGTTGGGTGCGAGTGATAGCAATGGGTTTATAGATAAGAATGGAGAGTATGTCCAAAGAAGTTGCTTCACTGCCGGGACACTCATTCGTACAAAACAAGGCTTAAAACCGATCGAGAAAATCGAGATTGGGGACTTAGTCTTATCCTTAGATCCGAAGACGGGAGACTTGTCTTACAAGAGAGTATCTCGACTTTTCTCCAAAGAGACACCACTCATCCATAGAGTCACTTATACTAACGGAAACGTAATCAATACGACCTGGAATCACCCTTTCTTTATTCGAGGTAAGGGATTTACGGAAGTTAGAAACATAAGTTCGGGTGAAAGCTCTGTTACGGTTGCGAGTATACGAAACTCGTCTCGTACTGAGAGAAGTTCAGGAATACAGCTTGGGGCTTCCCTTGCAGCATTAGGGAGCAGATCGTCGAGCTCTAACTTAGCGACTTGGAAAGACGAGATTCGTGGAACGGTTGGTATTGCTAAGATAGAAGAAGTCTATGAGAAGACGAAAGTTTATAACTTTGAGGTAGAAGACAATCACACGTATTTCGTCGGGAAAGACGGGGTTCTTGTACACAATGATGCTGGATGTATGGCTGGCGGGTTTGCAACCGGTGTTGGTAAAAGTATAGCGAGATTGGTGGATGCTCCTCAGCACCTAATCGAAACGGGCGCGAGTATTGCTGCTCCGGAAAATTTTAGAATCACAGACGAATTTGGTCGTCTGGTGAACGCGCATCCACTTGAAGCCCCATTATCAAAAGGAGTAGCTTCGACACTATATGATAAATTAGTAACTGAGCCTGGAGCAGAGAAGGCGGCCAATTCAGCCTGTCCCGATTGTTCAAAAGATTATTCCACGGGTTATAAATGGGGGTAATTTCATCGGTGATGGTATGCT
>NZ_AHMM02000001.1 GCF_000243675.2 Leptospira inadai serovar Lyme str. 10 | reverse complement strand
TGGTACGAATCGATTCATGTATGTTAGCGGGAATCCAGTCGGATCAAATGATCCAACGGGGCATGTGGATTGGAGTCAGGCGATTCACATGTTAGATCAAATTATCGGTCATATGATGTGGAAGAGCTTTAATCATGGAGCTGGGTGGAATAAATTTGCCAGCCAGATCGGAAAGTTTAATTTAAGCAAGGCCACTTTTATTCCTAAGGGAAAACTCTTCTGGGACCCGAAGAATTCATGGTTTGGTGCGCGTAGACTAGCAAGATGGTATAACCTCAACGATTGGTGGAATACGGGGAAAGCTCGAGATGCATATTTTAGAAAGACTGCCAATGCAACAATAGATTTCACTTTAACACTATATGGAATGGGTATAATCGGAGATTGCAATGACCAATTTGGACCTCAAGTTTGTGGGCAAATTATGATTTATTTTTGGAATCAATATGGCATTGATAAAGACAAATTTTTCAACAAGGGTGGTTGGAACCGAGTCTTTAAATGGGACATTCACTTTAGGTTTAAGGATGGTCAAGCGCAAGATTCGATCGATAATGCTCATGCTGCTTGCAGCACTACTAAGTCATTTACCGAATTTTATTGGGGATCTCAAGATTTTGAAGGGGCCGGTTATCCTAACCCGCAAGACGGGTCAATTCGGCATACAGAAGGGAATATTACTTTTATAGAGAATACTTTCTTACTTTATAAAAACTGTTCAGGCAATTCCGGCGGTGATGGTTGAACACTAATGAAATATAGGATGGTTAAAATTGAATAAAAAATTAATATTGATAGAGAGGTATTATTGACTTGAAAGCTATTCAAAAAATATTTTTTATGGCGCTATTAATTTTTCATAGCGCCATAAAATCTGAAGATTTATCAAATCTAAAATCCAATTTTAAAAATTCCATTTATGCCGGGCTTTCGGTTGTCGATCCTGTACGTGCTGCAACGATATCTTACGAGAGATATATTTCAGAAAGAATCACCGTTGGATTAAGCATAAATTACACATTAAAGGATTTTGAGTCATCGAATAATCCAGCTTATGAAGCTTGTTCAAAACTCATTCAATTCTATTCTTGCGAGACATACGATCATCCCAAGAAATTAGGTGGTTTAGCTTTTTTAAAGTTTTTCCCAACAACGGGATCATTTTTTATTTCTATTGCAGGAGGAAAACAACCGAATTTAAATGTGGATACGCATTTGGGTCAAGACTTAAATGTAAACAATCAACTTTCTGCTTCATCGACAACTTCAGTTAATTTTCAGAGAACGAACACAGCTTTTGGAGTACTAAGTTTAGGTTGGAGATGGATGCTCAATGAACGTTTCTTTTTACAAATAGAAGGAGGTGCATTAAAGGAATTATCCGGAAATAGATCGGCAGTAGTTCAAATCGACGGAAGAGCTTTTTCTCCGGGTATCCAGATAGCCTCTATTAATACATTGCTTTACGAACAATATCAAATTTCATCTACGAAAAACCATCCTGGTAAAATTTTCTTTAACCTTTCATTTGGTACAAAATTCTAATAAATAGGTAAACGAAAAATTAACCTTTTAGAATATTACTGAATTTGGACCATCAAGTCAGTCGGTACAGTTGGGTTAACTGTAGAATATAGGAAAATAACATAAGTTCCGGAAACGTTCGGTTGGAACTGCATCAGATAATTGGTGCTTGAAGCACCTTCATTTGCGTCAAACTGTTTATAGGTTATATTGCAGGCATTATTATTATCGTAAACGTAGAATTGATAATTTTGAAGAATTGTCGACGTAGAAGTTATTTTTAGAGTTTGGCTGGTCGTTATTCCATTTACAAGGATATACCCGGCAGTCATTTGCCCCACTGCCACCATAGTAACTGGCTGGGAAGTACCGCTCGCAGTCGTTACCGCACTTTGACAGGGAACCGTCGGTGATAATGAAACACTTATATCCGAAGGAATTAATGTGGAGCTTTGTGCAGACATTGGATTAACGAGAAAATTGCCTGAGTCAAAGAACATATAGGTAAATAGTTTCTGTCCAACAGTTTCAATAGCTTGTATGATATTATTTTCCCGCTGCGGGCTTGCACACGGGTCTGCCGAAGACGTATACAAGCCGAATGAATAATTTCGTAAATTAGATGTCTGCGAGGTAAAAACTGCCGCTTGTCCGATTGTAATGCTCTTAAAGAAAACATTGCTACTAACATAAGGTTTAGTTATCACAAATCCAATATTTTTAATAACAAACGGGATGGTCTGAGTCGTAGTGGTAGCCGTTACACTTCCAGCACAACTGGTTGCTGCTGAAATTCCTGCCAATGTAAGTAGATCGGTAGTAGTATTCGAGCTGCCTCCTTGCTTGCAGCTTATTAAAAAAAGTAAAGTGGTGAGTATCAGGACTCTTTTCATCTTTTATACTTCAGAACAATTTTGATAATTGCCTAAAATGGCTTTGTAATTAATGAAATAGGCAGAATTTTATATAGTCAATGAAAAAAGTTCTTCGAATTTGCGTAATTAAAATCTTCTTTATGTGTAAAGAAACTTCTCCGCGAAAAACTGCCTCCTTTTCCCGCGGCAACGATGTGTAGGGTGCGAAGCAGTCGCAGCGTTTGCGGATAATGGTTTACGGTAAGAGACAAGAGTCGCTGGGACCGTAGCGAACGCGAAGCCCGGAGCAGCGTGACCCGGAACGAAGTGCAGGGGGCCGCCCACAAACAAAGATTAGTGGGTAAGGTTATGATCCACACGGGGGACAGAAAACGATCACTGACCCAAGCGGCTTAGTTACTTCAATTTCTTATGATATAGCGGGAAGAAAAACGAGTTACTCCGATTCAAATTCGGGAACGGTGAGTTATACCTACGATCTAATGGGAAGAGTTCTTTCCCAAACGGATGCACGAGGAAGTAGCGTTACAAATCTGTATGACCAGCTTGGACGATTGATTTCGCAAACTACGAATGGAGGAGAGATCGCCTCGACCTTTACCTAT